>JAPOUS010000014.1 GCA_026708525.1 Cellvibrionales bacterium
CACAAAGCCTAATTTTTCGGTCGTTGTCGCTTTAATGTTGACACAATCCGCAGAAATATTCAGATCATCTGCGATATATTGCTCCATAACCTTGGTATGGGCGGACACCTTGGGTGCTTGGGCTATTAAAGTAATATCGGCATTACCCACGACATAACCTTTGGATGCCAACTGAGTAACAACATGCCTTAATAGCTCTCGGCTATTTATGCCTTTATACGCATCATCCGTGTCAGGAAAGCATTTGCCTATATCACCAAGGCCTGCCGCACCCAATAAGGCATCACACAAAGCATGCAGTAAGACGTCACCATCACTGTGTGCAACAAGGCCTTTTTCATATGGGATACGCACGCCACCTAAAATTACGGCATCGCCTTCACCAAATGCGTGTACATCAAACCCATGCCCTATTCTCATGATTCATCCTCTCGAATCTTCAACAACAACTGCTCGGCTATATACAGGTCTATTGGGTAGGTTATCTTAATGTTTTCTTTATCGCTTTCAACCATGGCAGGTGTAAATCCTAAGGATTCAATGGCTTGGCATTCATCTGTGACTGCGCTCAATTCAACCTGCTGAAATGCCTTTTGCAATAACGCTAACGGAAAAACCTGTGGCGTTTGTGAAAAGTATATTGACGAACGATCCAGCGTTTCAATAATTTGACGATCAATGACACGCTTTGCTGTTTGAGCACAGGGCTCTACGAACAGCGCACCCTGTGCATTGTTTTGAGCAACTAAAAAGAGCTGATCTAAACGTGACTGTCTAAGGCAAGGTCGTGCCGCATCATGAACGGCCACTAATGCATTTTCATCAGCAATCATTGACAGTGCATTTTGTACAGATTCTGCACGGGTTAAACCGCCATCGACCAAGGAGACCTTAGGGGGCAACTGCACGCGATCGAGAAACCGCGCTTGATCGTCAACAGCAATTAATATGTGTTTCACATCCACTCGCTGCGTAAAACAAGATAAAGTCGCCTCAATGACCGTCGCATCCAATAGTGGCAAGTATTGTTTTGGCGTTGATTGTTGCATTCGACTGCCAGAACCCGCACAAGGAATAACAACCCAGAGAGGTGAATGATCACTTAAATCAGAAAAATCAGACATACATGGAATACTGCGACAAATCAGTTTTCATCATTGACGAAAAAAAAGAAGGTTTCATCAGGTTTGATCAGGCCGAGTTCGCGTCTAGCATAAGCCTCGACGCCCTTATCACCTTGCTGCAAACTAAGCACTTGTTGCGTCAGCTTTTCATTACGAATGATTGCAGCTTCGTTAGCCTGAATTTGAACCGCCATTTTTTGCTGCGTATTGAGCATCTCAACGACACTGCCTTCACCAAACCACAATTTCGCTTGTAACAAAAGAAGAATGAGAATCAGACTGATATTGAGCCATTTCATGTCTTTCCCTCCTCTTTCATACGTTTTCTGCACAACCAATAGTGATAAATAAAAACCTTTGAGAATCAAAAAAGGCGTTAAATCAACGCCTTTTTCTACACTGCTTAATGTATTAGTCTAACTGAGAAAATTCCGCTTTTCCTCTATAAACTGCCTTATCGCCTAATTCTGCTTCGATTCGTAATAAACGGTTGTATTTCGCCACACGATCAGATCGACATAAAGAGCCGGTTTTAATTTGACCAGCAGCAGTTGCCACTGCCAAATCAGCAATGGTTGCATCTTCGCTTTCACCTGAGCGATGAGAGATAACCGCGGTAAAACCTGCATCCTGTGCCATTTTGATCGCATTTAACGTTTCTGTTAACGACCCAATTTGGTTGAATTTAATGAGGATGGAGTTACCAATCTTTTTATCGATGCCCTCTTTTAGGATCTTAGTGTTGGTGACGAACAAATCATCACCGACGAGCTGGACTTTATCGCCAATTTTATCGGTTAAGACTTTCCAGCCATCCCAATCGCTTTCATCCATGCCATCTTCGATAGAAATAATAGGGTATTTTGCACTCAATTCTGCTAAATAATCAGCAAAACCTTCGGCATCAAACGCTTTACCTTCGCCTGCTAGGTCATACTTACCGTCTTTATAAAATTCTGAAGACGCGCAATCAAGCGCTAAGGTCACATCATCACCCAGCTTGTAACCTGCATTGGCAACCGCTTCGCTAATGGCTTCAAGCGCCGCTTCGTTAGATGGCAAGTTTGGTGCAAAACCGCCTTCATCACCCACAGCTGTTGATAGGCCACGTTTTGATAATACCGACTTCAACGCATGGAAAATTTCCGCCCCACAACGTAAAGCCTCTGAGAAGGTTTTAGCGCCGACTGGCTGAACCATGAACTCTTGAATATCAACATTATTATCCGCATGCTCACCGCCATTGATGATATTCATCATAGGCACCGGCAAAGTTAAAGTATCGTTACCAAAAAGCGCTGCAATATGTTGATATAAGGGCGCTTTCTTGGCTGCCGCAGCGGCCTTTGCATTGGCCAGTGACACGGCAAGAATCGCATTGGCACCCAAGACACTTTTGTTGTCCGTGCCATCAGCATCCAACATTAATTGGTCAATCGCTGCTTGATCAGAGGCATCTTTACCTACCAATAATGGCTTGATGGTTTCCGTGATATTCGCAACGGCTTTAGTCACACCTTTACCCAAGTAGCGAGACTTATCGCCATCCCGAAGTTCCAACGCTTCTCTAGAGCCTGTTGATGCACCAGAAGGGGCAATCGCAACACCCACTGAGCCATCGTCCAATAGAACCTCAGCTTGAACCGTTGGGTTCCCACGAGAATCCATCACTTCAAAGGCTAATACATCGCTAATTTGTGCCATACAACTGCTCCACTTCTTGATTTTTTTACTGAAACTATGGGGAATATTTTATTGAATATCTATTGGTGTAAAACCTTTAACCAAATCGTCAATGGCTTTAACTTGTACTAAAAAGGGCTCAAGTGCATCCAAAGGTAGTGCACATGGCCCATCGCATTTGGCAACATCAGGGTTTGGGTGCGCTTCTAAAAACAAGCTAGAAATTCCCTGACTCATACCCGCTAATGCTAAGTCAACAGATTGTTGACGACGCCCACCGGCTGACTCAGACAAACCGCCCGGCTGCTGTAAGGCATGCGTGACATCAAACATCACAGGCGCACCTAGGGCTTTCATTTGCCTAAATCCCAGCATATCAACCACCAAATTGTTATAGCCAAACATAGTGCCGCGCTCACAAAGAATGACTTTTTCATTTCCGGCTTCGGCAAACTTAGTCAAAATATGCTTCATTTCATGGGGGGCTAGAAACTGTGCTTTTTTTACATTGATGACTTTTTGTGTTTTAGCAAGCGCCACCACAAGATCAGTTTGCCTTGATAAAAAAGCAGGCAATTGCAACACATCAGCAACTTGCGCAACAGCCTCAGCTTGATAAGGCTCATGCACATCGGTAATTACCGGGACATCAAAGGTATTTTTGATATGATCCAACGTTTTTAGGCCTTCATCAAGACCAGGGCCGCGAAAAGAAAACATACTTGAGCGATTAGCTTTATCAAAAGACGCCTTAAAAACATAGGGAATGCCTAGTTTTTCACAGGTCGATTTATAAATGCCTGCCATGTCCTCTGCCAACGCCTTGGATTCCAAGACATTCATTCCTGCAAATAAAACAAAAGGCAGATCATTGGCAAGTTGAATACCTGCAAATTCAATCGTTTTCATAGCGAATTCCTTAGCTGGCTTGTGCACTATTTTGAGCCGATAGGCTTTTTTGCTTCAGTGCTGCGCCGACAAAAGCGCTAAACAACGGATGACCAAGTCTTGGCGTAGAAGTAAACTCAGGATGGAACTGGCAAGCTAAGAACCATGGATGATCAGGAAGCTCAACCACTTCCACAAGGCTTTTATCAAAGGATAAGCCACTAATAGATAAACCGGCTTTTTTAAGATCCTCAAGGTAATGATTGTTTACTTCATAGCGATGACGATGACGCTCATAGATTTCGAGTGAATCGTATACCTTAGCGGCTTGTGAGCCATCAATTAAGTGTGTCAATTGTTTACCCAAGCGCATGGTGCCACCCATATCAGAAGCTTCGCTACGCTCAACTTTGCTGCCTGACTCATCAACCCACTCGGTGATTAATCCTACCACCGGATGCTCAGATTCTTTATTAAATTCGGTGCTATTGGCATCCGCTAATTTTAAGACGTTACGTGCAAACTCAATCACCGCAACTTGCATACCCAAACAGATACCTAAATAAGGAATATTGTTTTCGCGTGCAAATTGAACTGTTTTGATCTTACCTTCAACACCACGATGACCAAATCCACCCGGCACCAAAATTGCATCTTTGCCTTCAAGGCAAGCCGTGCCTTCTTGCTCGATTGTCTCGGCATCAATAAAATCAATATTTACCTTGGCTTGCAAATGGATGCCCGCATGCTTAACTGCCTCAATTAATGATTTGTAAGCATCTAACAATTCCATGTATTTACCCACCATAGCAATTTCAACGCTAGTTGTTGGGTTTAATTCATTGCTGACCACGCGATCCCATTCACTTAAATCAGCCTCATGGCAATCCAGTTTAAATTTTTCAACAACAATGTCATCCAAGCCTTGCTCTTTGAGAGCACGAGGGACTGAGTGAATAGTTTTGGCATCCGCCATCGAAATAACGGCACGTTCTTCCACATTGGTAAATAGTGCAATTTTATTACGTGCAGCTTTATCTAGCTCAACTTCTGATCGACAAATGAGAATATCAGGGATTAGACCAATACCCCGTAACTCTTTAACGGAGTGTTGCGTCGGTTTAGTTTTCGTTTCGCCAGCGGTTTTGATATAAGGCACTAGAGTTAAGTGAATGAGCAAGGCATTGTCATTACCTAATTCTATTTTTAATTGCCTGACGGCCTCAAGAAAAGGCTGAGATTCAATATCACCAACCGTACCGCCCACTTCGACCAAAGCGATATCCACATCCCCAGGGCCTTGTAGAATACGTTTTTTAATTTCATCTGTAACGTGAGGAATCACTTGAACCGTTGCGCCTAAGTAATCACCACGGCGCTCTTTTTTAAGTACAGTTTCGTATACAGAGCCTGTGGTGAAATTATTGCGCTTGGTGGTTTTAGTATTAACAAAACGCTCGTAATGGCCTAGATCTAAATCCGTCTCAGCACCGTCTTCGGTAACAAAGACTTCTCCATGCTGAAAAGGGCTCATTGTCCCCGGATCTACATTGATGTACGGATCAAGCTTCATCATAGAAACGGTTAACCCGCGTGCTTCTAGCACTGCACCTAGAGAGGCAGAAGCTACCCCTTTGCCTAAAGAAGACACAACGCCACCTGTGACGAATATATAACGCGTCATTACCTAACCTAAAAAAATTTGATGGGAGACGAGAGCTGCTATAGCTTGCGACTAATTCCTGACCATTTACTCCCTGGTTTGATATCTGTTTGAGCACATGATAAAGCGCAACCTAACAGAGTCAGCCCAGAATTTAATCCCTAGCTTTTACTTAGCAAACAAAAAACTCTCAACTATTATAGTCGCTCAAGATGGGACGCCAAGATATCAAAAACAGGGATTTTTTACAATGAGAAATGCGGCCTTTCTTCTGCCATGAAAACAAAGAAAGACCGAGAACTTTAGAAGAATGTTAATTAATAAAACTGAATAACGGTATTTCTCAGAAACTATTGCACCATAGAATTCAGCATCCAGGCAGTTTTTTCATGGATTCGCATCCGGTCTGACGCCAAAGATACTGTCGACTCATCCTCACCTTCCTGAGCAACCTTTAAGACTTTACGGCAACTTTCGACAACAAGTTCATTGTTTTCTTTAAGTATTTTGATCATCTCTTCCGCCTTGGGCACTCCTTCAACTTCCTTTACATGACTCACCTGAGAAAATGACTTATAAGTACCAGGTGCGGGCGCATCAAGCGTTCTGATTCGCTCTGCTATCTCATCTACTGCCTCAGCCAATTCTGTATATTGGTCTTCAAACATAAGATGCAAATCGTGAAATTTAGGCCCCACAACATTCCAATGAAAATTGTGTGTTTGTAAGTACAAGGTATAAGAGTCCGCCAGCAGACTGGATAGTTCTTCGGCGATGATCTTTTTATGCTTTTCATCCACTCCAATATTCAACTTACTCATGAAAACAACCTCTCTCTTAATATAACAAAAGGGTCTCCATTTGACACACGCAATTCAGTTAAGTTTAGCTTGCTCAACCACACACTGAACCATCATCTAGAAATCGGTCTAAAGAAGTGTAGAGTAAAATTTAAATAACATTCCCAAAAGGAGAATCCATCTTACTTTTACTCATAGGAGTTTCACCGTGACACGATTTATAGATACTCTTTGTATTCAACGCATCATCGAAAAAAAAGGTCTAACGCAATTTTTGTCAGGCCTTACCGAACAACTTGAGCATGATTATTGCGAGTGGGAATCTTTCGATAAATGCGCAAGAGTCCCAAGCCACAGTGATATTGGCGTCATTGAGCTCATGCCAGTGGCCAACACTGAAAAGTATGCCTTCAAATTTGTGAATGGGCACCCTGCCAACACCTTTAAGGGGCTTTCGACTGTCATGGCATTTGGCGCACTCGCCGAAGTAGAAACCGGTATGCCCACCCTACTTTCTGAATTAACCATCACCACCGCATTCAGAACCGCTGCAACCTCTGTTATGGCCGCCAAAGCCTTGGCAAGAAAAAACGTCAAACGTATGGCTATGATCGGGTGTGGCGCACAAAGTGAATTTCAATGCATTGCGTTTCATACCCTGCTAGGCATTACTGAGATACAGATTTTTGATATTGATCTGGACGCCATGAATAAACTTGCAGAGCACTTAGTCGCCTACCCAAATTTACAAATAATCAAAGTCAACTCACCACAAGACGCTTGCAAAAACGTAGATATTATCACTACCTGTACAGCAGATAAGAAAAATGCCGATATTTTAACACCTGACATGGTTTCAAGCGGTGTTCACATCAATGCGATAGGCGGTGATTGCCCTGGAAAAACCGAACTTCACCCTGACATACTTAATATGACCAAAACCTTTGTTGAATATGAACCTCAAACTCGAGTGGAAGGAGAGATTCAACAAATGCCAGAAGATTATCCAACCCATGATTTATGGCGAGTGATCACAGGTGAAATACGTGGCAGGGAATCAGACAGTCAAATAACGCTATTTGATTCCGTAGGCTTTGCCCTAGAAGACTATTCGGCTCTTTGCCACCTAGAAAACACCGCGAAAGCGCTCGACGAAGGAGAAATGATCGATTTAATCCCAGCGCTTGAAAACCCAAAAAACCTCTTTGGCTTACTCGCCCCATCAAACACACTTAGCGCCCTCAGTACATCCAATAAATAATGGCAGAAGCAATCATGCAAGCTAAACGCCCCATACATATCATTAATGTACCTTTGGATTTAGGCGCTTCATGCCAGGGCGCCTTTGCAGGCCCTATGGCATTTCAAATTGCAGGGCTCAATAAAGCCCTGCAAAGCTGCGGTCACGAAATCAGTAAAATGACCGATATAGAGGTTCCCGATAGAACTAGGCTACACCCTAAAAATTCACAATTAAAATTTAAAAAAGAGATTTTAGATGTTTGTAGAATCCTTGCAGAAACAACGAAACTAGCCATCAAAAATGATTGCATCCCTCTGATCATTGGCGGCGATCACTCTATAGCAATGGGAAGCATCTCCGGGATTGCATCAAGCCTTAATCACACAAATAACAGGCTCGGTGTGATCTGGTTCGATGCACATGGTGACATGAACATCCCTGAAAGTTCTCCCTCAGGAAACATTCACGGCATGCCTCTAGCTCACCTTCTAGGTAAAGGCGATCAGGATTTATCTCAAATCCTTGAAATAAACCCTGCCATACATCCTGAAAATGTTGTCCTTATTGGCTTAAGAGACATAGATGAAATTGAAAAAAATAATATCGATAAATCAGGTGTGACAACCTTTACCATGCAAGATATCGATCGACTCGGCATGTATGAGGTATCAAAGCGAGCACTTGAAATCGCCAATAATGGCACCGAAGGATTTCATCTGAGCTTTGATCTGGATGGCTGCGATCCAGAAGTTATCCCAGGGACAGGTACGCGAGTAGAAGGCGGTGTAAATATCCGTGAAGCACATATTTTTTTAGAATCATGCGCTGCAAACGGTCAAATGACATCTATGGATGTCGTGGAACTCAACCCTTTCTTAGATCATGGAAACATTTCTGCTAAAAGAGCTGTCAGTTTTATAGAGAGTGCGTTTGGCAAAAACATACTCTAAATGCAGTGGTCTAATCGCACCGGACACTTAAAATGCGAGACAATATGATCAAGCGTTAAAGGTGACAAAATGAGCGAGAAGAAAACACAAAAACGTTATCCAAAAGAGCACTGCTGTCCGGTTAAACAAAATCTAACTCCAAATCTACCTGGAATTGGCGTGT
>JAPOUS010000316.1 GCA_026708525.1 Cellvibrionales bacterium
CAGCCCTAAAAGGGCAAAAAAATGATAAAAATGGGGAGTTTTTTTCGTCTTTATAGTACGAATCATCGTCATTTATTTTAATTCGACAATTTAGCTATTATTCGAGGTGCCCTTAAGATACACCAGCCAACAAGCGAAGCGCGTTAGTTATGCATAAATTAACCGCACAAATTTTCAAATTTTAGTGTCCGAGTTTACTAGACCAGAACACTTATTGTTGGCACGCCAGCGGCTGAATTTTTGAAGACGTCAAGATCCCTTTGAGTCAACGATCAACATTTAAAGAATAAGCTGACCTGTTAGACGTATGGCCAGTGAATTATTTTTATCTTGTGGTTTTAAGAAAACAACATGGTTATCGAAATCGGTATACTCAATATCCAGATTCAGCTTCAAGTTATTTTCATTCAGGTACTTGTTTAAACCCATGGTATACTTCTCAACGTCAGAGTGGTTAGCGTCCTTGTTCGAATCAAATTGCTCTATTCGTAAGGTAGGCTCCAGTTTCACCTCTGGAAAAAAGTAGGCAGTTTGGGCAACCCAGCCTAAGGTTTCCCGATGACGAGTAGAATCTGGAGCATCAATTTGCCAGCCATTAACCTCAGCTGTGAACTGGAAACTATTTAAATGGAATGACAGATCCAATCCATAGATCAATCGCTCCTCAGAAATCTCTACGCCTGCATTTTCGTATTCAAGAGCGTCTACATAGGCAGCGTACAGGCCAAAAGAAAGGTGACGACCTTGCCCCATATGGGTATCACTCAGTTTTTCTTGCTCCCATCCAACAGGAGACCAAGTAACTCTTGCCGAGTACTGTGGACTGGCTCCTGTCAAAGTAACATTTTCATAGATCTTTTCACCAGACCTCCAAGGTTTAGCTACCGATAACGAGTACCTGATAGGAAATCGATTATCGTGTAGTGATAGGTGCGTTGATGTATAGCTGTGTAAAACATCACCCCATGTCATCGCATAATAAGGTCTTTCAGAAAAAATTTGACGACTTGAGCTCACTAAGTAGCTTCGTGAGTAAGGTAATTTTTCTTTTCCGAAACGTATATTGAGTGAATCAATGAGTTTATAGCTCACATAAGTATCGTAGGATACCAAGGCATTTTCGCTGTAACCTGGATAGATTTCATCTTCAGGCGTTTGATCTCCAGAGAGGGTAACACCGAATTTGAGCTTCGATGAAAGTGCGCTTCCATAAAAGCCAATACTTGCACGACGAAAATACAGTTCAACATCGTTACTAACGACAGTAGCCGATGCACCCTGTATCAAATCCCCATACTCAATCCTAGGCTGTAAATAGACTACCGTTCGCAATTTTTGCTTACCATCATTTGTTGCAATTTCGATGACCGGCTTTTCGTTTTCCATATTTGATGCTAAAGAATACTCTATTGTCATAAAGTAGAGTACATAAAACATATATCTAAAACACTGCATAAGATTACAACCTATCACACAATAAAAAAATGAACATGGAGCAAATGGAAAATAAGGTGAGAGAAAATAAAATATTGTTCTTAGCGATAGCCATACTATCTCTGCTATAGCGTGAGGCTAGCCCTATATTCTGACCAGACAATGGGCCTAAAGCTGAACAGATTGCCCAAGTAGAAAACAGTGTGAACGCCAACATGTTTGGTTTAGTGTTTTCAATATCGACAATACCAGCAAATAAGGTGATGCTAATGAGCGGGTGTACCCCAATCATGTTAAGTGCCATGGCACTGGCCATAAAGGCGACACAGAGCATCGGCGACAATCTGAGTAAATCAATTTGATCAGAAAAACAGTAAATGACACCCATTAACGATGCATTCAACGCACCTGCACTCAAAAACAGTGCAATCTCATTATGGTGTTTGGGTAAACGCTTCTGAACATAATTAACAATAGCGTATTTTTTAGTGGAAAAATGGAAAACGCCAAACGCCAGTGCGGTAAGAATAACGATGTTAATAATGCTTGCCGTTGGAAAGAGGTAAACGAGTACACCAATCACAATAGCCACACCGATAGGAAGCATCATCGATTGTACCGATGTACCTAACCCAAGGAAGTTATCTAGCCTTCCTTTGATTCGATATTCGATCATTGTGTAGAGAAAGCCTGACATTGCTACGGCCAACCCAAGCGGCAGAACAGCGATAAAGTCAAAGTTTGGACTATAGGTGCTGGCAACAGCCATTGTTACAAATAATGGCGACCAGAATCCGGCTGACGCAAAGGCTCTTGATAGGAGCGTTGCTTGGTGAATGTTTAAAGGCTGTATTTTATGTAACCGATCGCCAAAAATAATGACTGCCGCATAATTGATAATGGCACCGATAAAGTGGACGTTTGCATAAGTAGAAATAAGAAATTTTGGCCCTGATCCAAATGCCTTATTGATATTGCTCTTAGGCTCCGAATGTGAACTTAAGCCAAACAAGCCCACAACCATCAGTAAGGTAATAATCCCTGCATTAGAAACTAACGCCTTCTGAAAGGGATCGGCGTTTAGTTGATATATAGACAAAAGAATGCCTGGCAGTGAACATATCAAAATAAAACGCACTTGTTTTTTTGATCTTCCCTGAACATCAGGAAAGACACAAAAAAGCGCTAACCAATAGAGTGCTCCACATAGATAAAGTATTGCACCTGGGTAAACAATACTTATCGTATAAACCAACACACTAAAAAAAATTAGCCATCCTGCAATGGCTTGACGGTACGCACCACTTTTCTCTACAACAAGCGTACTCACTCTATGAACCAGGCTATTTAACATTCAGTTATAGACTCATTCATACAATCCAAGCGAATACGTTTGAACCCAGATATCAATTCATGCATCGCATCGCCGATACCTATAGCCGCAGGGACTTTTAATTCAGCGCAACGAATAGCCATGTGAGAATTTGCTCCACCATAGCGTGTAATCAACCCAGATATAGAACGGCCAAAAAGCCAATCATAGCCAGGATCGGCACTGTCAACTAAGATCACCTTTCCTGAAAGATCCAAATCAACGTCGGATACTTCAGATGTGATAACAACCAGATCACTCTCGGTATTAAGGCCTGTTATGTAATTTGGCTTGTCTACACTTTTATAAAAATAATCAAAGTCAGACATCGAACTAATTACATCAGGTAAAAGAATACGGCTATTGTAATCATGTTCGACTTTCCTTTTTTCAATCAAGGCTATCATTGACGCCTTATCCCCGCCAAAATCTCCTGTTACGATCGCGTGATAATCGAAAATAGAAAGGTACGCTAAGTCATCACGGCTAATCCCTTCACTATTGCCCCATTTTATTAAGTGGTTCATGCCATGACTAAGAAATTTGGTATACCTAAACTTCCCTAATTCGCGCCCACTGATTGCCTTTCTAGCAAAGGTATCAAATTCTTCGAAGGTCATATTGAGGTTATGATCTTGAAAATAAGATGTGATGGATTGTGATGTGGCTTCGGGAAGTGCAAATTTAGTTATTTCGCAAGGTTCTGCGGATTCAATAATAGGATCCAAATATTGGTGTAAATCTTCGAAGTAGGCTGCGTTAGAAATATCATAAGTGCCGGGTCTCAAATGACCATATCGCTTATAAAATTCTATTCGACTTAATTTTCCAATTTTGACGTCGTATGCTTCCTTTTCCATTTGGCTGCTCACAGACATCACACTTTGCAGGTAAAGGTTATACTGATCTTTAGATAGTATTCCAATATGGCACAACCCCTTAAGAACAGAAACCGCGACAAATGCTGATCGAGCAAGATGTGCAAATGGCTTACAACCATAATGATGGCACACGTCAATTAATGTGCATCCCTTCTGAAGATCAGAAAGATCGGACGATTCTATTTTGTCAAAGAGATACTGGTATCTCTCTACATCCTCGCTATAGGATGCTGTCGAATTTATAGCATTCATGAAGATACCTTTTAAGGCATCTACAACGTCCGTTATCGTCGAGCTGTCCAATGCTTCGCCATAATGGGACGCAAACCATTCCCCCACCCCTGGAAACCAGGTTGTCGCTACCACATCGAATTCGACTTTATCGTGTAAGGTTTTATCACTCGCTAATCTTGATAGGTACAGATTGATCAGCCGGTTGGCAATCTCATCCGATAACGATGCAGGCGTGAACGAATTGAAACTGGATTTAACATCCACATACGGACTTCCGCCAAAATTAATCATATGCCGTCTAGGGCGTACATCTCGATAGCCGTACTCGAACCGTTGCTCGGTAACTATGGTATCGGTTATGAGGTATTTATATAGGCTGAATGCCAAGGGTTTGGGCTTGATTCCGATCAATTCTGCTGGGTTGGCATCAGGCATTACGCCAAAGATTCCTTTGTTGCCTCCTTGGTTACGACCATCATGATTAAATTGGTAACTTTGGTAGAGGGTTTTTGCTTGTTCAATCCGATTAAATAGTAATGTGTCATCCTCATCCGAATAACGCCCAACCAACGGTCGAATTTGAAGAATTGTTAACGCATTATCAAGGCCTACCAAAAATTCAATATCTAAAGCTATACCAGGGACGATTTGTTCAATGGCCTGCACTTGCACTATGACTTTTTTTAGTTCATTAGGTAAATCTGCTTTTTCAACCTGCGCATTTCTTCGAAAATACAACGTCTTGATAGTATTTGTGTCGCCCGCAGTAATACTATCCGTCCGACCAGAAGTATCATCATAGCTGATGACATAGTAAGGTGCGTTGTTGCCTAGAACGCGTGTGGTACAAACCCCGCTTAACAAAACCTGATCCACTTGTCGCTGAACAAGCACCTCATCCAGATCCGTTTGATTCACATAGGAATCAAACGTTGTGTTAATTGCAGCTTGAATCGCTAGCTTATCCATCGCATCAACGTTTGGTACACTTTCGAAGGCACCTGCATTTGAGCAAGTGAAGCTGTCTTCACTTTTTGAACTGCTTCTACTGATACAAGTAGGCCACTGCTTCTTTATAATCGCCTCAAGATAGGTGTCAGGTGATTGGCGCCAACCTGGGTAGTCCACGATAATACCCGGATCAATAAACGCATCGATTAACCCATGAAAAAAAGCCAAAGTTCTTGCTTTTGTTGAAAGCGCAACGGGCGCTACACTATCTGCAAATATCAACTTCTCTGCCAGCAATGAAGAGCAATGTAATGCTGTCTTTTTACCTTGACGCACATCTTCACCCACCTTATGGGTGATACATATCAAACCAACATGACGTGCATTGATATCTGTATCTACATTCAACGCGTCTAACAACCCGATAATAAAGTCAGCGCTGTCAGATAATGCACTTACACCAGACTCGTAGAGTGTGATGCCAACTTCACAAGTCAAATCTTGGTTCGGCGTTTCAATGAGTAGGGCTCCGGTTGATATATACATACAGTCACCTTGCTTTAAATCAGCAATTGCGCTGATTGCATGGTCTACGGCATTTACCTCACCGATAAATTCAGCACGTAATCTATGTGCATTGATATTATGCAGGTCAAGCGGCCCAGAGAGTGATAAGTACTTATTCATATACTTCAATGTGATCCTGTATTGCGCGAGTCGTTCTGGACTTGCTTTGTTCTGATTGACGTTTTCCTAAATAAATAAAACCGACGATCTCTTCCGTTTCGTTAATACCTAAGGATTCTTTTACAATGTCACTGGTTGCATAGACACCGGTTCGCCAAATGCAAGCAAGCCCAGCTCCCCAAGCTGCAAGAGTCAGTAGCTGACAAGCAGCTACTGAGCTGAACACTTGGTCTCGCCTGGGTATTTTTGTCCCGGCAATAGGGCTAGCTATTGCAGTGATAACAACCGGTGCACGGAAGGGAATCTGCCCAGCTCGTGTGATTTTCTGACTATCACCTACGCTTTGTTCATGCTTTACATAAGCATTAGCCAATATCTGCCTTGCATTTCCTTTAAATACTTTATATCTCCATGGCTTTAATCTGCCGTGATCATTGGCGTTAAAAGAGGCTTCGAGGATAGTCATCAATTGATCGTGATCGATAGCGTCATCAAGCATACTGGGATCAGAAAATCGATGACGAATTGAATTAAGAACAACACTCATATCGTTAGCCTCCCTTCAGAATACAGGCAGCAATCCCCTGACAACACAGAGGTATTGCCGTTGATTCTTCCTGTCACGATACCAGGGCTTTTTGAGTATTGAACACCTTGCAGAACCTGCCGTGACAGACGCTCTGCCCAGAATCCAACAAGGTATTTATGAACGGTTGCTGTTACATTATCCTCAGCTACGCCGTATTTGGGGGCAAAAAAACGGCAACAATAATCATAATTTTCATCTTTTGAAGTGACCGTAAGCCCTCTGTATTGACTATTGGAGATAAAATCCATGTCAGGCTTATATGCCTTCACATCTCGACTGTTTTTTAATACAAGAACCAAGTCATCATCCACTTCAAATACTGCTTCGCACCCAAAGGTGTCTTTTGTTTGAAGCGAGTGATAATGAATATCTTGTCGATCATAGATAAGTTCAGATGAGTGATCTCGTTGCACTTCTTTGTAACCACATCGCCACGAAAATTCTACAGAGTCGCACGCATTATTTTCTTTTGGATGTAAAATATTGAAAACGGTATATTGTGCTGCAAGAGTTGCGTGTCCTGCATCATAAACTTCATGCGTCGGTGTGAACCAAAATATTTCATATTTTTGGGTATTGGTAATTTTGCGCAAGAAAACCGTTTCTGGAAACGAATTAATGAAAGCAATACGCTGCATAACTTCCACTGCCAGCGGCTGATCAAGGACAACAATGGCAGCTGGGTTACCACTCAAAAAAAAAAAAAAAAAAGCCTTCACGGTATAAAATAATGGCGTATGTTGATTCATGTGGCAATTACTTCAGCATATCCATATATTTATCCAAAGCTTTAGTACAAGGCAATTGACGCAAATACTCACGAGCATTATCAGCAAGTTTTGTTGATAAATAACGCTCAGTGGCGCTCGCTGCTATGATCACTATGTTTTTATTTTTCATCGAGGGTGCAGATCCTATTTCAATCGCAGCATCAATCACAGCGCCTGTGCTAACACCGATAAGGATGCCTTCCGTCTTAATAATTTCTTCGGCGCGGCGATATCCTTGATCAACACTGCCGACAAATACACTATCAATAACGTCGCGATTTAAGGTTTGAGGAATAAAGCCCGGGCCAATGCCAATAATCCCATGATTTCCTTCGGCCTCTCCAACGTTAACCTGCCCTGAAAGCACCGCAGCCTGCTTTGGCTCGACAGCAACAACTTGTATCGCAGCGTTTTTAGATTTAAGGTATCCACCTATGCCACTTAGATGCCCACCGGTGCCAGATGCACTAACGAAATAGTCCACCTCACCTTCTAGTTGATCCCATATTTCCTGCCCAGTAGGAATGTGGGCATCAGGATTATTGGTGTTACGGGTTTGATCGACAATGAACGAATTCGGGTCTTCATCTGCAAGTTCAAAAGATTTAGCAACCGGGCCTAGTAACCCTTGGCTTTCTGGCGTCAGTACGATGTTTGCTCCCATTAACGCCAAGAGCAATTTTCGTTCTTCAGAAACAAATTCTGGCATGACAATGGTAAGTTTGTACCCTCTTGACGCACAGACACCAGCAAGAGAAATGCCAGTATTTCCACTGGTTGCTTCAATGATGTGGGTTTTCTCTGTTATCTCACCAGATTGTTCCGCTTTTTCAATGATATTTTTTGCAATACGGTCTTTAACAGAATTCCAGGGATTCATATTTTCTAACTTCAAAAAAATATTTGCTGGTATCTTGCTTGAAATATCGGAGAGAAATACTAGGGGAGTTTGCCCTACATAGTCAGTGATAGTACGCTTCATGGTAGTATTATTTTTCAATCTTAATTTGGGGTTGTCGAAAAATGCTACCAGCCTCAAGTTGATTACTTAAAGCCAGTAGAAAATAAAAAAACTTTTTCCTGTGATAAAAGATTTCAAAAGCTAAAGAGCGATTGAAATGAAATCTATTTACCCATGTTAAGGTCGTGATAAAAACCCGTGTAAACGTTAAGGAAAAGTTTACCGCCAAATTCTATTCCGCTTTGAATTAAAGACGCATATTGGTCATTACCCCAATCGTCATTGGATACAATCAAAAAGTCTTCCGCATGCTGGATATCAATTTCTTTATGAAGTGCATAGTGCGTTATCCTTTCCAAAGGCAACCACCCATTTTCAACAATGCCTTGGCAAAGTTCAGTTGAAATATCGACAAAGGAACGCTCTATTCCTCCAAACACCGCCGTAGAAAATCGATAGTCTTCAAAAGCTGCTATGCTGCGAAGGGCATGATTGAAAGCTTTTATATTATACGTATTACTACTCTCATCGATTTTAGAAATATCACCACCTAAACGCTCTATTAGAGTCAGGATTGTTCTACCATGCACTTGTTCAGGGATACCCTT
>JAPOUS010000152.1:0-14344 GCA_026708525.1 Cellvibrionales bacterium
TTTTTTGTTAATAAATGTAGATAAACTGCCTTGATGCGCATCGATCGATAACGCAGTTAACTGTTGAATGAGGCGTTGTTTATCCAGCGCATGCTGTTGCAAATAACGAAACTGCGGCGTTAGCCATATCTGCATCCAACGATGATGATTGGCCAAACGTAAATACGCTTGCTGAGAATTCGGTTTGACTTGCAAACCCGCTGCATCTAGCTGACCTGTAACAAAATCATAAGTTATGTTTTTTTCATTAAAATATCGGCTTAAGGCGTCAGGCAGAACGCTCGAATGTGACCGATACACACCTTTAGCATTGGCAGCAATCCAAAGGTGCTGGTGATTTTCAAGGTGACTTCCTTTATAAGGTTGTCGACGTACTTGCACCACATCAAAGGCAGAATCACTGTGATGCCTTAACCAACGTTGATGAAATAAATTATATGCATTATTCTTTTCTGATAAAACACTCGCAAGATTCTCTGATACGTTTTGGTTTTTCTGATTCAACAATAAGACGCGTGCTTGAGTTTCTTCAAACACGCCCAACGCAAAGGTCATCACATCACTCGATTTTGATGCATCGGGTATTTCAACCATGGCATCAAACGTCGATTGAAGGTTAACCACGGCGATGGTTTTATTGTGGCTATCTTGATGGGATATCACTAACCATGCCCTTGCTCCCTCAGTCAACCAAGTCAGGGTTATGCTCGGATGCCATTGGTCAGAAACAATAGCCGTTAGAGTGTTTATCACATGTCTCTTATCGTCTTTCTCAGCTAAAGCTTCAATTATCGGCGTGAAGAGTGTTTCATCGAGCCCTATCAACTGCTCTTTATCTATAGGGTTAAACCCTAAAAAAGGTGCGTTAAGGTTTTTTGATATCAAAGTCTCCAGCGAGTTATTCATTTTTTCAATACGCAAAGGTTTTGGTTGTAAGACCGCTTGCTTATTTAACGTGATTGCCTCGGATAAGGTTTGGGATGGGGTTAACTGAATCCAAAGTGTCATGCCAAAACCTACAAGACTTGCCAACACAACCGCCGAAAGCGATGTTTCCAACACACTTCGAATGATGCGCGTCACGACAGCTTTCTCATGCATTTTTATGGCAAGCAATGTCGATAATAAATACCCATAAGCAAAATAATCTGTGACTGAATTTTCTGGATAAAAAAATTGAAAAAAATAGGCAAGTGATAATTTATAAAAAAAAGCAATATTAAAAAAAACCAGAATTTGTCTTGCACCTGTGATATCCCATTTAGCTACCTGAGGAACAGACAATACAATTTTTGCTAAGGCATAAATAATTAAGGTTTCCACTAACGTAATAACTAAGGATTCCGGGTGGTACCACTGAAGAGCAAGCAGTGAGGGTATTAAGATCCCGTTATACTCCCAACCAAACCGCGCATTCATCCGCGAGGCAATATAAGCTGCCATCAATAAAATAATGTAGGCCTTTGGGCTAGCATCAATCGAGCCACTCAAATCATCGTACATATAACTCAAATGACTTATATTGAAGTTAGTCCAACTACTCAGCGCATCAACTAAACACCAAGTAATGACAATAATCACTAAGGTACTGCTGGCACCCCGAACCAGACCAGGCTTCCAAAAGGTATTAGCTATCAGTGCAATAATAATTAAACCAAAGCTTTGCAGCGGCGTGGATAAATCCATTGGCGTTGCCGAATAGGACGCAATCAACTTTTCTGCAAAAGGAATCAGTAATTTCTCAAACCCCAAGCGGACAATCACACTCACTAACACCAATGCAAAAAATCGATCGCGCCCAAAGACCTCATACACATTGAGCATTCGACAAGCATTCGCCCAGCCACGAACAATGGCATAGGTGACTATCGCTTCAATGAAAATAACCCATGCGCCAAAAGGCTTTGCCATCATTAATGGCACAAGAAAACCAGGCACAATCAACCCAGATAAAACCCAGCCAAAACGTAAATTAAAAAAACAGACGACAAATAGCCCAAGCCACACCGTTGTAATAACAGAGCTAGAAAGGCTCCCTATCGGGAAAACATTGATGGGAAACACAATAACTAATGATGGTTAGTTATGCTTCTTGCGCTAGTAGAGGGTTGCATACATGGCTCCTTGTTATTATTCGTTTAGGCTAAATCAGCCTAAGGACGTCAATTCCCTAACGTAATTAACATTCTTTTTATTTTTTTTATCATAACCTAAATCGCCACTTTACAAACCCCCTAATGAAAAACACAATCAAAAAAAGGACGTTAATTCAATAAGTATGGACAGACCCCATCATATTTATCTAATCGTAATGCTTGGCGTGATGCTTCTGTTTATTGGGTGCGGCGGCGGTTTTCAGGATAGTCCATCGCCCTTTTTAGAAGAAGAACAAGCACTGCAAGCATTATTACGCAAGCAAACCAGCACTCTCACAGGAAAATTACTCACACACCAAGGCGAGCCTGTCGCTAACGCAGCACTTCGTTTTAAGCAACATGAAACGCAATCGGACGCCTCAGGTACTTTTCAACTCACGCTTACCAACTCGCACCATGGGTTGCTTGAAATTCATGCCAGAGGATTTCACCCTGAGTTTATTCCTTTGTACATGACGAGTAACCCCGCGCAACCCACCGATATTAACCAGACAGAGCTGGCGCCAATTTATTTAGACCCTATTCACCCCCATCAAGCACGGCTTTTATTTGCAGGTGACACAGGCTTTGGGCGACGTTTTATTGATACCGACGAAAGCACCCCATTAAATGCCATCCCTGATGATGACCCCAATGCCTTGATTCAAACATCCAACCCAGAACCCGGCACACGTGATGCTTTAACTTGGATGAGGCCATTTTTTCAGGCCGCCGATTGGGCAGCACTCAATTTGGAAAGCCCAGTCACCGACACACCAAATACCCCCCACCCAACCAAAGCATTTGTGTTTTTTACTCTACCCAATTCGTTAAAAGCCCTGAATTGGCTAGGTGTGGATTATGTCTCTTTAGGCAATAACCACCTTTACGATTATTTAGAAAAAGGGGTCACGGATACGATTAAGCATTTAGATCAAGCCAACATCCCTCACAGCGGTGCTGGCAGCAATGAGCAAAGTGCCTTTGCCGCATTTCGCGTCTCAATCAAAGGCGCACCTTATGCCATGCTGTCAGCCAACTCAGTGAGCGGCAGCCGCCATGCCATTGATTATAATGCCTCCGCCATCAAAGGTGGGGCAGCCGATGAGCGAAACAGTGCCATGATCACCCAACGCATTCTTGAAGAAAAAGCCGCAGGCTTTCATCCGATTTATCATTTACATACAGGCAAAGAATATACACTTGAACCTACAGCATTTACTAACACGCGCTTTGAGCTAGCGGCATCCGCCGAGCCTGCCTTAGTTGTCGCACATCACCCACACATTGCCCAAGGCGTCGGACGATCTAATGGCGTCGTACAAATTCATAGCTTAGGTAATTTTGCATTTGATCAAGACCGTGCAGAAACCTTACTGGGTCAAATGGCACGCGTTGACATGACCGATGGCACCGTTGACCGGATACGATTGCACCCGGTTTACCTTGAAGATTATCGCCCAAGATTAATTGTCGGGCGACTGGCGGATCAATTTTTACGGCGCATCGGCGAGTATTCTCATGACTATGGCGGCAGGGTTTTCCCTTATCTTAATCAAGGCTGGGTAACCTTTACTGATCACGCAATAGAAACGATCGAAAGAGAGGTTCGCCTGACGGTTGATCTGAATAAAAACCATGAAGCCATCGTTGACTTACGGCAGATCGCAGAACCTTTGGAATCACTGAGCCAGATTCAAACGAACAGTAACATCCAAGTACAACTCGGCAAAGATTTGATGATTCACGGCGACTTTGAAGATAATGATACCGATGATGAGCGACTGGAAGCTGCCCGCTGGGATGTCTCGGGTGACTCGCGTTTTATTTGCCAAACGCATGTTTTCTCAGGGGTCTCTGCTCTCTGTTCTACTCGGTCACCTAAATTTATCGATGACTCAGTTTCTGCTTATCGCAATCGCATTCGTGTATTGGGTGATTCGATTGATGAGCCAAATAAAGACCTCTCATGGATAGCCTATATAAAAGGCATCAACGCCGGTAATATTCAACTGGTGGCACGATATTATGCCAGCGAAGGAGATATGGCTTTTGGTGAAGAAACCTTGGTAAGGGTTAATCCAGGCACCTTTGACTGGCAGGTTTTCTCAGGTAATCTGTCAATGCCCAAAGAACAGCCTATAACTCGAGTGCTTGGCGTAAACGAAAAACTGGGGCAATTCAATGCGCGAGCCGTGCGTTTATTTTTAAGACATTCCCCGCCAGAACGAGGAGAAGCCTTAGCGGCTTTTGATGACATTGCTGTTATCAGTTGGCAGACGCAATTAACGAACTCTCTTGATTTTATCGATACTCCCCATAGCAATGACTTCATTAAAATACACAGTAACGAAAAAAGTGTGAATCTAAAACTCACTTTTACGCGCTATAGCCCCAGGCACTAAATAACCTACTTAGCGCATCCCTACGCATTGATTTTAGGGTTCTGCGCTGAACCTCAAGGGTTTCAGTCAGGCGAAAATTGCCATTAATGTTAGACACCTTAACAAAGCGACAATCTCGCTTTTTTAGAAAACACCACCTATTTTAAGGGGATCTATAAACTTCTTAAGACTGAGTGGGTCATAGAAATAAAGAAAATATCATTCTAAATTTAAGCGCAACGCATCTGACTGGCATTTCACACACCAGAAAGGATTTAAAGCAGTTTGCCACTGGAGAACTCTTTGTCACTGACGCAAAAGATCATTATATCCCTCATCGCGGGCATCATTACTGGATTGTTACTAGGCTATCCCATCCAGGGCACTGAAGTCATCGGCAAAGCCTTTGTCATGCTATTGCAAATGACAGCCATCCCTTATATTTGCGTGTCATTAATTGCAGGTATTGGCTTTCTCGATAAAGAAACTGCATTAAAGTTAATGAAATCAGGCGCTTTGGTCTATCTCGGTTTAACGGCCATTATGCTGTGCTTTATTTATATTTCTGCGATTGCCTTCCCTAACTGGCAAGCCTCCAGCTTTTATTCAGCAAATACTTTAGTTGATAGCAACAGTGGCAGTTTGTTGAATATTTTTATACCCAGCAACCCCTTTACCGCACTGTCGAAAACCCAAGTGCCTGCTATTGTATTGTTTTGTGTACTTCTCGGGGTGGGTTTTATGTCCGTCGAGTATCGCAATCAGACACTGCTATTTTTTAAAGATATTCAACAGGCACTGGTTAACGTAAATAGCCTAGTCTTAAAGCTCGCACCAGTTGGCGTGTTTTGCATTTCTCAGCACGCATCCGCCAGCCTCAGCAAAGAAGAAATTGACGGCCTTGTTGTCTATATCACCTCAGTCACGTTAATTACTTTTGTATTAACGTTTATTGTCATACCAGGGCTCATTGCATCCATTACTCCCTTTACCTACCGGCAAGTTATTTATGTCTCAAAAGATGCCATGCTAACCGCTTTTGTCACAGGCCATATTTTAATCGTCTTACCGATCATCGCTGAAAAAGTCAAAAAGCTGATCAATCAGCATGTCGGTGCTGAACAAAACGAACACAATTTAGCAGAAGTCATTGCACCGATTAGTTTTAGTGTGCCAACCGGCAGTAAATTAATCTCATTAAGTTTTATTGTCTTTGCCGCTTGGTTTGATGGCCAGCCAATTCAAGGCAGTGATTATGCATTACTATCGGTTTTGGGGTTTTCGTATTTATTTAATTCCAATTATGGTGCCATTGCCGATTTAATCACCACCTTGAATATTACCTCAGGGCTGTATGACTTATTTGTTATTGCAGAAAATTTAATTGTCAGGCATCTAGGCGGGATTATTGGTGCGATGTTTTGCGTTGCGCTTACCGTACTCACTACGGTTGCCTGTGCTGGCATCTGGCAGTTCCATTGGCGCAAAGGCTTGCTTTTTTTAAGTCTAACTTTATCGCTATTTGCATCGCTATTGTTTGGCATTGGACGCGGATTTGAAATTATCTCGCATCAGTATCAAGGGTACGAACGTTTTATTGATCGTTACCTTATGTATAAACCCGCCGGCTCCAAAATTATCAAAGACCCCTTTGATGAAAGCATAACTGACGTTAACAAGGATACGCTTGACCGAATTAAACAACGCGGAGTCATTCGTTTTGGCTACTACCAAGATGCCCTGCCTTTTGCATTTAATAATAAAAATGGCCAGCTGGTTGGCTTGGATATTGAATTAATTCACATGCTCGCTCGGGAATTAAAAGTCGAGATAGAATTTGTCAAAGTTACCCATGCACAAACGCAAGCATTGCTTCGCTCAGGGTATTTGGATATGGCATCCGGCATTCCCCTAATCTCTGAAAACCTGACCCATTTTTCGCTATCGATTCCCTATACTTACGAAAAAATGGCCTTTATTGTCAAAGACAAACATCGCCATGATTACAAAGACCTCGCTCAAGTGGCCAACAAAGAAAATTTAGTGATTGGTATTCCTGGCAGTCTCTTTTATAAAGAAGCGATTGATTCCGCTTTCCCTAATGCCAATATCGAAATACTGCCCACCCCAAGAAAATTCTTTGTGGAAAAACACAATATCGATGCCATGGTATTTGGTGCCGCTGGCGCATCTGCCTGGACATTAGTTTACCCTGAGTATTCAGTTGTCACCCCGAAACAAGAGTTATCAAAAATTCCTATTTCGTTTGCCATTCCGCCTAGCGACCATAAATTTGAATTATTTTTGCGTAACTGGATAACGCTAAATACCAACAATGGTAATATTGATAAGATTTTCCGCTATTGGATTGAAGGAAAAAATTAAGCGCAGGGTTTCGCCTTAATCTCAGCTCGTTCCTAAACACCCTATAGGAACGAAGCGCTTTAGGCGTCAAACTTTTGCCTGCAACGCTTTGGATTTTCGCTACCCTGTCTGAACCTTTTTTAAAAAAAACCGTCTATACTCTTTAACGTTATATATTCTCACCCATGGATGATTAATCAAGTAAGCTGCATCCATCCCAGTGCTTTAAATTTACCTTCGACTCTATGCAATCAAAAACCCTCGGCAGTATTTTTATTCTTTGCGGCACAACCATAGGGGCGGGTTTACTTGCATTACCATTAACCGCAGCAGGCTTAGGTTTTTTACCAACGCTAGCCTTATTAATTGCTAGCTACTTTATTGCAGCGCTGTCATCGCTTGTCATTCTTGAGGCACTGGCAGCCACGACCGCAAAAGTCGATGGCCATTTTGATTCCATGTGCCGGGCCACCTTAGGCAGAGTAGGCGAGGCCCTCTTTTTGGTATCCTACATAACGCTTATGTATTCAGTTACCGCAGCGTATTTAAGTGGCGGCAGCAGTATTTTTCAATTATTACTCACCAAACTTGGTATCCCCCTACCAGACTGGATGTGCAGTCTATTATTTACCTTACTCTTAGGTTTTGTGGTCTTTCAAGGGGCAAAAACCACTGATTTTGTCAATCGCTATATTATGCTAGCTAAAGGGCTATTGTTCCTTGGCATTATCTGGTTCTTCATACCGGCCATTAAAGTGAGTTATCTTTTAGATATGAAAGGCAA
The DNA here is from genome assembly GCA_026708525.1 of Cellvibrionales bacterium. Classification (GTDB taxonomy): domain Bacteria; phylum Pseudomonadota; class Gammaproteobacteria; order Pseudomonadales; family DT-91; genus CAKMZU01. Next base: position 7,668 of record JAPOUS010000152.1, read on the forward strand.
TGCTCCCTTTGTCTTTGGCGTGATTCCCATTATTTTTCTCATTTTTGGTTACCAATTAATTTTACCGACACTCTACATCTACCTTGAAAAAGATATTACCGAGATGAAAAAAACCATTTATATTGGCAGTTTTATCTCCCTTATGGTTTTTTTCATATGGCTGCTGACAACTCTGGCTTCTATTCCACGTTTTGGCGACAATAGTTTTTACGATTTTTTATCCTCTGCCGACAAAGATAACGTGGCCAATTTTTTTGATTTTATCGGTCAAGTACAGTCGGGGACACTCACCAAATCATTAATGAATATTTTTTCAAACCTTGCACTGATTACGTCGTTTTTAGGCATTACATTATCGCTTAAAGATTATTTATTTGATTTAAAACTCATTAAAAAAACCACGCACCCTAAAATGTACTCGACCATTTTAACCTTTATTATTCCTGTATTATTGGTTATTTTTAAACCTCAAATTTTTCAAGCTGCACTCAATTATGCCGCAGGCATGCTTGTCATTGTATTACTTTGGTTGCCTTGTGCCATGTCATTACGGATTCGACAGCGGGCTAAAGAGCAACATGCCACGCTCACCTACCAAGCCCCAGGCGGGCTATTCTCCATCGCCCTGTTGATCATTATCGGAGTGATTATTTTTGTACTTAGCCTTTTGGCAACGATGGGCTGGCTACCGGTTTTTGGTTCTTACCCCCAAAGCTAAACTGATAAAGTAAATCGAGTGAACTGTCTTCACTGCTGGATATAGCTTCAAGAAACAGATTTTTTAATAACTCGTATCGAACCGTAAACTCGGTAATGGCTTGGAATACCCCTACGCCATATTTTACCTGAAGGTTTGGCGCAATATAGCCACTAACCGTAACTTGTGATTCATCACCACCTCCCTCAGCATTTAACGATAAATCCTTAATACCTATGGATTCACCGATATCATTCATCATTTTATTGCTACGCGATAAGCCCATACTGATCAACATAATGGTCATAGCTGAGTTTGCATCCAAGTCTTCGCCAATATCCTTACCCGTTAGAATATACGAAATGATATTTTGTTGGGGCATGGCAGGCTCTGAGAAAAAATCGATTTGCGGTTGATCGGCAGCACCTGATACCTGCACTCCTGCAATCACATCATCTTTAATCGACTTGGGATCACGGATTGCACGAATAGAGAGGAATGGCAAATCCGGTGGCCCATTAAATAAAATACGCCCTTCTTGGATAATTAAACTTTGTGCTAAGGCACGATAGGTGCCTTCTTTAATAAATAAATCGCCAAACAATTGCGGTTGGCCTTCTTTCATTTTTAAAAATAGCTTACCCGTTAGTTTTGCTTTTAATCCAAGCGCATCGATTTTTACCATATCACCAATACTCAGTAACAGCTTACTATCAATTGGGTAATTCAATTTTTTCGGCGCTGATTGTTTATCCACCACTAACACTTCATCAGAGGATACCTCCACCGCAGAATCCGGTAATTTTTTCACCTCAATCAACGCTTCTGGCACAGAGATCTGCCCTTTCAGCATCGCCCCAAGTTGATTCGCTGACAGTTGCACATTGGGAACGACTTTCATGGAAGATACAGGCGTTTTCTTAACTTGAACATTATCACTTTTAACACTGGCATCTAACGACCATTGCTTTTCTCCTTTCCATTCGGCATCTGCTGTCATGAGTAAGGGCGTGCCTTGATTGATTAACTGTACCGACAAATCCGCTTTATTTTGGTTAAAAGCTAACTTGGCATGCCCTCGCTCGAATTGCACAGGGGCTTCAGGCCCTGTAGCCATGATATCGGCAATGGTCACCTGACCTACCAAACGAGGGGCAGTGACTTCACCTGTAACATTCACATGGCCATTTAAAAACCCTTTAAAAGTGGAATAAAAAGGAATAAAACCTTCTAACCGGCTTAAATTCAATCGATGCAAGGTAAGGCTGCCATCTAAAGAGCCACCTGTATCTTTATGTGAATAGGCAATATTGGCATCACAGGTTGCATGATCGGTAAAATCAATGGATGCTCGGCCTCGATAATCCCCCTTGTCACCCTCAACACTCACGTTGATATTATGCCAGCCAATCGTTACGTCGCCGTCGTTGACTTTCTGGCTAATATCTCCATGCGGTAGAGTGATATTCCCCTGAATGGTGGGTAGTTGATTTTCTTGCCAGTGCATATCAAGGTTAGCGCTTACCTGCGCATCAAGCCGTGTTGTTTCAGGCAGCAAATCTTTGGTTAATGCATCAATTGGCAACGACTTGAGTGTTATCGCAAGTTGTCCGTGGGAGGACACCGTAGCTGGCTGTGTTAAGCATAATGGGCTTGTACTGATTGACCAACAATGTGGGCTTAGGCCTACTTCACCTTTGGCTAGCGTCATCGTAAAAGGGTGTTGAAGCACAATGGGGATATGTGAAAACTGCCCCTTGCTGGTATTCACCTGACCTTTCCATTCGTTGTTCGCTATGCTACCGGTCAAACTTAACGCCCAACTCAAGGGATTACCCGTCAGATCGAAATCAAACTGGTGCGCTGACGGTCGACCGGTCAATTGACTATTAAGATGTTCAATGACCATATCCCCCGAAGAAAGTCCTTGCGCTGAAAGGCGCAGATCTGACTGAACGGATTCCGAAAGGCTAATATTCCCTTTCATCTTAGCCCGTTGTATGTTTACCTTGTTATCCAGAGTCACCTGATCAATATCAAGATCCGTTGTTAATTCTGGCATTTTTAACGAGCCTGCCAGCGCTATGTTCCCTTTAATTTGGCCCTGCATCATTGGGATACTGTGATTAAGATCTGGCAATAACAGATTAGCAGACAAACTCAACTGATCACTTAGCTCACCTTTGATCGCTATTTGATTATCACCGTGCAATAATGTTAGGTTATCTAGCGACAAAGCAAACGTCTCAGGCATTGTTAGATTCGGTTGATGAAAGTCAATATCACCTTTAACCAACAGGGGCGAGTCATTCAATTCACCTTCTATATCCGGGGTCATATGCAATTGGCGCTTACCCTCATTGGTTTGCTCAAAAGTTGCCTCAAATGCACCTTGAACATTACCCTGAAAAGCAGGCCATTGCTTTTCAGGCCTAAGATGCAACAGCTCGACGCCCACATTCGCGTTAAGACCATCCAGCCAACTAAGATTTCCCTTAGCGATGACCTTGCCGTCTAATAATTCAAGCTGTAAGGCATCGACTGTAGCTTCACTGAGATTACCCTTGGCATTTAGCGAGATTATGGATTTAGGGACATCGCTGCCATCCAGTTTACCTTGGTAACTTAAACGATAGTCCGCAAAACTGCCTTTCACTAACAATATATTATCTTCTATGGTAAATGCTGGTTCAGAAACCAATGGCCACTGTAGATATCGGCTGACCCATCGAAGCGAAAAAGGTAAATTCTTATCTAATACCTGACACCTTGCCGTAAAATCACCCTCCGACAAACCCGATAATTCCCCCGTTAATGACAGGTCTCGCAATGAACCTGTTGCATTAAATACAATATGTTGATTTTTACCCAAGGTTGTTGGTGCATCAATCATCAAGTGCGCATCAATTGGATAATCATTCGCTAAGGTTGCCGAACCTTTAACCTCCAGATTGCCTTTATTGGTACTGGCATCCAGGTGTTGTAACCTCACATCGCTCTCTACTATTTTCGCTTTCAGTAACAAATGGCGTAGATAAAAATCCTGCTGTGGCAAAGTGACATTCAACACATCTAGCTGCTCAATCAATATATCAATAGGCGACACAATGGTGGCTAATTGAAGCTTAATGGGGTCAATGTGATGTGGAAATTGCTGTGGCAGTTGATTCGATGACTGGCTCATCTGACCGTGAACCGAGGGCTGTGGGTGTTGCTCACTTTCTGCGATTCGAATGAGAATATCGGAAGCCACGCTTGGTGTCACCGTTAATAAACTCTGCGAAAAAGAAAGCCCTGCGGTCAGTTTTGATAAAGTAAACAGGCTTCCATTAACATTGATATTTATGTCATTTAGCCGAATATCAGGGGCATCCAGTGTGATAGGCAGATCGATTCGAGACAAGGGCTCGGTACTAGGTGCCTCCTCGGCTGCCTCTGACACCGACACGACCAAGCCATCAACGCTAAATATGGGTATCACAAAAGAGAATAACGACTGCCAACGGATCTGCGTCGTTACTTCCTGTAATTGAATGGTAATATTATCGCTACGATAACGCAGCTTGCGAATAGTTGCCCCTTCGAATAAATCACCTTGGCTGTCTGCAACTGACAATCCACTCATGCACGTTTCTGCAAGATGAATCGCCGAACTAAATCCTCTCTCGGTGGTTAATACCCAATACGTCACTGATAGCAACAAAACAAAAACGACGAACAACACAACAAGCGACCACTTAATGAATCCTAATAGATTGTCAGCACGCATCAATCTGGCGCTAATTTTCATGCCGGCCTTATTCATAATTCAGGCCCTAACGAAAAATGTATTTCAAAAGGTGCCCCTTCTCGATCAAGCCCCCAACCTACATCCAAGCGAATTGATCCAACCGGTGAAGCCCAACGAATACCACCTCCTATCCCTCTGACCCAAACCGGTGTATTTACCCAAGATGAACCATAGTCATAAAATAATGCCCCCCACCAGTTACCCACCAATTTATATTGATATTCTGCCGAAGCTGTCGCCATATATTGACCGCCGACCTGTTTACCTGTCGTATCCACAGGTGACACACTCTGATAACGATACCCGCGAATGGAGTTATCACCGCCAATAAAATATCGCATAGCAGGGGGAACCGTCGTTAATTTATCCGTGACATTGCCTTCGGCATCAAGTTTTAACACCGCACGGTGCTTTTTAGCCAGTGTTCGTATCCAACCTTGGCGTAATTTGAATTGCCAAAGGCTGTCGTTTGCACCCAGTGCGGTATCCGTATAGCCAATGGAGACAAAGGATTTTTGTGCATTTTTGGGCACAGCACCCGGTGAAAAATAGGCATGCGAATACTTGAGCCCCACAAGCCCTAAATTGGAGACACCGCTTTCAAAGCTGCCTTGTCGATAATCCTCATAAAGCCATTTAATAAAAAGAGCTTGATCCCATTTTCCTAAGCGCCAATGCCGTTCTGCTCCGGCCCACATATCAGTGGCTAACGTATCGTGGGTATCAACATACCTGACCGCCCCATTAAATTGATAATAATCATCCAATATATCCTTAAGTGGCATTTTGTAAGCAAACTGCACCGTCGGTTCATACTGAGAAATTTCCGTTTGCATATTAAAGCTATGGCCTGCGGAATTGATCCAGGGCTTACGCCACTTTAATTTCAATCTTGGGCCATGGTTGGTGGTATAGCCGATACCGGTTTCCATTTTGTTTTTCACCGCAGGCACCAGTAATACATTAACCGGCACTTGGTAATTTTCACTCTTATCTGTGTTTGCTCCTGCATACACAGATGAATACCAGCCAGTATTCGCTAGCCGCTGATTTAATAAACCAATATCTTTAGCCAAATAAGGCTCGCCCATTTTATAAGGGATAACGGTGTAAAGCTTTTTGACATTTATCTGACTTCCTTGAAAATGTGTCTCGCCAAAATAATAGCGCTTACCACTATCAAAAATCAGCGTGATATCGGAGACATTAGCCTTAGGGTCAACCAAGAGTTCCGACTTTTCAATTTTGGCATCAAAATACCCTTCTTTCAGCGCCAAACCTGTAAGGCTGGATTTTAAGGATTCATAAGCACCATGGTCTAACGGCTTATTAGGGCGAATGCTGCTTTTTTTTATCGCTTTTTTAAATGACTTATTGGTAGCCGCTTCCCCTTTTATTTCAATCTTCGCTGATTGAATCGTCATGCGTGGGCCAAGCTGAACATTCACTGAAAAATGCTGAGGTTTGGTCTGACTTACGAGGGTGAAAGTATGATAAAACCCAAAAGCACGCGTTGCTTCTTTTACAAGACGTTGAATCTGGTAATCATCAACCGACTTATTCTTTTTTAACGACTCCAAATAAACGCTTATATTCTCTTTTACCGCACTATCATTGACGCCTACAATGACAAACTGGTTATCTGCGAACACTTGGGGTGTAAAAAAAAGAAGATGACAAAAGATGGGTATTAAAAAGACGCAGACAAAGCCCCATAAAAAAATGACTTTCGACAATAGCCTTTTCACACTCCAAACGTTTAACATATAAAGGCAAATTTAATTATTTTCTCGGACTATCCATTAGGCAGCCTGCAATAAATAGGATAACTCTGTTAATTAAAGGTTCACTGCGCTTTTATAATTCTCACTATTCTATAAGCGAACATCATATTAAGTATAGGGAACCTCTGATTAAGTCAAGATGGTTATAACGGCGATCACTACCCTCCGAGTGTAAAATTTCATCTAAACGCTAATCCTTAACTATAATTATGGCTTAAAGAACTTTTTCCGGACGACAGCCATGTTTTCAAAAGGATTTATTTTTCCATTTGCTGCCTTCATGATGCTTTATTTAACTGGCTGTTCCAGTGTCCCGCAACCACCGAATTGCAGTAAGAGCGACAATGTTCAGCGCGTCAACCCTGACTGGGTCTCCGACATAGCGGATTACTCCATTCCATGGGAT
>JAPOUS010000152.1:14354-38904 GCA_026708525.1 Cellvibrionales bacterium
TGGGATATACATGAGGACATGAAGCGCGAAAAAATCGAGACGATCAAAACCATTAAAAAACGCTCAAAACCTTTTTCAGAGCCTACTGACGATTCCAAAAAAGCCAACTCTGTGAAAACGACTGACGCTCCCGCTAAAAAGCAGCCTATCATTCGTTCACCTTCAGACATCATTAACAATATGGCAACCTCTGCTAAAGCTACATCTAACAAACCCCTAGTTTTTAGACGCAAGCCGGGGAAAAAACGCACGAAAAAAATCACTGCTCCCCCTCGAGAAACCATCAAACAGCCTACACCAAAACCTACCGAACCGCCGGCGGATACAGAGGTTCTTGCCCAGCCGGACACCATGATAATTCCAGAAAAACAGGATCTGCCAGATTATCTCCAGGCAACACCCGTGCAAGGGCCGGCACAAGTGAGAGCCGTCGATATTAAACCTGAAAAAATTGAAAAGAAAATAGCAACGACTTCGACAAACCAGGGCCATTACGTTCTCCATGTTGGAAGCTATCAAGAAATGCGTAACGCACTCAAAAGCCAATCCTCGCTCTACGAGGCAGGGTTTCCCGTGTATATTCGAAGCGCCACGGTTCACGGCAAAGAATACCACCGCGTTTTTGTAGGTCCCAACCTAAGCCTTGATGAAGTAACACGTTTTGAAAAAGAACTTAAACCGATTATGCCAGTCAAGCGTTACCCCAGTACGCATCGATTTGCTCAATAATGCAGGTGACAGGGGTTCAATGATTCGGCCTCTCCTTTTGGTGAGGCACTTGCTTTATAAAAAAGTTACCTGTGACAATAACTGGTTACGGATATCTTTTGCACTTGCCGCAAGATCAACCGTACAAAGCCTAATTTCACACCCTTTAATGGCGAAGGTTTCACGTGCAAAATTGCCTATAGCCGGCCTAACAATCAAACCGCGGGATTTTCGATGAAATTTCCCGGTTCGGCTTTGGGTGGTTAGAAGGGTAAACAGCGGATATAAATCATACCGATTAATTTTACCTTCGTCGGTTAAAATGGATTGGAATTTAGCATCAATCAAATAACTTTCACCCCGTGCTTCATGATGTAGTGCCACATCACAGCCAATATCTTCAATCGGCGTTAGCTGTGCATTATCTAAGGCTTCAATTTCCCATTCATAGTTAGCTTCGGTATCCACTTGCCAGCCAGTATGCCTTAACGAATGATGATAAAAGCCAGCCAATGCTCGGGGGAATAACTTTCTTACATAAGGCAAAGCCTCTTCAGGTGAAAATAACCCATTTGGCCCACTTTTTTCATTTAATAGTGCCATATCAAAAACGAGGTGGGCGGCATCCAGCATACCTTTGTCCTCGATATCAAAACGCCCAAGTTTTTCCTGCATGATGATTTTTTTGGTCGGCGGTTTACCTAGCACGCCATACTCTCTAAATTGACGAACTAAGAGCCTTGCACGACGTTCTTGCATTGGGTCTTCAACTAAGTGGACAATCGTTTCCAATGCATGACGAATATACCGGTTTCTCGGGATATCCGTGGTTAAATCGGTATAGCGGCAACTGATTTTGGCTTGCAATGATAAGGCCTTAACTTCCGTTTCATAAAAATTGATACGGCCTTTGACTTGATTGAGTATCTCGTGTTTTTCGATATATTGAATCGTCATGCCGCCTTTCAATCGTCTTTCGACTTTGCGCAGCAGCATTTCTGCAATTAAATCAATGACTTGATCAGGGGCTTCTTCAATATCAACTTTCGCCTTACCCGTATGCTGCATCATATCAGAGGCATAAAAAAGCAAGAACCAAATATTATTCACCGGAATACCGCCTATCGTTCGCGACTCCGGCATTAAAGGCCTTCAATCAATCGTTTGGTTTCATCAAAAGCTTTGTGTTTATTATCAAACCAATATTCTAACAATAGGGGGCCAATCTCTGTTTTCGCCACCTGCTTAAACCACTTGATTGGATCGTTGATCGTCACATTCTCAGCCGGCGTCATATACGAATGCCCTATTCGAAACTGCTCCCCCAATTCAACATCATCAGCAATCGCATCATTTAATCGCGTCATCCGACGTTCAAAATCTCTTAAAATTTCTCTATCAATACCGTTTTTATTATGCACCCAATCTTCCCAAGCTTGACCAAGTGTTGGCTCAAGATCCATAAAAGCAAAGCGACGCCTTAATGCGATATCAATCATCGATAACGATCTATCCGCGATGTTCATTGAGCCGATAATGTGCAAATTCATTGGAATATAAATCTTTTCACCCGGCGCTTTACGATATGCAAGCTCGATAGCATTTTCTTCAAAACGTTTATCGGCCTCTAACATGGTCATCATATCGCCAAAAATTCGCGTAGGATTACCACGATTGACCTCATCAATGATTAACACGATATTTTCATCAGGATTTGCGATAGCAATTTCGATCATTTCTAAAAAAGAGCCATCGACCAATTTCAACTTACCGTCACCGGTAGGTCGCCAGCCGCGAATAAAATCTTCATAAGACATGTTGGAATGAAATTCAACCGTTCGAATACTATCGGGGTGTTTATAACCTATCAGGGCATAAGCTAAACGCTTGGTTAACCAGGACTTACCTGTTCCGGGTGGCCCCTGTAATATCAGGTTCTTCTTATCCTTTAAGCGTTGAACCAACATATCCAATGTGTCTTTATCAATAAAGCAGCCATCGTCAATAATATGATCAACCGAATACTCAGGACTTAATCGCACATCATGAATCACTAAGGATTTTCGGCGTTCTTCTGGGTCTTCTTCTTCCGGTTCTTCTTTTTCTTCTTGTTTAATGGATAAGCCTTCTCCTGCGCCGCCGCCTAACCCTCCTTGCATTTCCTGGGATTTTTCAACCAAAGGATCCAACCAATAAATATCGAGATCTTTTTGATCTTCCATTTTTTTTTGGGTCTCACGTATGGCGAGTTCGTCCAAATCAATATCTGAGCAACGGATATTTGCAGTGGTGTACTGATCTTCAATTAACCAGGCATTTTTTGTGAGTTCGGGTAATGAATGCAGTTTATTTTCCGGGGATGAAAAGTGGTGTTTTAATTCCTCAATTAATTCAATATACACGCGTCCTAGACAGAGGTTACCCTCTGGTGTTTTGCGAATCGGCATTTTTAAAATGCCTTGGATGTAAGCTTGCGTTAAATTATCAAGACTGACAAACCGCCAAGGTTGAATCCAAAATAACCCCACGGTTAAATTCCAACTGATGTTGGCCCGTCCCTGTAATTTATCAAACGCCACCACAAATAAATTTTTATCATCTTCAATCGCCTCTGGATGGCACATTCTTAACGCTGCGTAATAAAGCTCCCAAAGAAGATCAATATCTTCCGGTAAGCGCTCTGTTAAGCTGCCGAACACACAAGGGTTTTCATGATGAAATACGGGGATACCTTCAAAGCTAGTCGGCGCAGGCTCTGTAACCTCAAGCTTTAAGGCAAGATCTGCTGCAATTCGATGCCGTTCATCATCGGGCATGGGACGGTTAAATAACCCCATTACCGTAAACGGACAGATATCATGTAGTGGTTTTATATTGCCGTTATTATCCTCCTCTAAAAAAGACGATAAGGAGTAATATTTTTTGGTAATACCATGAACAATTTGCACCAATTCGCTGCGATCTTTTCGATGGTGAAACAACTTGATGGCGACGGCTTCATAAAATGTCGTCCAGCGGTATTCGACTTTCCAGTAATCCACGACATTCCTAAAATGCCACTTTTCATCGAAAGCAAATGAAATAACCGCGTTATTCATCCATTCGCCTTCGCTTAATTTCACTACCGTATCGTGATTAAATAATAGCTGCGAATGCCATTCACGCGGCTCATCATACAGGGGGTGCCATTCAATTAGCAGCTTTTGTCCATCGCCTTTATTTTCAGTAACTACTCCCGTCGCTAAAATAGTAAAAGCAGATTCATCGCCATCACGTTCGGCTAAAGATTTGAGCGCAACAAAATCGCCAGGAGAAATTTCTTGGAGTACTTCGACAGGGGTACTACTGACCCAGCAGGATTCATTAAAAAAATACTGAACTTCTTCGCTTTCCCAGCCATGCTTGGCATCAAGAAACCAGTAACTGGCACCTGTGTTGTTTTTCAACAACTCCATGCGAAGGCCCTAAATTAATCCTAATGAATATGTAATTAGTTAATTATAGGACAAGTGACAAAAACTGGTTTTACTGTTTATTTCAGCATGGGTTTAAGAAACTGCCCAGTGAAGGATTGTTTGTTTTTAGCAACGGTTTCAGGCGTTCCTTCAGCAATGATTTGCCCACCACCTGAGCCGCCTTCAGGGCCAAGGTCAATGATCCAATCCGCGGTTTTGATGACATCTAAATTATGCTCAATAACCACTATGGTATTGCCACGGTCACGCAAATGATGAAGCACATCGAGCAATTGCTGAATATCATGAAAGTGTAAGCCTGTGGTTGGCTCATCCAAAATATACAAGGTTTGGCCAGTGTCTCTGCGGGACAATTCTTTGGATAACTTCACCCGCTGCGCCTCACCCCCTGAAAGCGTCGTCGCTGCCTGCCCTAGGCGAATATAGGATAACCCTACATCAACCAAGGTTTGTAATTTACGAGCAATCTGCGGCACCGGTTCAAAAAATACCAAGGCATCCTCAACCGTCATCTCTAAAACTTCTGAGATGTTTTTGTTTTTATAAGTGACTTCTAAGGTCTCACGATTATAGCGTTTGCCTTTACATACATCACAAGCAACATAGACATCCGGCAAAAAATGCATCTCAACTTTACTGACACCATCACCTTGACAGGCTTCGCATCGCCCACCTTTAACGTTAAAACTAAATCGGCCAGGCTTATAACCACGCGAACGCGCTTCTTGCGTGCCTGCAAATAATTCGCGAATAGGCGTAAATATCCCCGTGTAGGTTGCAGGGTTTGAACGCGGTGTTCGGCCAATGGGACTTTGATCAATGTCGATGCATTTATCGACATGTTGTAGGCCGTCGATTTCATCAAAAGGTGCTGGCGTTAACGTGGTTGCCCCATTAAGCTCCGTAGCCGCAATCGGATATAATGTTCGATTAATTAAGGTCGATTTACCGGAGCCTGAAACGCCTGTCACCGCAGTAAATAAACCTAAAGGAATGGTTAAATTCACCGACTGTAAATTATTACCCGAGGCGCCTGTTAAGGTAATCATCCGGTCTTCATTCGCAGGGTTTCTGCTATCAGGCACTGCAATGACCTTTTTACCTGATAGATACTGCCCAGTTATTGAATCCTTGGCATTAACTATCGCGTCATAGTCGCCTGCCGCAACAATTTGCCCGCCATGAACACCGGCCTTTGGGCCAACATCTACAATAAAGTCGGCTGTGCGTATCGCATCCTCATCATGCTCAACCACGATGACGGTATTTCCTAGGTCGCGCAGATGCTTAAGCGTTTTAAGTAAACGGTCGTTATCGCGTTGATGCAAACCAATCGAAGGCTCATCCAAAATATACATGACGCCAACCAAGCCTGCGCCAATTTGACTGGCCAAGCGAATACGCTGGGCTTCGCCCCCAGATAAGGTATCGGCACTTCGACTTAAGGTCAGATAATTAAGGCCAACATCCACCAAAAAAGTCAGCCGCTCAGAAATTTCTTTTAATATTTTTTCAGCAATCGTGGCTTTAGCGCCATCAAAAGCTAATTGCATAAAGTAGGCTTGGCAATCGCCAACATTCATGGCCGTGATAGCTTGCAGCGGCTTATCATCAACAAATACATGCCGCGCGTTTTCATTAAGTCGTGAACCGCCACAGGTTTCGCATGCCGAGGTTGTCATGTATTTGGCTAATTCTTCACGAACGGTTTGTGATTCGGTTTCGCGAAATCGACGCTCAAAATTCGGAATGATACCTTCAAAGGGGTGTGTTTTCACATAAGTATCACCACGGTCATTGATATAACTGAATTTAATCGGGTCATCGCCACTGCCAAACAGAATCTTCTTCTGAATCGACTTGGATAATTTTTTATAAGGCGTACTGGTTTCAAAACCATAGTGCTTACCCAATGATTGCAGCATTTGAAAATAATAAATGCTGCGCCTGTCCCAACCGCGAATCGCACCTTCGGCCAAACTTAAATCACCATCAATCACGATGCGTTTCGGATCAAAAAACTGCCTGAGGCCAATACCGTCACAGTCTTCACAGGCACCAAATGGGCTGTTAAATGAAAACATGCGTGGCTCAAGGGATGGCACACTGTGATTACATTTAGGGCAGGCAAAGCGTTCAGAAAAAACCACACATTCTTCGTTGGCTTCCATCTCGACAATGGTGGCAATACCATCAGATAATTGCAGCGCCGTCTCGAAGGATTCGGCGAGTCGATTTTCTATGCCTTCTTTGACTTTAAAGCGATCGACAACAACTTCAATCGTATGCTTCTTTTTCTTATCAAGCGCTGGGGTGTCATCAATATCACAGACAATGCCATCGATTCGCACTCGTATAAATCCCTGTGCTCGAAGCTTATCGAATAAGTGTAAATGCTCGCCTTTACGCTCTTGAACCACAGGAGCAAGCAGCATACATTTTTTACCCTCTGGCATGGCGAGTACGGTATCCACCATTTGGGTGACTGTTTGCGCCGTAAGAGGCAAATCATGCGTGGGACAACGAGGATCACCGACACGCGCATATAACAAACGCAAATAGTCATAAATTTCTGTGATAGTCCCCACGGTCGAACGAGGATTATGCGAAGTAGATTTTTGCTCAATTGAGATAGCCGGCGATAAGCCTTCAATATGATCAATATCGGGCTTTTCCATCACCGACAAGAATTGACGCGCGTAGGTTGATAAGGACTCAACATAACGTCGCTGGCCTTCAGCATAGAGGGTATCGAAGGCTAACGAAGACTTACCGGATCCCGACAACCCAGTAATCACCACCAGCTTATCGCGAGGTATGGTCAAATCGATATTTTTAAGGTTATGAGTACGTGCACCGCGCAGAATGATCTCTTGCATAAGAGCCTCAAAAATTAAGCAATGGGTCAGTATATCAAGCTATGCCTCCATTTCACAGCCAATCAAATGGCAGCAAGAGTAATAAAAGCATCACAGGAATCCATTGGCATTAAAAAAAGCCGGTGCTAAAATCAGTCTATTTTCCTACACCAAACGAATTGAGGTATTTATGGCCAGAGGAGTGAATAAAGTCATCATTGTTGGAAATGTTGGCCAAGATCCCGAAACACGCACCTTTGCAAACGGCGGCTCTGTCACCAATGTGAGTGTTGCAACAAGCGAAAGCTGGATGGATAAACAAACCGGCCAGCGGCAAGAGCGCACCGAATGGCATCGCATTGCCTTTATGGATCGCGGTAACTATAAAATGGCGCAATATGCGGCCCAATCGTTGCGAAAAGGCAGTAAGGTCTACGTTGAAGGCTCGCTTCGTACACGCAAATGGCAAGATCAACAAGGGAACGACCGTTACACCACTGAGATTATGGCGACAGAATTTCAGGCATTGGATGCAAGGCAGGACGCTAACGCAGGCGGCTTCCAACCTGCCGGGCAATTTCAATCAGCACCTCAGGCTTCCCATCAAGCTGCGCCTCAAGCGCCGCAACAGCCTCAATCAGCGCCTGCACCCTCAGGTGGATTCGATGATTTTGATGAGGATATTCCGTTCTAACCAGCAATGGCTGCCACCAAACAAGCTTGCTCCCTCCTTGAACGAGGGGGCAAATTTCGGATTCATTAACCTATAATTCACCCAATTAACGAATCTCGATCTGAGGCATCACGGCTCGGCACTTCAAGCTGACGCTGGTGAGGTAGATCACCTTTCGCTAAATACACGGCTTCTTCAGGGGTTGTCTCTCGACCCAATAGGTTATTGCGGTGCGGGTATCGACCAAAGGATGCAATCACCTCACGAATTTCACGATTATGATTGGCTGACATTTGATAAATCGGCTTAAGATGCTCAGGGCTTAACGCCACAATCGCATCGGCTCGAACAATGGTTGCATCAATGCGCTCAAGTAAATCTGGGCCTTCAGCATGAGTGATTGCAATATTAATGAACGTCTTTTCCCAAGGATGCTCAAAGGCATCATAGTCACCATTAACCAAACTTTCTAACGCAAACATTAAGGCTTTATCATCTTGCATAAATGCATGTTTATCATCGCGAAACACGCTGCGTGAAAATTGATCGAGCACAATAATCAATGCCAAACGCCCCTGAGGAGTTTCAGCCCAATTATCCAATTCGCCGATGGAAGCCGCTTCAGTACAATCAGCAAACAAACGTATAATTTCAGCATCTGCCTCACCTCGCATCTGCCATTGCACATGGTTCTTGTGCGTTTCAAGATCACGGTCATTGCTGGGAGTAAACCAAAAATCAAGTACGTTTTGCGAGGTCATTTTCTACCCTTTTTCCATTAAGACTAGAGAGCCAACTTAAGGGCGTTAAACCATCTCTACCTTTTTAACTCAAATTAGCCCTTTGCTTGAAAAAACCTATGCTAACATGGCAACTAATAGGCATGCAGCATACATAACGACTCGTCACCTATAAACCAGAGCAAACTTGCCTTGTTTTCAATTCGGTTATTTGAACGCCACGCAGTCTGGGGTATGATGTTGATCTATCTTCCGATAAAAAAATCATAAAATATTCGGTCTAACGCCCCGAAAGAGGTAATAAAAGATGAATATCACCCTTAACACCCTTAATAAACTGAAATCTGAAGGTCAAAAATTTAGCTGTTTGACGGCTTATGATTCAACCTTTGCGCATCTAATCAGTAGCGCTGGCGTTGAAGTCATCTTAATCGGTGACTCTCTCGGTATGGTGCTACAAGGCAAAGAGAGCACAGTACCTGTCACAATGGATGACATGATTTACCACACAGAATGTGTCCGCCTGGGCAATCAAGGCTCACTAATCATGGTTGACTTGCCTTTTATGAGCTACGCCACCGACGCACAAACCTTTGAAAATGCCACTCGGCTTATGCAGGCTGGAGGTCACATCGTCAAAGTTGAAGGTGGCGCTTGGTTTACAAATACCGTCTCTAAACTCACCGATCGTGGTATCCCTGTTTGCGTTCACCTTGGCTTAACGCCCCAATCGATCAATAAATTTGGTGGCTACAAAGTACAAGGGCGCGATGAAGAAACGCGTAAAACCCTATTAAAAGATTCCATTGACGCTGAAAAGGCCGGTGCAGCAATGTTGTTGTACGAATGCATCCCTAGCGACCTTGCGGCTGAAGTCATGGCAAGTGTCAATATTCCTGTCATTGGGATTGGCGCAGGCCCCGCCACTGATGCTCAAGTTTTAGTCATGCACGATATGTTAGGTATCACCCCAAATAAAGTGGCAAAATTCGTTCATAATTTTATGCCGGATGGCGATGGATCGATTCAAGGGGCTATTGCTGCATATCATCACGCGGTTAAACATGGCGACTACCCAACACCAGAGCATAGCTTTGAG
The DNA here is from genome assembly GCA_026708525.1 of Cellvibrionales bacterium. GTDB lineage: Bacteria > Pseudomonadota > Gammaproteobacteria > Pseudomonadales > DT-91 > CAKMZU01. The sequence goes on from JAPOUS010000152.1 coordinate 23,909, forward strand.
TAACCCATAAAAAAGCCACTCCGTGTGTCTTAGCGTTGCAATAACCATTCAAGACACACAGAATCGCTCACCAAAAAACTCCCCAGAAAAGAAAAATAATTTCATGAACTCAATCCAATAAGCAACATCCCACTCAGTACAAAAAATATACGCTATCCTTGATATATTAACCCGATACTTTTTTTATCATGGATATTCAATTTCAACGCCCAAGTCACCGACTCCATCATCGACTCAATGCCCCGTTGAATATCACTATTGAAGGAAAAACCTACAAATCCATTAACTGGAGCCTTGGTGGATTCTCCATTCCTCTTGAAGTTGATGCCACTTTCGAAGTTGACGATACGGTACAATGTAAATTAAGTATTCCTTTCCAAGGGTTTGAAGTTTCGTTTAAAAATGAAGCGAAAATTGTTCGTGTTGACTCAACGATGGCACAAGTTGGCGCACAGTTTATTGATCTTGATAAACGACAACACGATATTTTAAAATATTTTACCGAAGAATTAGTTCGTGGTTCGATGACATCGATTCGAGAAGCCATCATCCGAATAGACACACCAGTAACCCCTGTATCTGCTGAACCCGACGCCAACCCGCAAGATGAAATACCTGTTTCCCGATGGAACATGAAAAACATTGTCCGGTTTTTGGCTTATTCACTTTCTGGCATCATGTTATTCACCTATTTTGGTATCACCTTTTATTACAACTACTTTGTTCTCGAAGTAGATACCGCTTTAATGTTTGCTCGCATCGAAAAAGTGGTCTCATCAGCCAATGGCAAAATCAAAAAAACCCATTTCGAACTTGAACAAATGGCCAAAGAAGGTGACACATTATTCACCATTGATGATCCGACCATCGCCGAAAAGCTCGCACTAGCCGATATCCAAGTAGGTAAAATCCAAGCAAGACTGGATGCGCAGCGCAATCGCATGAAAGTTGAAAATAAAAAAATGGATGATTTTGCAAATTTTGCCGTACTTGAAATGGAACGTGCAAAAAAAGAACTAAACGCTTCCAAAGTTCTGGTTAAGCTCGCCAATAAAGAGGTGCAACGACTTAAAACACTTAAGAGTGACAGCCTGGCGTCTCAGACAGAACTAGATGAAGCACTTGGAAAATTAACGCTGGCTTACAGTAAACAGCAAACTGCTGAAGTCGACCTTCAACAAAAAGAGGAAATTTTAGCTGAAGTTGATAGAGGCTATTTTTTTACTGGAACCAACCTCATTGGCTCAACCAACGAATACCAGGTCGAAGTAAAAAAACTTTCACGTGAGATTGAAATTGCTCAAAAAGAAAAACAAGTGTTAGTCCAACACCAAGCAGACCTTGAAATTTTAGCGCCTGACAACGGTCGATTTTTGGAGTTTTTCTTTCCTGAAGGTTCTAGCGTGAAGCAAGGGGACATTATGGCGCTTTATGAGCGCGATCAAAAACGTATGCTTCATGTGTATGTCACCCAAGAAGATGTCCTGTCGCTAGAGATTGGCACACCCGCAACAATTTATTTTCCCTCCATCGATAAACGTGTCGAAGGCCGCGTCTATAAAATTGACCGAACCGGAGGGGTTGGGGATGAAGCGGTAGAAAACTTTGCCTGGATGTCAACAGAAACCAAGGTACTTGTTAAAGTTGATATTCACTCCATTTCGCAAGACGAAATTCGAGAATTACTCCCTCATGGTTTACCAGCCATGGTCATGTTCACTAGCATTCAAAAAGGTATGGTGGGTCGAGCAGTTCGCTCTTATTTGATTCAAAAAGACGGCGAAGGATAACCCCCTCCATGGAACCCAAAATTCTAAAAAAAAATGAGTTCTCGGTGACCAGTGGCGAAACTGGCTATCAAAAACCCAAGTTCAACCTGTTTGTTTGCTATAAATTTTTTCTCTATTTCGGCACTATCGCTTTCTTAGTGGCCTACCTGCCCAACAGTATCTGGGATCCAGAAGTTCAGCAAATCACCCTCGCTTTAGGTCTTATTGGTGTATGGCGTTACGGCTGGTGGTTTGTTCATTATGTTCGCTCCGAATATTATTATAATTGGATTTACCCTCGCATGCGTCGAAGGGCTGATGCTCAATGGCAAAAAGCCCCCTTTGATAAAGTCGTTCATTTCATGATGACCACCTATATGGAGGACGAAGATACCACGCGACGTGTTATTCGCAGTATTTGTGAAGAAACCCGGACATCCGGTCGTACCGTCAAAGTTTGGCTAGGCTCCTCAACGGTTTATGATGAAGACCTTGTACAAGAATATATCCGCTTTTATGGCGACGGCTTGCCCTTAAGCCTTATGATCATTCGCCAATATGGCTCAGGCAAACGACAGGCTATTGGTCTAGTCTTGCGTGCCATGGTAAGAAGTGAAATTGACGATGATGATATGGTGATATTCATGGATGGGGACGCCATCCTAGGCACAGGCGTTGTACAGAAATGCGCGAGTCTTTTTGCGATTGATCATGAACTTCAGGCAGTCACCACGGATGAAGAGGTCGTTTGTTTTGGCCCCAGATGGCTTGAAACCTGGCTTAAAATGCGGTTTGCTCAACGCCGAATCGCCATGCAATCCCATTCAATTTCAAACAAGGTGTTAACACTGACAGGGCGCATGTCAGCGTTTAGAGCGAATCATTTAAAAAATTTACGTCTGATACGTCTTCTTGAAGCGGATTTCCTTGAACATTGGCTCTGGGGACGCTTTATGTTTCTCTCAGGTGATGACAAAAGTACCTGGTATTACATGCTCCTTATGGATGCTAAATTACTCTATGTGCCTGATGTTTGTGCGTATACCGTAGAGGTTATCGAAGGCAGTGGCCTGCTGCGCATGTTTCAAAACTTTAGACGTTGGTCAGGTAACATGCTTCGCAATGGTCAGCGTGCACTCCAATTAGGGCCTAAAAAAATAGGCTATTTTATTTGGTGGTGTGTGTTAGATCAAAGGCTTTGCATGTGGACAATGCTCGTCTCTCCCGCGCTTGCATCCACTTCTATGGCGTTAGCTGAGACGAGTTACATTCTTAATTATTTTATCTGGATAGCTTTTTCCCGCATGGGGTTATCTATTTTTCTGTATAAATGGAGTGATAAAGTCTATTTTTCATTTCCTTTTTTGCTTTACATTAATCAGCTCGTTAACTCGGTACTTAAAGTCTACTCAGTATTCAGGCTCTCTAAACAAAAATGGTCGAACCGTGGCAATCAATCCGCTGGGGGGGGCGATAAAAAGAAAGATATGATCGCAAACTATCTCACTTTCTTTTATTGCTCTAATCTTGTACTTTGGGTCATGCTCTATTCTGGCGTTATTGAGCCGCCAACCTTCCGTTACTTCACAGAAGTGGCTTTTCACTTTCCATAATCGTAGTATAAAAAAAACCGGCTTAAACTTGCCGGTTTTTTCATGACTGCCACTTCTTTCATGACTATCACTTCGCACGCTAATCCCAAGGCTTTCAGTGGCGTTGAAGGCGTTTAAGGAGTCTAACATTAACGATTACCTCCGCCTTACTGTAAACCTTACATTTCAGCGCAGAAGCTCAAAATCAATGATTAGAAATGCTCTTAAGGCTATGCTTACACTCGCCCATAGCCATCTTCAAACCGAATAATATCATCTTCGCCTAAATAACTTCCTGATTGCACCTCAATAATTTCCAGGCTGATATTACCTGGATTTTTTAAACGATGCTTAACACCGATAGGGATATAAGTTGATTGGTTTTCAGATAATAAAATTTCTTCATCACCACGGGTGACTATGGCCGTCCCTTTAACCACAATCCAATGTTCGGCTCGGTGATGATGCATTTGAAGAGATAGTTCCTCACCCGGGTTAACCACGATGCGCTTAACCTGAAAACGGTTGCCGGTATCGATCGAGTCGTAATATCCCCAAGGTCTTAATACTTTTCGGTGAAGCTCTGTTTCACTTCGGCTGCTTTCTTTTAATTTCGCGACGACTTTTTTAACATCTTGCACTTGGTCTTTGTTAGCCAAAAGGGTCGCATCATCCGTTTCGACCAACACAACATTTTCAACACCAATAACCGCTATAAGATTTTTTTCACTTTGAATATAGTTATTTTTGGCATTAATAAACGTCACATCTCCTCGAGAAACATTGCCATTATCATCTTTTTCAGAAATATCCCAAAGTGCTGACCAACTCCCCACATCAGACCAGCCACCATCCAAAGAAACGACCGCACCTTTTTGCGTTCGCTCCATCACGGCATAATCAATCGAGTCATCCTTACATTCTTGAAAACTTTCCAAGTCAATATGTAAATAATTATCAACATGCTTTGATGCTTTAAATGCTTTTTCACACTTCTCAAACATTTCAGGTTCAAAGCTTTTCAATTCATCAAGGTAAATTTGTGCTTTAACCACAAACATACCGCTATTCCAAAAATAATCTCCGCTTTGCACATAGGTTTCAGCAGCTGACTTTTCAGGTTTTTCAATAAATTCATCAATCACCTGCATGTTATTTTCAACATGTGTTTTTATATAGCCATAGCCTGTTTCTGGTTGATTGGGTTTAATGCCAAAGGTAACCACTTTATCTTGCTGCGCTAATTTTTCGGCATGTTCCAAGGCTTGATTAAATGCTTCTTCGTCATCAATAACATGATCTGCCGGCAACACCAGCAGTGTCGTATCCTTATCTCCATCATGCAGTGCTTCAAAAGCTGCCAGTGCGACGGCTGGTGCGGTATTTCTCGCCGTGGGTTCTAAAATAATTTTAGGTCGAGTTTCACCAATATCTTTGAGTTGATCTGAGACCATATAGCCATGGCTTTGGTTGCAAATAATTAACGGCTCATGGTTTGCAACCGTAGACGACTTCAAACGTAAACAGGTGTTTTGAAGCAGCGTATGCTGTCCATCCCCTGTTAATGGGAAAAATTGTTTAGGATAAAGGCTTCTCGAATATGGCCACAATCGAGTCCCTGATCCCCCTGATAAAATAACTGGCTTCATAGTGCATTCCTTGCAGTAATGCCATAAGTAGTGTTTATATTATGATTCACAAAACTGTGACGGTAAGAGCTCATCCTCTAAACGTCGACTGGATAACAATGAGAAAAGATCACGTGTTTCACTCATCCAGCTTCGTAAGCTTTTAAATTCATTTTCCGTTAAAAATTTTTTTCGCCGCAAATTAATTAATTCAATTTCGGCATTAAACAAATCATCAATTGCTGCCTCTTTATTTGCATACTTTGTTTTTTTAAAGGAGCTACAAATTTTATATACCATATTTTGCGACTGTAAATTATTTTCTTTTGCCATGGCATTTAGCTTATCGAGAACATCGATAGCTTTATCCGTTTTTGTTGCAGAGGGTTTATTCTTGATGGCTTTTACTGTCAAAGGCTGCGATTGCGCCCAATTAAGCGTCGAGTCTAAGAAGAAAATGGCATTGTTTTTTTCTCCACCCAACAAAAAGTTTTGTGAATCATTTCGTGCAATTGTCGCCTCTGTATCCATCAGATTGACCATCGTAAGCTCATAATGCGAATAGTACTGTTCTCCGAATGTATGCATCGCATTTGCGATATATTCTTTTTCAGGAATAAAAAAGCGCGCCACGGCTTCCCAGGTATTGCCTGTTGGCTGCTTTTGTTGATTAATTCCCCAAGCAACGACATGTATATTTGTGCAAGGGTCTAATAACTGAGTTTCATCTATGCCATACTTTTGTAGCATAGGCAGATAGTTTTCAGGCACCTGCATAATCCCCAAGTGCCTATTGTTTTCAGAGCCGCTAATAAGATTTGGTTCAAGGCCACTGCGCTTTTGTCCAAGGCTAAACAACAACCAAGGATCAATATCATATTGCTTGCCGGCATTTTTCCAGCAATTATTCCCTATAACACCACCAGCAGCAGAAGCTTGTGCCATAAAATCAAACGGTGGAAAACGGGAAACAATAGGATCATATTCTGGTAGCGGTTTTTTAAACCACGGCTGCATTTCGGGCAATGGCATTAAGCCAATGATGGGGTTGCTGGCATTTAATCGAGCAACGCGTACACTCTGCTCTTTTTTTGCATCAAAAAAATCATCAAGTGCGCCAGAGGAAGGCACCTTTGGGTTCGCCAATTTGGCTATCGTTTTTTTCGATTTAAAAAAGGCATCAATGTCCCCTCCGGCGGATGCTGAGGTTTTAAGCGGATCAGTATGATCTTGATGTTGTTTACTTGAAATAAATTGAGCAATCTTATCTTCAGTGACCTGCCTGACAGGCTTATACGTTTGATTAAAAGCCATTGACCGATTAATCGCTTCATTGCCCATAATGGGCGCTTGATTTAAATAATCCGGAGACTGACGATATCGCCGCTCACGCGGGCCATTCTGTACCGCCGATTGTCCCGAAGGCGGTTCGTTTGATTGGCTAGGCTCAGGCCCCTCGATAATCGCATTAAGAAAACTATCAATTTCGCTGGAATCTTCTGTTTTCGCCCGCTTTGAAAACCGCTTATACGCACGCTCTTTTGCGTTCAATTTTTCTTCTGGTTGAGCCCTTACTTGAGGGTTTTCACTAGCTGATCTGTGCGAATTGTCTTGATACGCGTAGCCGCTACCGTGAGTATCTGTTGCAGTCTTTTCAAAAATTTGTTGTGACGCACCGCCTTTTTCTTGCTGGCCTGTTGGCGGCATTACCTCAGCTTCAGAAGCATAGCCTTTTTGCTGTTCTCTTTGCACTTGATAGGACGGCTGCTCAGGTAATGATTGCGTTGGCTGTGAATACGTTGGCTGACTATAAGGTTGAAGGTTTTGCGCCTGTGCATTGTGAGGCTGTTGATTCATTGGTTGATTCATTGGTTGACTGCTAGGCTGCTGAACAACCGTTTCTGTTCGATAACCATAAGTACGCGTCTGAGGTTTAGCGTTAAGTGTTTGCTGTGGCTGATTAACACGATACTGTGGCATTGTTTGCTGTTGATCATTTGATACTACGGCTCGCTGGCCCGGTGCATTTTGCATCTGTCTGGATTCATACATCAAACTTTGAAGATTGCCCGCTTTAGCAGACTGTGCGCCAGGATGCGACAATACCGTCTTCTCAAAGCCATCAATATGGCTTGCTAATGCTTGCGGGCTTGGCTGACGAACAACAAGCAATTTATCTGACAACAATAAATCCCCTTCAGGGAAGCTCGCAAAATAAGCAATATCACTTGCATCAAAAAGTAATGGCCAAGAAACCGGGGCAAAGCCTTGCGTTTTTTGCTCAACTCGCTGATTCTTAAAGCTGTAATGATAGAGATTGACTTGCCGCTTAATTCCACCAATAAAATACACGCCTGAGCCATCGTCACTCCAATGTGGCTGTGATAAATATTCCAGCCCCTTGGGTGTAGGCAATGGATATTGCGTATTCTTGGCAAATTCGTAAATCATTAATTGCCAGTGATTTCCCCCGACACTTTCGAGATAAACAACCTGATCGCCTGACTTATTTAACTTAGGGAAATCATAGCGTTGACCTTCTCCTCCTTGCATCAACGCAATTTCTTCATCTAAATCCGCAATTTTAAATATCACCAATTGAGATAAGCCATTTTGCATTTTTTCGGCGACGATATATTTTTTATCCTCACTCACATCCAAACGGCGAATTTGACTATTCTCTTTCACAACCAAGACTTTATTTTGTCGTATATCCCACGCATAAAGGTTTTCTGTGAAGGTTCCACCGACCGACTGATCGGATGCTGAGTACAACAAAATATTGTCATCCAACCAATCAACACTGAAAATTTTTGCATGATCCAATTGATCTTGCGAAGCAACTTTACGCAGTTCTCGACTACCACCTGCTGAGGTATAAACAATCTCATAAATACTAATTTGTTTTTTTACTCGATGCCCTTCAGTGACATTCTCAATAATCGACAAACGTTTTTTATCTTGACTGAGAATCGGCGACTCAATCTCTTCCAAAAACTCATGCATCACCGATGGAAGATTTTTCTCCGCCAAATCACTATTTTTGTTGGCAAGTACACTATAAGTGGTTAAGGCAATAAATTGCTGATAGTAAGCTTCTGCACGTTTACCAAAAAAGTCTTTAAAAATTTCTTCAAAACTTGAAACTTTATCTAATCGCCACTTTTCCCAAAAGGCATCAAAATTTTTACTTCCAACTTTTTCTTCGAGCCATGTAAAAAATAACCCACTGGTCATATACAGAATTTTTTGTGACTGTGCGTTTTCTGCTGGAAGATTTAACGATTGATAACTCGGCAAAGCCCCTTTAACGACATATTCATCAAACAACGCTTTCATAAAGACATTTTCTAACCGGCCTTTTTGCGTTAATTTTGATTCCATATGAATGGCATAACCTTCTGCAATCCATTCGGGCACAGAAAACTGCGCTTTTTCTTCTGCTTCCACCCATTCATCTAAGTGGTTTTTCCATGTATCGGTATATTTTTCTGACAAATGAATTAAATGAATATACTCATGTAAAACAGAGAGTCGCTCCCACGAGATCCCCTGCCCTAGGTGCGAATCAGATTGCGGCGGTGTAACAAAAAGAACAATAGATGGCTGATCCATATCTGGCAACGCATAACCATTACTGCCTTTATAAGGATCAACAACAAATATATTCACCTTTTTATCCAACGCTTGACCAACCTTCGACAAAACCAAAGATCGTACCTGCTCTGCTTCATCTAACGCTCTTGTGGCCCAGTTTTTATGTTCTTGGGTAAAGTAAATCGTGAAATGACTGGAAGAAAGGGCTTCCCACCGATCGAGGGAACGCTTAGTTTGGTTAACCGAGGTACTAGAAAAGCACTTCAGCGCAAAAATTGCGCAGAAGACAAGTAAGATGCATTTTTTTAGTAAAAAAAATCGCATAAACTTCTCTAGAAAAATAAAAAAAATGGTATAACGACAATTGAAGCATAATATTTATACCAGAGTTTTCAAATTTTCTGCGCGGTTTGTATAAAAATGTAATGTTTGAATTTTAACTTTTATGCTAGATTTTTAGAACCCCAACGAAAAATTAATACCGCCAAACGGGCCGCTTAATTCAACATCCGAGACAAAGTCATCTATATCCGTTTTAAGTTTCATTTGCCGATAACCGCCCTCAAAACTAATACCTATGATAGGTACGGGCAATTCATATCCTAGCGCTGCGGTAAAATCAGAAAAACTATTATCATCGTAGCCAACATAGTTGAGATCTGCATAGGCATAAACCCCAAAAAAATCGCCTAGCTTCACACCTAAATACCCCATAGGTAACACCTGGTTGAATTCAACGATTTCTGTTTCAGTTTGAATTTGGCCATTGACCTCGGCATCACCTTGCACCTCTACAAAGCCATCGAACTGCCTGCCTGTTAATCCCACGTTAATATCAAGGTAAGGGACAGGCAGAGGAAGCCCCCAATAAAGCGTTAAGTCAGTATGACTTAAATCCACATCCGCCTTGGCTTTACCCTCAAAGCTTGTACCATCAAAGTCAAAATTCACTTTATCATTTGTTCCCTCAAGGGTTAAATTGGTATTAGCGACTTTTATGTTGGGTAATATCGGCAAAGGATGTTCGAATGAGGCATAGACATTCATTTTACCTGAGGTATCCAGATTCATCCCCTCTTCGCCAAGATCCGCATCATCAACTGACCCAGATGCCTCAACCTGCCACATTGATGCACCAACTTCTGCTGTAAATAAAATATCCGCTTGAGACACATTTGCCAACAAGCCAAGCGTTACTATCCAAGGTTTTTTCATGCTCTTCCTAAATCTCAATAAGACCTGCTATAGATACCAGTAAGCTTAAAATGCCAAATCAATACTGACCAGTCCAAACAAGCTACAAGTGTAGAGTGACTTAACAGTTTCGCCAGCCTCCATTCTTTTAGGCTTATACTGGCACACAATTTCTCAGCTGGTAATAAATAAACAACGAACGCTATCACCAAAACCATAATGCGGCAATCTCACGAACTTAGATACATTCCGTTATCAATGAACTTTTCTTCCAAAACCCTGTCGAAATTTTGGGTCAATCTGAATCATTCCTACTCAACCTATGAGCAACAGCTCATTTAAAGGAGTGTTTGAATGAAAGGCAAACCAAAAAAATGTCCATCAAACCAACCCTTTAGGGTAATGAAATACTGCTTTTAACATTATTCGCTTATCAATACTGCAATCGCTATCGTCCAATACAACGGCCGCGTGCATATGAATAATGAATAAGAGCAAAACCTGTGACTTAAAAAGCGTAAGCCGTTGCTTTCAAGGTTTTCATACCAGCACGGTTTTGACCCTTAACATACTGACACCACCACTCGAACAATGAGGAACGCCATGAAGCGTTTTCAAACCGCACTCATCGTTAGTGCCTTAGGGTTATTGAGCGTTGTTTTAACCGGCTGCGATGCCGCGCTGATTAATCCTAAAGGCCCCATAGGGCTTGCAGAAAGAGATCTTATTTATCTTTCTGTCGGTTTAATGCTTATCGTCGTTTTACCGGCCATGTTCATGGCGGTCTATTTCTTTTTGAAATACAGAGAAACGCAAGGAGCTGAGTATGAACCCAGCTTTACCCACTCTAGCAAAATTGAGTGGGTCGTTTGGATGGTACCTGTCATTATCATCGTCATTCTTGCAACTATCACTTGGATCACAACTCATCGCCTTGACCCATACAAACCTTTAGAGCACGAGAATCCGCCAATCACTATCCAGGTCATCTCTCTTGACTGGAAATGGCTGTTTATTTATCCCGAACAAGGCATCGCAAGCGTGAGTGAAATGGCATTTCCTATCAATACACCTATTGCTTTCAAGGTCACATCTGACACTGTGATGAATTCGTTTTTCATCCCTCGCCTTGGCACCCAAATCTACACCATGGCCGGAATGCAAACACAGCTCCACCTCATTGCCGATAAGCCAGGGAATTACAAAGGCATTTCAAGTGGCTACAGTGGGCATGGTTTCTCTGACATGAAATTCACTGCCATTGCGACAGAAACGCCAGAAGACTTTCAAAAATGGGTACAAAAAGTTAAAGCCTCGCCCAATAAATTATCCTCAGAAGCTGACTTTAATAAGCTTGCGAAACCTTCTTATGGCTACCCCGTTACATACTATTCATCGGTTAAACCCAACCTCTTTAAGGAAACTATGGACAAATATATGGCACATGATCATCACGGTGCCGAAAACGAATCTGGCACATCGCACGCTTCTGAAAAAGGAGCTGCTGGCCACCAAAAAAATAGTCAAGCAGATGCCATGCATCACACAGGAGGCCACTAATCATGCTTGGAAAGTTATCGCTTGAGGCCATTCCTCACGACCCTATAGTGGTCGTCACACTTTGCGTCGTTGGGCTTGTTGGCTTTGCCCTCGTCGCCTGGCTCACCCTCACTAAAAAATGGGGGTACCTATTCACCGAGTGGTTCACCACAGTTGATCACAAAAAAATCGGCATCATGTATATCATCATGGCGTTTGTCATGCTGTTCCGCGGTTTTTCTGATGCCGTTTTGATGCGCACACAACAATTTATCTCTTCGGCTGGCGGAGAAAGCATTCTAAACCCTCATCACTACGACCAAATCTTTACTGCCCATGGCGTCATCATGATTTTCTTTGTCGCCATGCCCCTGATTGTAGGATTCATGAATATAGTCACACCACTCCAAATCGGTGCTCGCGATGTGGCCTTCCCTTTTTTAAATAATCTAAGCTTTTGGTTATTTATCTCAGGTGTTGTACTAATTAACTTATCGCTTGGCTTGGGTGAATTTGCCCAGTGCGGCTGGCTTTGTTACACGCCTTTATCTGAATTGGAATATAGCCCCGGCGTCGGGGTCGACTATTGGATATGGAGCCTGCAAATATCAGGGCTTGGTACGCTACTAAGTGGTGTTAACTTCTTTACTACCATTATCAAAATGCGTGCACCTGGCATGACTTTAATGAAAATGCCTGTGTTTGTTTGGACAGTACTCTGCTCAAATATTCTTATCTTAGCCGCCTTCCCTATCCTTACAGTATCCATAGCACTACTGACACTTGATAGATACTTTGGTTTTCATTTCTTTACCAATGACATGGGTGGCAACATGATGATGTATGTCAACCTAATTTGGGCATGGGGACATCCCGAGGTTTATATCCTAGTACTCCCCGTATTCGGCATCTTCTCAGAGGTATTCGCAACCTTTTCGCGCAAACCAATTTTTGGCTATACCGCTCTGGTGTGGGCTACTGCTGTTATTACCTTTTTGTCTTTCGTTGTTTGGCTCCATCATTTCTTTACGATGGGGGCAGGCGCCAATGTCAACGCCTTCTTTGGTATTACTACCATGATTATCTCGATCCCAACAGGAGTTAAGATATTCAATTGGTTATTCACTATGTATAAAGGCAAGATAGTAGTGAACTCCATGATGCTATGGAGCATTGGTTTTATCTTAACCTTTGCCATCGGGGGGTTAACCGGTGTATTGATGTCCGTGCCTGCTGCTGATTTCGTTATTCATGGCTCAGTCTTTTTAGTTGCCCATTTCCACAACGTTATCATAGGTGGCGTGGTTTTTGGTTGCTTTGCAGGTATCACTTACTGGTTTCCTAAATCTTTTGGTTTCACACTCAATGAGAAGTGGGGAATTAGAGCCTTTTGGTGTTGGTTAATTGGCTTTATTGTTGCCTTTGCGCCACTTTATGTCTTAGGCCTTATGGGCATGCCACGCCGAATAAGCCAAAACATCGATCCTGAATTTCATGCCGGGTTATCTTGGGCTGCACTGGGTGCTGCCATCATCGCCGTTGGTGTTATTTGCCAAGTCATCCAATTTATTGTGAGTATCAAAGAACGCGAGCAAAACCGCGACTTGACTGGCGACCCCTGGCATGGACGCACCCTTGAATGGGCAACCTCCTCGCCACCGCCTTTTTATAATTTCGCCAAAACGCCACACGCAACCAGCCATGATGCATGGTGGGATATGAAGATGGATGGTTACCAGAAAAAAATGCCTGAAAATCTTCAACCTATTCACATGCCTAAAAACACTTACGCAGGTGTCATTATTGGCATATTGGCCACCATCTTCGGATTTGCGGCTATCTGGCATATCACATGGCTCGCCATCATTTCTCTTGGTGGATGCTTCTTAGCTTGGATACTCAAAAGCTTTGATGAAGACATCGATTTTTATGTGCAGGTCGATGAGATCGAAGCTATCGAACGTAAACACTTTGAAGAAGTCCAAGAAGGCCTAAAAGCCGAAGGAGAGGAGGCAAATTATGCACACTGATACGCATGCACTTGATTCACAAGCACTAGATCATGAAACCCTTGAAGATGTTGAGCATGAGCACCATCATTTAACTGAAATGAAAGTTTTCGGCTTTTGGATTTATCTAATGACCGACTGCGTGCTTTTTGCTTGCCTTTTTGCAACCTTTGCCGTACTGGTTCCTAATACCGCTGGCGGCCCCGCAGGCAAGGGACTATTTGCATTGGATTTTGTATTAACAGAAACCTTTTTACTTCTTTTTAGCAGTATTACTTATGGGTTTGTCATCCTTGCCATGCACAAACTCAAGATTAAACAGGTCGCCTTTTGGCTTATCGTCACAGCACTTTTTGGTATTGGGTTTGTAGCGATGGAGCTCTGGGAGTTTAACCATTTAATCCATCAGGGATACGGCCCTGAACGCTCTGGGTTTTTATCTGCCTTTTTTGGTCTTGTTGGCACCCATGGTTTACACGTGAGCTTTGGCTTAGTGTGGATATTTGTCATGCTTATCCACATTGCAAAAACGGGTTTAACCGAAACCAATCAAATGCGTTTAATGTGCCTGAGCCTCTTTTGGCATTTTCTCGATGTGGTATGGATCTGTGTATTTAGTGTCGTCTATCTTTTTGGAGCAGTCATATGAGCGGACAAACCAGTCATGGTGGCGCAAGTCACGGTAGCGTAAAGTCTTATATCATTGGATTTCTACTCTGTGTTGTACTTACCCTTATTCCTTTTGGCATGGTTATGTCGGGCGAGTTCTCTAACCTAACCAATATTTTAACTATTGTAGCTACAGCCATTGTACAAATATATGTGCAATTGTTTTTCTTCTTACATCTCGACACGTCCTCAGAGCAGCGATGGAACCTAGTAGCTTTTCTTTTTTCTTTGGTCGTTATTATTGTTGTCGTAGGCGGAAGTATCTGGATCATGAGAGAACTCAATTATTTCATGATGTAAAAGTTATCTTACGCTCACGTTGGCAAAGATACCCTGCCTTCAAGGATGAACTTACCCATTAAAGAGGTTTTACATGCGCCTATAACTTTAAGGTAAAGGCGCTTAATTACCATGATGAAAAAATCACTGTCAACATCCCGAGCCATTCTCCAAAAACACTCCCCTGCATTTAAGGATTATTACCAGCTTTCTAAGCCCGGCATTATTTTCGGGAATTTACTCTCTTCGCTTGGTGGGTTTTATCTAGCAAGTAATCCCCCCATTAATCTAACACAACTGATTGCCATATTAGTTGGGATTGGCCTTGTCGTAGGTTCCGGGTGCGTTGTCAATAATTTTTACGATAGGGACATTGACGCCCTTATGGACAGAACAAAAAACCGACCCCTTATACTGAATCCAAAACCTCTAAAAAATATTATGTTATTTTCAGGAATTCAAGGAACGATAGGCTTATATTTGATTTTACTTTTCGGGAATGTGTTAGCGTGTGGAATTGCCATATTAGGGTGGCTGGTATATGTGATTCTTTATACTGTCTGGTTAAAAAGAAGCAGCTCCATCAGCACTATTGTTGGCAGTATCTCAGGCGCAGCGCCTCCAGTAATCGCCTATTGCGCAGTATCAGGCACTTGGAATCTTGATGCATCATTACTATTCCTTTTATTTGTACTAGGGCAAATGCCGCACCATTATGCC
>JAPOUS010000149.1 GCA_026708525.1 Cellvibrionales bacterium
AGGCAATAAAAATGTGAATAACTAATTTTAAATAGGATATTTTTGCTAATTCTACGTTAAATTCTTATTTTTACCTGTATTTATCTTGAATAACTTAATGGGCATGATAATCAATAAAGTTATCCACAAATGTGGGTAAGTCGTCTAAGCAGGCAAAAAAATGCTGTACATTGCTTGGTTTGAATAACTTGTGAATAAGCTTTTAGTGTTTTTGCAAGCTTGATGAGAGGAAAATAAGGCTTATTTTCCTATACAGAAAGATGAGAAAATTTCGCCTAAGAGGTCATCTGAGGTAAATTGACCTGTGATTTCACTTAAGTATTGTTGGCATAATCTAAGATCTTCAGCGAGAAGTTCAGCGGCGCCATGGTGTTCTAGTTGATTCAAACCTGTGAGTGCTGCATTTTTAGCATTTTCAAGCGCACTGATATGCCTTCTTCTCGCGCTAAACTTACTTTCGCTCTGCTGTAACCCTAACCGCTTGGTTAAATGTGTCTTAAGTAAGTCAATGCCTTCACCTGTTTGGGCTGAAACATATATATCAGTACTGTCGGTTTTTTCTTGGATTTGCGGTGAGTGGCCCAAGAGATCAATTTTATTAAAAATTCGCGTCAGTTTTGTTTTTTCATCCATGTCTTTAAGCATATTATCTTGAGCATCTTGACTATTTTGGCTATCAATCACTAAAAGAACGGCATCTGCTGTTTCTATTGCTTTTTTAGCCCGCTTAATACCTTCTTGCTCAACAATATCGGCGCTTTCTCGAATGCCTGCTGTATCTGTAATATGGATAGGTAGCCCATCGATGACGATTTTTTCTCTGATAATGTCGCGCGTGGTGCCTGCTATAGGGGTGACGATAGCGGTTTCTTCGCCAGCTAATGCATTTAACAGGCTGGATTTTCCGGCATTGGGTTTGCCGGCTATGACAACATTCATCCCTTCTTGCAATATGCGCCCTTGATTAGCTTCTTGAAAGATTTTATCGAGTTGTTCAATAATGCGCTTCAGTTTATCGCTCACATTACTTTCGCTAATAAAGTCAATTTCTTCATCGGGAAAATCGATGGCTGCTTCAACAAAGGTTCTTAAATCAATGACTTTACCTAGTAGGTGATTGATTTCTTTTGAAAAAGCACCTTGAAGCGACTGTAGTGCATTTTTAGCAGATTCTTTTGACGCGCTATCAATTAAGTCTGCGATGGCCTCCGCTTGTGTTAAATCAATTTTATTATTTAAAAAAGCGCGCTCAGAGAATTCACCGGCTTTTGCTTGGATAGCACCTGCTTGAATACAAGCGTCTAACAGCATATCAAGAATAACAGGCCCGCCATGGCCTTGCAGTTCAACAACATCTTCCCCGGTAAATGAGTTAGGTGATTGAAAGAAAAGCGCGATACCTTCATCTAATAATGTAGTGCTGTTTGGCTGATAAAAATTTGAAAAGATAGCTTTGCGGTCAATCAGCCGTTTTTGGCAGATAGTATTCGCGATGGATAGTGCACAAGGCCCTGAGATTCGAATAATGCCCACGCCACCTTTGCCAGGTGCTGTAGCGATTGCAGCAATGGTGGTTGCGTTAAGCATTTTTAGGCCTTTTGTGAGTAAAATAATTAGGCTGATTTCTTTTCTAATTGCCGTGTAATGTACCACTGTTGTGCAATAGTCACCAAGTTATTCACAACCCAGTAAAGTACAAGGCCTGCTGGGAAGAATAAGAAGAAAAAGGTAAATATGACAGGTAAAAACTGCATAATTTTCGCCTGCATTGGATCAGGTGGTGCAGGTTGCATTTTTTGTTGCACCCACATACTCGCGCCCATAATTAATGGCAATATAAAATAAGGATCCATTGCGGACAAGTCATGAATCCAGCCGATAAAAGGGGCATGACGTAGTTCGACAGATTCCATAAGTACCCAGTACAGAGCAATAAAAATCGGCATTTGTACTAACATAGGCAAGCAGCCGCCTATGGGGTTGACCCCTTCTTTTTTATAGAGCGCCATGGTTTCTTGCGAAAGCTTTTGCCTGTCATCGCCATAACGATCTTTCAATGCCAGCATTTTAGGTTGAATTGCACGCATTTTTGCCATGCTGGTATAGGCTTTGACATTCAAGCTATAAAAACACAGCTTAACGATTAAGGTAAGGATGATAATGGCAAAGCCCCAGTTACCTACACCGCCAAAAATATCGAAGCTATTACCAAAAAGATGTAACACACCATTATTTATAAAGTATAAAAGTGCATAAAGTGGTTGAGCGATCATCCATAAGAAGCTGTAATCAACACTTAAATCTAAACCTTCAGAAATTTTTTCAAGGCGATATTGATCTTTAGGTCCTGCATAAAAGCTTGCTTTGATCACACCGGTTTGGCCAGGTTCTACGATAGTTTCAGATGAAATGCCACGCGCGATATTTAAGCCATCTTTTTTCGATTCAAATAATGAATATTGGGTATTTTTTGACTCATCAAATACCCAGGCAGATAAAAAGTAGTGCTGGATCATAGCAACCCAACCGCCTTGGATGTCAAAGCTTTCTTTTTTCTCATCTAAATCAGAGAAGCTAATTTTTTTAAATCGATCTTCTTTTGTGCGTGTTGCAAACCCAAGATACGGGCTCATCCCCATGCCACTGGTTTCTTCAACAGGGCGTTGGCTATCGCGTTTGATTTGTGCATAAAAAGACGCTTCCCAAGGCTGTTGACTCTTATTATCGATTAAGTAGTCGACGTTGATAAGGTAATCGTCTTTTGTGAAGGTAAAGCGTTTAATAATGGATACGGCACCCTGCTGGAAGTTAAGGTCGACGTTGAGCGTGTCTTGGTCGCCTAGGGTGTATTCGTTGCTTGCTGATGAAAAGCGTGCTCGCCCTTCTTTGGTGTCGATGCCATCTTTGCCAAAAATACCGCTTTGTGCAATATAAAAATGCTGGTTGTTTTCCTGTAATAAGACAAAAGGAATTTCAGGGGTTTCAAGTTGTGCGGCTTGTTTATTTAATGCTAGATAAACAATATCGCCGCCTTCTTTATCAATGCTTAAGGTAAAATTATCTGTTTTGACTTGAATTAAACTCGTAGCCTGAGATTTCGGAGATTCTTGTATTGCTGTTTTAGTGACAAGGCTTGGTACATCGTCGGAATCATTTGATGTATTTTGTTCAACCTGTGGAACACTGGATTCGTTGAATTGACTGGCGGATTCATGGCGCTCAACCAAGGCTTGTGAGTCTTTTTCTTTTTTAAATTCGGCAAATTGAATAAACCCGTAGAAGGTCACCAATGCTATCGCAGAAATCAGGGTAACTCTGATCTTATCCATGGTTTTTTCTCTTTTGAGGCACTAAATCTACCCCCCCTTCGGAGAAGGGATGGCATCGTGAAATTCGACGTAAACCTAACCAGCCGCCATGGAGAAGGCCATGCGTGATTAAAGCTTCTTTGGTGTAACTTGAACAACTGGGGTAGAAACGGCAATGGGAGCCCAGATAAGGGGAAATGAGCCGCTGATATATCCAGATAAATAGCAATACCCCATTCAAAAAGAGCATTTGAATAGCCCCAAAGACTTTGTTGCTAAGACATTTCGCAGTTATCCACATAAGCTGGTTTTGTCTACAGGCTGGTTGCGTGACTTTTTAATCAGGCGCTTCCAGAGCTTCTCAAGTTCTTGATGAAGAGATTGATTGTCTAATGTGTCAATTTGGTTACGGGATAAAAAAATAATATCAAGGTTAGGTAACTCACCCTGATGACATCGAAACGAATCCCGTACAATTCGTTTTATTTTATTTCTTCCAACCGCAAGCTTTACTTGCTTTTTAGCAATAACTAGCCCGAGTCTTGGATGATTGAAAGAGTTTTTTCTGGTTAAGCAAAGAAAGTATTGATTACCCACTTTGATATCAACACGATCAAAAACTTGCTTATAGTCTTGGCTAGCTAAAAGCCTTGCATCTTTAGGGAAGGTTAAGAGGAATGATGGTTTATCCACAAAGCCCGCTCTCCAAAGGGGTGCTTTTTATCGAAAGCAATAAAAAGCGTGCAAAAGCCAACCGAAAAAAGCAGAATCAAGCAGAAAGACGTAAACGCCCTTTTGCTCTGCGGCGGTTTAATACTTTACGACCGCCTTTAGTGGCCATACGGGCGCGGAAGCCATGGTTACGCTTACGTTTCAATACGCTAGGCTGAAATGTTCTTTTCATTGCTCGAACCGTTTCTTAGTGTGTCTAATATAAAAAAGCAGGCAATTATAGTGGTTTCCAACAAGCTAATCAATGCTTATGGTGGAGAATTTGTCTGGGGTTATCCCTCGTTTTTATGTTTTATGCGAAGCAGGTGCAAGCTCCAATTGCTCAAGGGAAGAAATTGGTCGGCGTGAATTTATCCACTGAAAAATTCATAGGATTTGTGGATAAGTTGCGAGTCTCGATATAAAATTAACACACTAAAATTCAGGTCATTTCAAATTACCCTTTTTTATTAACAAATAAGGTTTTCAGTGTCTATTCATCACATCTGGCAGCAGTGTTTATCTTCGCTTGAAAATGAATTACCTAAACAACAATTCATTACATGGATCAAACCGCTTACCCTGCATCTTGATGAATCAGAACAACATGCACAATTAGTCGCGCCAAACCGCTTTATTAAAGAGTGGGTCAATAATAAATATTTACCCTTGATACAGCAGTCTTTCCTTGTGCAAGGTTTTGATTTTTCGAGTCAATCAATTATTTTACATGATGAATTAGAGATTGTTCCTCAGGCAGCGCCACATATAGCCTCATCATCTACTTCGATTACATCGCATCAACCGGTAAGCAATGCCGTCGAGATGCCGATTGCCTCTAGGCAGGTTGAACCCGTAATGCAGCCTGTCACCGATATCGTTGATGATGAAGAGCACCTTGGCATTATGGATGCTAAACCCCCATTAACCCCTTCTACGTTTGATATCGAAAAAAAACCGTCAGTCTCTGACGTCTTCTCAACTGAATCAGACATAGCTAAAGTGTTAGAGAGCAATAATCCGCATCTTGAGCCTTCACCTACAGAAGTGTCTGATTTAGAGGGATATGCACAGGAAAATCCTGAATCTGACTCAGGCTCTGAGCCGCACCCGTTACCAAATAAACATGGTACGAATATTATCTCGGATAATACCTTCGCAAATTTTGTTGAGGGTAAATCTAACCAGTTAGCACGTGCCGCTGCGATGCAGGTAGCAGAAAACCCTGGGGGATCATACAATCCTTTATTTTTATATGGGGGGGTAGGATTAGGTAAAACCCATTTAATGCATGCTGTGGGTAACGCCTTATGTCAGAGAAAAGAAAACGCTAAAGTTATTTATCTCCATTCAGAACGTTTTGTTGCTGACATGGTTAAAGCATTGCAACTAAACGCCATAAATGACTTCAAGCGTTATTATCGTAGTGTTGATGCACTGTTGATAGATGATATTCAATTTTTCGCCAACAAAGAACGTTCTCAAGAGGAGTTTTTCCATACCTTCAATGCATTGATTGAAGGAGGACAACAAATCATCCTAACCTGTGACAGATATCCTCGAGAAATCAAAGGGTTAGAAGAGCGTTTAAAGTCTCGTTTTGGTTGGGGTTTAACTGTTGCTGTAGAGCCGCCTGAGCTTGAAACCCGTGTGGCCATTTTAATGAAAAAAGCAGAGCAGTCCGGTATGGAGTTACCTCGAGATTCAGCTTTTTTTATAGCCCAGAGAATTCGCTCAAATGTTCGTGAGCTTGAGGGCGCATTAAGGCGCGTGATGGCACAAGCAAATTTTCAAGGTAGAAAAATTGATATCGAGCTCATCAAGGATTCACTTAAAGATCTACTCTCTTTACAAGATCGATTGGTGAGTATCGATAATATCCAAAAAACTGTTGCTGAATACTACAAGATAAAATTGGCTGACCTTTTATCTAAGCGGCGGAATCGTTCGGTTGCAAGACCCCGCCAAGTTGCTATGGCGTTAGCGAAAGAATTAACTAGCCACAGCTTGCCAGAAATTGGTGATGCATTTGGCGGTCGTGACCACACTACAGTGCTTCATGCCTGTAAAAAAATTCAAGAATTGAAAGAAAATTCCACCGACATACGAGAAGACGTTAATAATCTTCTGCGTATTTTGACAACATAGAGCCTCCGATAGTTGGAGAGATGGATTGACTTATGAAATTTTCCATTGATAGAGATATTCTCATTAACGGACTCAGCGTGGTTGCTGGCGTGGTTGAAAAGAAACAAACCATGGCAGTATTGGCAAATGTCTTATTTGAAATCAACGGAGCGGATCTTACGATCACAGGTACAGATACTGAAGTGCAGATGTCTGTCCGTGTGCTTTTAGAGACGCCTATCCAAGGCGCTCTGCGTACCACTATCCCCGCAAAAAAACTCTTGGATATCGCAAAATCCTTACCCGAAAAGCAATTAATAGAGTTTATTGCTGAAGATGAAACGAAACTTATTTTACGTTGTGGTAAGAGCCGGTTTTCTTTGGCGACGATTTCTGCAAGTGATTTCCCATCAGTTGACAAAGGTCATGATGTCGCTTCATTTGCGCTTAGTCAGCAAGCACTTAAGAGGTTAATTGATAAAACCAGTTTTGCTATGGCGCAACAAGATGTCCGTTTCTACCTTAATGGCATGTTGTGGGAGCTAGAAGATGAAGTGTTAAATTGTATTGCTACTGATGGTCATCGTTTAGCGTTATCTTCTTCTGATCCGTTGCAACAATTACAGGCAAAGCAACCGAAATCGCAAATTATTGTTCCTAGAAAAGCCGTATTAGAGTTATCTAGAACCTTAAGCCAATCGGAAGACCAAGTTGAAGTATTTTTTGGTGCAAACCATTTGTATATCAAAAATAGCTATTTTACTTTTGTAACCTCTTTAATTGATGGGAAATATCCTGATTATAAACGTGTGTTACCGACCGATTTAGGACGAGTTATTCTGGGTAGTCGCCAAGAATTAAAAGATACTTTTAATCGAGCAGCTATTCTTTCTAATGAGAAATACCGTGGCATTCAGGTGATGCTCTCCCCTAACCAAATGACTATTCAGGCGACGAACCCTGAACGCGAAGAAGCGGAAGATAGCGTCGTGGTTGACTATCAGGGTGATAGTGTGGAGATTGGCTTCAATGTGTCTTATCTCATTGATGTCATGAGTATTTTACAGGACGACCAAGTCAAGATTTCGTTATCCAGTGCGAATAGTAGTGCATTGATTCACTCCAGTGAGTCACAAAAGGCAATGTATGTTGTTATGCCAATGTGCCTATAATAAGCTTTATTAGCTAAGAGACATTCTATGCGCATCCAGCGTTTGCTGATAGAAAACGTAAGAAATCTTACTGATGTATCAATTGAAGATTTTGCTCAAGTTAACCTCTTCAAAGGATTAAATGCTTCAGGAAAAACCGCTTTTCTTGAAGCGCTATCTTTATTGAGCGTGGGTCGCTCTTTTCGAACCAGAAATGTCTCGCAAGTCATTACGCATAAGCAAGACCATTTATCTGTGTATGCTGATTGCCAGATGGATAATATGGAATCCAACCAAATTGGAATTTTACGCAGTCGTTCAGGGCAATATCGTATCCGATTCAATGGAGAAACGGTAAAAAGTTTAGCCACACTTTCGTATAGCTTGCCTTCTCTGTTATTCGCACACGCTTCTTTACAGTTATTAGAAGAGCCAGCCAGTAGTCGATTAAAATTTTTAGATTGGGGAGTGTTCCATGTGGAACATTCTTTTCTTTCGTTATGGCAAACCCATAATAAACACCTTGAATATAGAAATCAGCTACTTAAAAGTCGCAAACCTTCCAATGAATTTTCGGATATTAATCAAAAGCTATGTCATACCGATTGCGAAATCGAGCGGCTGCGTTACAAATATCTTAGCGAAGTCATTGCTTTATTTAAGCAGTTATCAGCCTCGTGTAATTTTACCTTAGGTAATGCGCTCGATTTTTATTATAAGGACGGGTTTAATCAAGGGAAGTATGAGATTGGGACCTCAGTTATGCAGCTGGAAAATAATGATGTTATTGCGCAGTTTGCCTCTGCTTTTGAGCGTGAATCAAAACGCGGCTATTCACTTTATCATGCAGGTAAATCCGATATAGAAATACATTATCAATCGCTTGGTCTGGCAAAACATATACTCTCTAAGGGAGAAATGAAAACGGTCTGTTTTTTCTTAAAAATGGCTCAAGCGATTTATTTGGATAAGACGGTAGGCATTAAACCAATTTTACTGATTGATGACCTTGGTGCGGAGCTTGATTCGAACTATTTTGAAGTTTTGATCAATTTATTATTTGAATATGAATTTCAGTGTTTTATCACGATGACAGACAATTTGGATATTGCTCGACTCAGTGAAAAAAATGGAAATATTAAGATGTTCCATGT
>JAPOUS010000213.1 GCA_026708525.1 Cellvibrionales bacterium
TCTGAATTTAGTGGTCAAAGCTTGGTGAAAGAGCTAACGTTTTATCAAGACTGGATGTTATTGACGATTAACTCTGAATATCTACTTGAAAAAGGGGAAGAAGGCTTTATAGAGCAGCTGCGAGCGAGCTTAAGTATTAACCAGCTATCAATAAGCGTTTATTCAGAGCAAGGGGTCTCTATTAAGCAGTTTAGTGATCTAACGGAATTCCATAAAGCGATTATAGGGATTCAAAAAATCGGTGGGGTCATTCAGGATATATATTATGCATTGAATTATAAGAATGAACTTACCGCTTTAAACCTGACATTTTACCCTGGCTTAAAAATTGATTCACCCCAAGCGCCTTATGATAGCCTAATAGCTTTCAAAAAAGCGATGCTGGAATGGATAGATATTTACATGATAGACGATGAAAAATTATGCCAGTTTGAGGAAGGGGCAGATTTACGATTAGCGAGTTACTGTCGCCATAAACGTATTGCCTCGGGTGGACGAAAGCTGATAAGTGAGTTACTTCATAGACATTTATTTGTTAATAAAGTGAGTGAAGATAGTTTGCGTTTGCAGTATTTAACCATGATCTCAGGGTTAATGCCGAATGAAAAGCATTTGATACAATTATACTTAAAAGGGGATAGAGGCTATTTCCCCAAGCGTATGAAAAACAATGCGACAATAAAGAAGATACAAAAAGTCATAAGTTTTTTGAAAAAAGTCTACAAATTCGCAGGGAAAATCTTCCCGAATGCGACGTTACAAAATGCCTTTGATAAGGTTGATGATGCGGTTCATCGTATACCACCTGTCAATATTGATACAGAGGTTACGACGTCTAAAAAGCCGGTTCGCAAACCATAGATAATGGCTTTTTATAGATAGGATGCGTCAGTGTCAGCTTTTGTGCATGAAGTAAAAGTCGGTTTGCTTTCTTAAAAGCCACATCAGTGGCATAGAGATCACAACCTAAAATCGGGTGGCCAATCGTGCTTAAGTGGATACGAAGCTGATGGGTTCTTCCGGTGATAGGTGTTAACTCAAGCCGAGTGATCTTTTCACCTGTATTTTTCTCAATGACCTTAAAATGTGTGGTTGATGCTTTGCCGGTGTCGTGGCAAATTTTCTGAAGAGGCCTATTTTGCCAATCTTTAGCAATAGGGAGTTCAATCGTACCCGCTGCTTCAGTGAGCAGGCCATCAACGACAGCGATATAGGTTTTGCTGATGCTTCTTGCTTGAAATTGTTTGGAGATGTCGGCATGGACAAATTTGGTTTTTGGGATGACCATGATGCCAGAAGTGTCTAAGTCGAGACGATGCACCAAGCTAGCCGATGGCCAGGTTTGAGTTAATCGAGTAATCACCGAATCCTTATTATCTGGGTGCCTGCCTGGCATACTTAATAGAAATGCGGGCTTATGGATCAGCAACAGATAATCATCCTCGTAAAGGATATCGATCTTTTCGTTGCAGATTGGCACAATGTAAGGAAATGACTGAGGTTGCATAGGCAGCGATTTGATTCAACATATGAGCAATTTTACCGACTTCTCGACAACAGCAAAAGGAATTACGTTAAAAAAACACTTGGAAGAGAGCCATAAAGACTTGCATCAATGGTTTTTATTATATCAAGAGTGCTTAGTTGCGGGCCTGGATCAATCGGCCATTCGCACGCTAGAGGTATTTGAGCAAATCTTGGTGTTTCATTTAACCTTTGAAGACCAGTGGCTACTGAAAGATGCATTAAGCACCACGCGATGGCCGATCACCGTTTACAGGAAGGAGCATGAAAAACTTGAAGCTGCACTTAGTAAGCTCAAACGAAAAACAGCAGATTATTTAACCTTTAGTGGGCGGAAAAAACGCCATGCTTTGATTTCACTGATTGAAGATCAACTGCGATTTTATCATCTGATGGAGCATCATGAAGAGAGAGAAGAGCAGGATTTATTTTTATTTATGCCTGATCTATCCGCTTCTCTATGGGTAGTTCCTTATAAAAAACTACTTGATAGTTTTTTATCTTTTAAAGAGAATACCGTTCGTCAATTAGATAATTTACAATAGTCAAAATTTATTTTTATGGCGGTGTCGTTTCATGATCAAACTAAATCAATGGCTTTATTTAGGCGTAATTATGGTTTTGGCTGGAAGTTTGATTTCAGGGTGCGATAAAAAAAAACCTTACGATGGTCATAAAGAAGCTTTTAAGCGTTACGAAAAAACGTTATTGAAGACGCAACACCCTAAGAAGACACTGGTTGTTTTTGGTGCAAATTGGTGTAAATACTGCGTTGAGTTAGATGACGCTATGCATGAAGAGCCTCTAAAGTCCTATATCAAAAAATACTTTAATGTTGTTAAAGTCGATGTGGGAGAGCAGGGAAGAAATCAAAAAATGTTGCAATTATTTGATTACCCCACGAAAAAAGGATTGCCTGCTATAGTCATTGTCAACGCGAATCAAGAGATAGATTATATTTCGAGCGATGGCCGGTTTCGAAGTGTTCGCAACAGTTCTTCAGAAGATATTAAACGTTTCTTGAGCGAATTTGTTCGATCGTAAATAGCAAGGGTTATCTGTTGTAGCTGTCTGTTGTTGAAACTGTCGGTTGTAGCTGTCTGTTGAAGCTTCAGTGCATGCGACTTCGATTGCCATTAGTTATTGTATTCGTGATTACCAGCCACGATCGCAAACTGGCGCTGCAAATATCAAGGGGCAGAATATACTGATTCTCACATGAAATATGGCCGTGTTGGCCGTTTGTTCCTTGGCGGTTTCACCAAAACTTGCCATCCCAAGAAGGATGCCATCTTCAAATAGTGTCAGATCAACGCTGCCATAAGCAAAGGAAGCTAGTTTTTTATTGTCAATAGACAACACGATTTGAGCCGACCGGCTTTGAATAGCGTAGTTTCCTAATAAGGGCAAATCACGAAGGCTTTCGATGTGTCCTGTGAAGCCCTTAGAAACTTCGATAAAGATTTCATTGTTTTGCGCATCTTCACCTTTGATAATAACAGTACTTGTTCCTGCCGAGCGATCGCCTTGAATAAATACAGTGGATTGGTTGTTATTCGAAAAGTTATAGACTTTTTCGCCAATAAAGACTTGAAATGTCGGGTCTAGTGTTTTTGCTTCTTGGGTGTTTGGTTGCAGGGTAGATAGATCATCGCTCTCTCCATCGAAATGTGCATAAATTAAGGTATCTATTTCAGAGGAATTATCGGGTGAGCCTTTTCGGTGCTCTGCCCAGCGTTCAGTGAGTGAATCTTTTAAAATAGCCCCTGTTTCTGTGATTGGACTGGATTTATTGCTGTTAGGTTGAGTACTGGGTTGATCAGCATGCTCATGGGTTGGGTTATCACCACCTGAGATAGTGATGCGATTGGTCTTGGTTGTGGAGGCGTTGTCTTTATCATCATCCAGCAATGAGGTGTCAGTGAGCGCTAGAGGGGTCTTTGTAGAGCGTGTCTCCATTGGCTGATGGTTTTCGAGTGGTTCATCCGTTGACTTGGTGGGTGGCGGAGGAACGCAGCCCGTTAACAGCAAATACAGTGTAACATAGGGCAGCGGAGTAGCTCTGAGTTTGGTTAAGCCTTGCATTAGCGCTAAAAGTTCCTTTAACAATTGTCATAAGTATAGCTGTTGCAGCCAAGGACAAATTGACGTAAGGGCGCGCTAATTTGATGCTTCTGTTGTTAAAAGTCTTTTATGTCTCCGCTAAATACCGTTGAATGTATCCTGGTGTTTCTCGATGTAAGAGTAAAGCGCGAATAAGATCCAGTGCGCAGAGGGCAACGAATTGTTGAAATAATTGCCTTTGAATTGGGATAACAAGGTGCACAACTTGAGGTGAAGATGTCTCGCCGTAAGCAATAAATACCGTACCTAGCGGTTTATCTTTCGTGGCACCGCCTGGGCCTGCAATGCCTGTAATAGCGATACCGTAGGTGCTTTGAGTGGTGTTTAGTAAGCCATTCAGCATTTCGATGGCCGTTTCTTTGCTGACGGCGCCATAGGTTTCAAGTGTTTCTGGTGCAACATTCAGGTATTTTTGTTTTAGTGTGTTGGAATAGCTGATAACGCCGCCATCGAGAGCACTTGAGCTGCCTGGTACTTGGGTCAATAACTGCGCAGTTAACCCACCAGTGCAAGATTCGGCAGTAGAGATTGTCGCTTGCTGTTTTTTTAAGAGTGTCAATACAAGTTCAGGTAGCTTTGTGCCATCGGTACTTACCAAAAATGGCTGAATCGCCGCTTGAAGTTGTTCGCTTGCTTTGGTGGCCTGTTCTGAGCTTAATTCCATTGGCAGTTGATATTTGAATTCAAGATAG
This sequence comes from Cellvibrionales bacterium, assembly GCA_026708525.1. GTDB lineage: Bacteria > Pseudomonadota > Gammaproteobacteria > Pseudomonadales > DT-91 > CAKMZU01. The sequence continues at coordinate 4,341 of JAPOUS010000213.1, forward strand.
GGGGTATTTACCCTAAATCCGATGTGGATCGATGACAGGTTCTCAACGTGCTTTTCCAGATGTTTTTCCAAGCGTGATTCATAGATGCCAAAGAGTAAGGCTTTGTGCCAAGCGGGAGTAGGCGGTAGTGAAAAGTTCTGTTTCAGTAAGGGTAAAATGAGGGCGTCAGTGATTGATTGAAGCTCTTTGGGTACGCCTGGAGTGGTAATCACCAAGCAATCGTTTAACTGAACATGGTAAGCGGGTGCACTCCCTAAGGGGTTGCCTAAATAAGTGGCAGATTGTGGAAATTGTGCTTGCTTTAATTGTTTGGGATCATTCTCAATATAGCCTTTTTCTTTTAGCCAATGTGAGACATGGGTTAACCCTTGGTCGTTGGTGGATAAGGGTTCATTCAAGGCATCAGCCAGGGCTTGAGAGGTATGGTCATCTTTAGTGGGCCCCATCCCTCCGTTGATGATTAAGACATCGCTTTCAAAGCTTAAACGTTCAATTGCTTTGGTGAGCAGTGCCGGGGCATCGCCAAGGGTTAGGATGGATGCAATCGATAATTGATGTTCAGCAAATGATTTTGCAAGGTGCTGACTGTTGGTGTCGCAAATATCGCCTTGAATGAGTTCGTTTCCTGTCATCAACAAGGTAATAGTAAGATTTTTTTCCATGAGGGTGTATTGCCAACATTAACCAGTTTTTTAGCAATATATCAAAGTTTGCAATGAGGTGGGCAGTTTAAATCGGTATGTTGATGCAAAACGCGCAATGGCCCACTTGTCGCTATATTTTCTAATGCGGCTGATTAAATTGACGTTCTTCTAGATAGGCATTGCGCTTGATAAGCTCTTTTCGTGCAATTTCCATTAACTGGGGGTGTTCTGCTAGCGCTTGGCTGCGATGGATTATCTGCCACAGCTTTCGGCTCGATAGGTTTGTCACTAATTCTTCATTTACCGTATTCATAACTGAATCCATTTGCTATCGTATCCAATCACTGTCTATTTTCATTAAGCCTATCAACAAACTATGACGAATTTGTGAACAATGATTGAAGCTTTTCATTCAAATCGGCTGGAAGTGCTCGCGTTGCATTTGAGCCAAATTATCCAGCATGACCCAACCGATGTTTTTGAGCGAGAAGTAGTATTGGTCGAGTCTTCTGCTATGTCATCTTGGTTAATGCAGCAAATTACAAGCCACAACGGCTTTGCCGCTGATATTGACTTTCCCTTTCCCGCCTCATTTATTTGGCAGATCTATCGTGCGCAGTTTGCTGATTTACCGCAGATAAGTCATTTTGACCGTCAACCTTTAGCGTTTCGACTGTATCAATATTTTTATCCGATATTAAGGCAGGATTTTGATGAGCAGCGCCCATCATCAAAAAATGTTGAATCCGCCAATACCGTCAACAGTGAAAAAAATAATAAGCTAAAAACAGACAGTGTGCTACCTCTTTCAAAAGAGGTAACTTTATTTATAGAACATTTATCAGATAAATGCCAGCTTTTTGAATATTGCGAATACTTGTCGGGTTTGTATGATCAGTATCAGATTTACCGCCCTGAGCTTTTAAAACAGTGGCAAACTCAGCGCAGTACATCTAATTTTCAGGCAATGATCTGGTATGATCTCCATCAAGATTCTACGATGAAAGATCGAGCAGAAATTTTTTTTGATGTCTATAAAAAAGCAGAGTTATCATTAAAACCTTTGCATTGTAAACGGTTACATTTATTTGCTTTAAATAATTTACCCGCTGCCTATTTTTCGTTATTTGAAAAAATATCAGAAAATATGGATGTGTTTATTTATGTGTTGAATCCCTCGGTACATTTTTGGGGCGATATTCGTTCAGCTAAAAGCCAGTTGTCTACTGTACCCACACCTGAACCTGCCGAAGAGTCTGTTAATCCCTTATTGGCGTTAATGGCGAAACAAGGCCAGGAATTTATTCGGCTTTTAGAGGATCAGCAGCAACATACACCAGTGGAATCCTTCATTGATCAACCGACAGAAAGCATACTGAGTCAGCTTCAATCTGATGTATTGCATTTGCGCGGTTACCCTGTCAAGGCGAAACTTAAGTGCATTCAAGCCCATGATAATAGTGTTGTCATTCATCAATGTCACCATGCGCTTCGTGAAGTAGAGATTCTAAAAAATCAAATTTTGCATTTTTTATCAACGCATGCTGAGAGCGAGCTTGAGCATATTGCGGTCATGGTGCCTGATTTAGATCGCTATGCCATGTATTTTGATTCGGTGTTTACCCACCAAGGCGAAAAAGTGCCTTTTCATCTTGCCGAGCGCCACGGTAAGCCGCAGGTCATTAGCCAGGCCTTGCTTTCGTTGCTTGAGGCGTCTATGCAAGGGTTTACTCGATCCTGTGTATTAGATTGCCTTAGAAATCCTGCGATACAGATGCGTTTTGGTATTGAAGATATTCACAGTGTAGAGCAATTGCTGGACACACTCTCTGTGCACTTCGGGCTAGGCGATAATGCATGGTTAAGCCTGGGCGAGGGAGTGGTTAGTATGGCCTTTGAGCAAGCGATGGATCGAATGCTGTTGGCATTCACAGGTGCAGGTGATGCCGTGTTAAATGCCCCGCTAGGTAGCGAAGCGATACTTTGGGGACGCTTTATGGCGTTTATAGATCAATTAGCAAGCTTTCACGAAGACTTGCATGAAAAGTCTCCAAAGGCTTGGGTGGCTACTATGCAAGCATGGCTGGTAGAGTTTGTTGATCAAACCGATGCAACAAATGCGCAGCAAATCCGGATCATTTTTGAGTCGATGGAGCAATGGCTTGAGATGATAAAGCTAAGTGAATTTAGCTTACATCTGGATTTACCTACTTTTCTTATTAGCCTGGAGCAGATGTTGGCGCCACCACCATCGCAACACTTTTTTAAAAAAGGCTGTGTCAATATCGCAACGATGCTGCCGATGCGAAATCTGCCCTTTGATATGATTGCACTGTTGGGTATGAATGACGGGGTATTTCCTCCGCAAGAAAGTATTGACCCTCAAGATGAAATGAAGGTGTCTCCCAAGCTGGGTGATAGAAATCGCACACAAGAAGCACGTTTTCTATTTTTACAAAGTATCTTATCAGCAAGAAAAAAATGGATGGTGAGTTATCAGGGGTTTAATGCTTTTGATAACAGCGAAACGTTTCCCTCCGTACTCGTAACCGAATTATTGCACCATATTGATCGTGGTTTTGTTATGCATGATGGGACATTACCCTCAAAGGGGCTGCAAATACGTCATCCATTGCAGCCGTTTGATCCTTTTTATTTCACCGCGACGGATCGCTTTGAGCCTCTGCAAAGCTTTGATCCCGAGCTAATGGCGCAGAGTTTATCGGTTTTGCAGCAGACCGAGAAACCCCCTTTTGCACAATCCTTGGATAGCCAAAACAAACAGCATTGGGTGCTTGAAGAATTTATTCAGGCAATTGTTTTTCCACAAAAATGGTATTTAGCGTGTTTGGGGTTGTTTCCTGATCAGTTAAGAGAAGACTCAGAGGATAGGGAAATGATGGAAGGCACTGGGTTGTCGCGTTACCAATTGCTCACATCTCTGCTGAATCATGATTTATTGAATACGGCATCCTATGAAGACGTTGATTTTAAACAGGTAATGAAACAACAAGAAATACTGCCGCAGGGGCAAATGGCGGAGCAAGATTGGTTGCAAGCCTTAAGAAGAAAAGACGATTTACTGGAAAAATCGAAGGCTTTGGGATTTCAGCCACCTTTGCAATGGCAGTCGTTATCCCTGGAGATGAACGATAAAACGGTTGTCGAAGGACGACTCTTAGGTTTTGTGAGCCAGACGCCTGAAGCAAAACGGTTGGCTTATATTGGCAAAGATGTGAAAGGTGAGCATATTCTCGATGCGTTTATTGCACATGTGTTATATCAAAAAGCCATGGGTAAATCGTTAGTATCTCTATTGATAGGTGAATCAACTTCGTATCGAATAGATCCGCTGTCGGATGAATCCTTGGATGAAAGTCTACACGTGTTTTTAGATATGGCAGGGCAATCCCAGTCGCACCTGGTTCA
>JAPOUS010000246.1 GCA_026708525.1 Cellvibrionales bacterium
TCAATGACTTGAGCTCGGTCACTGATAGAATAGTTAAATTTGAGTTTGGTTTTATCCAGTTTGTAGAGATCAAGCAATGTGCCGTCCGTTGCGTTGCCTTGATGGCTTAAAAATAGTGTCGATGACGTAAAAGTTCAACTGCCTGCCCTGACAATTGGTATTAATCGTTACCTACGTTAACGACTTTGCACTCTCATGCAGGCGCATGGGAGCGAGACGGGTAGCTGCGAGAACTTATGGCAAGATGAATAGAAATGGATACTACCAACGATTGCGATTTTGATGAAGGCTCAGTAGTATGGCCCATCAACTGAAAATAAGCTTCCTAAAAGATGCGCCCTTTTATTGAGTCTCTATGGTATCGTTCCCACCCTGCTAGTACTTTACTGTGTCCTTTGTCTTTTGTTTTTGGGATGTTAGCAAGGCATCGCAAGCAAGCGTTGTTGAAGAGTCAAGCGGCTCTACCTGTGCCTGTCATCGTTGTCGGCAATATTACTGTGGGTGGAACCGGCAAAACGCCTGTAGTATTAGCCTTGGTTGACTACTTAACTCGTCAGGGTGTAAAGGTTGGTGTGGTTAGTCGGGGCTATGGCAGTAAATCCAAATCTGCACCCTTAAGGGTTACCGAGCAAAGTACCGCTAATGCAGTCGGGGATGAACCGTTATTAATTTTTATGCAATCGGGTATTCCCGTGGTTGTGGATAGTCATCGCGTGAACGCTTGCCGAGTATTAATTGACGAAGATAATGTCGATGTCATAATCAGTGATGATGGCCTACAGCATTATCACATGCCAAGAGCGCTCGAATTAGCGGTTGTCGACGCTAACCGAGGGTTGGGAAATGGGCGGTTGTTGCCAGCAGGCCCTTTACGAGAGCCCCCCGAGCGGTTACAAGCCCTTGATAAAGTGCTGATTAATGGCGAGAATCAGCCTGCACTGCCACCTTGCGATAAAACGCACTTTCGGCTGATTGCACAAAGCTTAATACCGTTGGGGCAAACCAAAGGAAATCTTCAGCCAGCCAGAGTCCATGCCGTGGCGGGTATTGGCAATCCAGATCGTTTTTTTAAGACATTAATGGCGCTGGGTTTCGAGTGTGTAGCGCATGCATTTCCTGATCATTATGCCTTCTCTGAGTCAGATGTTTTATTTGATGATCAGTTGCCCGTTATCATGACAGCGAAAGATGCGGTAAAATGTCATGCATTTACCCGATTAGATAGACATTGGGTGCTGCCGGTGAAGGCTGAGTTTGATGGTGCATTTTGGCATTGGCTGGATGTCGCCCTTAAAAACCTAATAAAGTGAAGCGGTGCTGGATAAAAAGATAAGAGATAACTGAATGACCCATTCCTCCTTTGATTTTAAAGTGATTATCCCAGCGAGGCTGAATTCATCACGCTTGCCAAGAAAACCATTGGCGCCTATTGTGGGTAAGCCTATGGTTCAGCACGTGTTTGAGCAAGTAAAGAAAAGCGGCGCGACAGAGATTATTATTGCAACTGACTCACCTGAGATTGAAACTATCGCTAAGGACTTTGGTGCAAACGTCTGTATGACGGATCCTAATCATCCATCGGGTACCGATCGGTTGCAGGAAGTTTGCCAAAAGATGCAATTTGATGATCAGGATGTCATCGTGAATGTGCAAGGGGATGAACCGTTGATACCGAGTGCAGTGATTAATCAGGTGGCAGGTTTGATTGAGCGTTCCTCTGCCCCTATGGCTACCTTATTCGAGCCAATTAATGACACCCAAGATATTTTTAATCCTAATGTGGTGAAAGTCGTTACCGATAATCATTTGCGCGCATTGTATTTTAGTCGCGCACCGGTTCCATGGGACAGAGAAAAATTTCCCCATATAGACGATTTGTTGCAACAAAATTGTCATCAAACTGACTTTAAGCGTCATGTGGGTATTTATGCTTACCGAGTGGCATTACTCAATGATTTTGTCACATGGCCGCAAAGCCCCTTAGAATCCCTAGAAAAACTCGAGCAACTGCGGGTTTTAGAACATGGCATGGGAATTGCCATTGATAAGGCAGTGGATTCAATTCCGGGTGGTGTGGATACGCCTGAGGACTTGGATCGAGTCAACGCTTTGTTGTTGGCCGAAAGGCAACGAGAAGGCGATGATCCTCATACGAATGACAAGGACGATAACCGTGTTTCAGGGAGGAAACGCGTATGACTAAGATACTCTTTGTATGTTTAGGCAATATTTGCCGATCGCCAGCAGCGCATGGTGTGTTCCAGAAGCTGATTAATGAGGCAGGGTTACAAGATAAATTTCAAGTGGATTCCTGTGGGACGGGATCATGGCATATTGGTCATCAGCCAGATGAACGTATGCAAAAAGCCGCGTTGAAAAAAGGGTACGACTTATCAAGGCTGACAGCCAGAAAATTAGCACTTAAAGACTTTAAACAGTTTGATTATATTCTCGCCATGGATACGCGAAATCTGGCCGATATTATTAAGCTGGCACCAGACCATTACCAGGGGCGCATCCAGTTATTTTTGGATTATGCAGATGATAAAAACTTGCTTGAAGTGCCAGATCCTTATTATGGCGGCGAGCAAGGGTTTGAGCGAGTGATTAATTTGATTGAATCAGGATGCGAAGGGCTGTTTGAAAAAGTGGTCAACGTCGCACATGCATGATAACCAAACGCTAACGATACAGACACATGTCGATCTTGCCGTAAAGCATACCTTTGCACTTAAGGCGACTGCTGCATATTATGTTGCTGTAGGTTCAGAGCTTGAGCTGCAAGCCGCTATAGCTTTTGCTGAAGAGCAACATTTGCCTGTATGTTTGCTGGGGGAAGGCAGTAATCAACTGTTTGCTGAAACCTATAATGGCCTTGTGATAAATATGGCGATCAAAGGTATTCATTGCCTTGAGGAGTCGAATGATTCAGTCATTATCCGAGCGCAAGCAGGAGAGCTCTGGGATGGTTTTTTGCAGGTGTGCATGCAAAACCAATGGCATGGGTTAGATAATTTAGCCATTATTCCCGGGACTGTAGGCGCAGCTCCCGTTCAAAATATTGGCGCTTATGGCCAAGAAGTATCCAATGCCATTGTTGCAGTGCATGGAGTAAATCTTAAGACGAAAACAACAGAGTCGTTGACTCATGCACAATGCCAATTTGCCTATAGGGACAGTGTGTTTAAGCAGCGGCTTAAAAATCAGTTTATTATTACGGCAGTCGATTTCTGTTTTAACAAGCAAGCAACACCTTTGATAAGTTATGCGCCGTTAAAGCAGCAATTTAACAATCAATCACCGGATTTTTTAGCTGTAAGGCATGCCGTTATCCGTTTGCGTCAAGCTAAATTACCCATACCTTCTAAGTTACCAAACGCAGGGAGTTTTTTTAAAAATCCGGTTGTTTCACCTGAACTATCAGACAGGCTTTGTCAAAAATACCCGGCCATGCCAAGCTTTCCTCAAGCCAATGGGGCAAAATTATCCGCAGGCTGGTTGATAGAGCAGGCAGGATTAAAAGGAAAACAGCTTGGGCCAGTCGCCGTCTATGATAAACATGCGCTGGTATTGATCAATCAAGGAGGGGCAACGTTAGCTGATGTGTTAGTGCTAAAGGCATTAATTGTTGATGCAGTACATAAGAAATTTGGCGTTACTTTAGAGCAAGAGCCGCTGATTGTCGATCAAGATAACAGTTTGCAGATAAAAGCGGGCTAAAGGGCTTGTTATTCTCCCTTGTGGAGTAATACAGTACCTACCACTGAGTTTTGCATTAATAACAAAACGTTAGCGCTGAAAGTGTTAGCAACCAAACAGGGGAAATAATGAGCATAAGAGTCGTCGTTGCAGATGATCATGACCTTGTCCGTTTAGGATTGGTTCGTATGCTCGAGGATGTTGAGGGTGTAAAGGTCGTAGGCGAAGCAGCTAGCGGCGAAGAAGCGATCCGCTTATGCAAACAGCTCTCACCCAATGTGGTATTGATGGACGTCAAAATGCCCGGTATTGGTGGATTAGAAGCCACCCGAAAGTTAGTGCAACAAGTTGAGCATGTGGCAGTGGTTGCGGTCAGTGCCTTATCAGATCAGGTGTATTCCTCAAAACTGCTTAAAGCGGGTGCCTTAGGTTACGTTACTAAGGATGCCGAGCTGTTTGAAATGGTCTCAGCCATCAAGCATGCGGCGCATGGTAAGCGGTATCTCTCACCAAATATTGCACAACAAATGGCGTTAAGCACGCTTGACCCGGATAGTTCGCCCTTTGATCAATTATCTGAGCGAGAGCTGCAAGTGGCTATGATGGTCATTAATTGCGAAAAGGTTGGCGTCATCTCAGAAAAGCTCTGCTTGAGTGCCAAAACTGTGAATAGTTACCGATACCGTATTTTTGAAAAACTTGATGTTGAAAGCGATGTTGAATTAACTCGGCTTGCTATTCGTCATGGTTTGTTAGACTATCAGGATATTTAGTCTTTTTCGTTTTGCTTAATGACCAGCTCATCATTCGATTCCGATGCATTTCTTAAACAGCTGACCGAGCGCCCAGGCATCTATCAGATGTTTGGTGAGGCAGATAAACTGCTTTATATCGGCAAAGCCAAAAATTTAAAAAAACGGGTTTCAAGCTACTTTGGTAAAAGTGGCCTAAGTCTTAAAACCCAGAATCTTGTTAAAAAAATTAAGCGCATTGATGTCACGGTGACCACCACCGAGACGGAAGCCTTGCTGCTCGAGCATAACCTTATCAAAGAATATCGCCCGCCGTTTAATATCTTATTGCGGGACGATAAATCTTATCCTTATATTTTCTTATCTGAAGGCAAATACCCAAGGCTTGCCTTTCATCGTGGCGCAAAGCGTGAAAAGGGCACCTATTTTGGCCCTTTTCCCAGCGGGCTGGCAGTACGTGAAAGTTTAAATCTACTACAGCAAGTGTTTAAGGTGCGCCAATGCGATGAGAGCTTTTTTAAAAACCGCTCAAGGGCTTGTTTACAATACCAAATTAAGCGATGTACTGGCCCATGCATGGAGTATGTCAGTACCGATGACTACGCTCAACAAGTGGAGTACACACGCCTTTTTTTAGAGGGCAAAAATACCGAGCTATTAAAAGATTTAGCTAAGAAAATGGAGGATGCCTCCCATGCGCTTGAGTTTGAGAAAGCTGCCGAATACCGCGATCAAATCCAGCATTTAAACAAAGTGATTGAATCGCAATTTATTGAATCAGGCAGCGATAAGCTTGATGTGATTAGCCTCTCGATGAAGGCCGGCATTGCCTGTGTGCATGTGTTGTTTATTCGTCAAGGGCGCATGATTGGTAGTCGCAGTTATTACCCAAAGCTCGGTATTGAAGGGGATGAGAGAGAAGTGCTCTTAGGTTTTTTGGGACAGTTTTATTTGGCATCGAATCATCGTGATTATCCGAGCCGCATTGTGGTGCCGGTTGAGGATGAAGAATTGATGGCGTTGAGTGAAGCCTTCTCACAAGCAGCGAACAAAAAAGTCAGTGTCATTGGCCCTAAACGGGGCCGAGTGGATAACTGGTTGACCCTTGCCAAGCAAACGGCCGATGAAAATATTAGCCAGCGCTTGATGGATAAAGAGAGCATGTTATCTCGTTTTCAAGCGCTTGAAAAAATCCTCAAAATTGATCGTATTGCTCGCATGGAATGCTTTGATATTAGCCATAGCTCGGGGGAGTCTACCGTGGCGTCTTGTGTAGTATTTGACCGCAATGGCCCAAAAAAGAGTGATTACCGCCGGTTCAATATCGAAGGGATTACTAAAGGCGATGACTATGCGGCCATGCGTCAAGCCATTGAGCGTCGCTACAAACGCTTGGTGAAAGAAGAAAGTAAATTACCAGATGTATTGTTTATCGATGGCGGCAAAGGGCAGGTGACGCAGGCGCGGGAGATATTAACTGAGTTGAGCGTGCAAGGCGTTGCCTTAGTGGGTGTGGCTAAGGGCATTGATCGGCGGGCAGGATTTGAGCAGTTGATCATCGATGAAACGCACAGCAGTATCAACTTAAAATCCGACTCTGAAGCCTTGCATTTAATTCAACATATCCGTGATGAGGCGCATCGTTTTGCGGTTAAAAGCCATACACAAAGCCGGGATAAAAAACGTAGCCAGTCGCAGCTCGATAGCATACCTGGCATTGGTGCAAAGCGTCGTAAGCTGTTGTTGCATCATTTTGGCAGTGTTAAAGCGATTACTGAAGCGCCAGTGCGTGAACTCATGAAAGTCCCAATGATTAGTGAAAAAATCGCCGAAGATATTTACGCCGAATTCCATAAGCCGTAAGATTCAGCCTTCCAAGCTAAACAAAAAAGAGAAAACCATGGCGATAATGACACTCCCCAACTGGATTACCGTTTTCAGATTGGTACTTATCCCTTTCTTTGTTTTGTTTTTTTACTTGCCTTATAAATGGAGTTTTTATCTCTCTGCCTTTATCTTTGTCGCAGCCGCTTTGTCAGATATGTTAGATGGCTACTTAGCGCGAAAACTTAACCAATCGTCTGAATTTGGTGCTTTTTTAGATCCTGTCGCTGATAAATTAATTGTGATTATCTCGGTGGTCTTGTTGATTGAGAAGTTTCATAGCATTTACTTTACCTTGCCAGCATTGGTGATTATTTCTCGGGAGATTATTATTTCGGCGCTTAGGGAGTGGATGTCAGGCCTTGGTTTACGCTCAACTGTTGCTGTCTCTATGCTAGGCAAGCTTAAAACAGTGGCTCAAATGCTCTCGATTACCTTGTTTTTGATTCTCCATGCCGAGCATGTCAAAGGCTTATATGATATTGCTTATGCAAGCTTTTATCTTGCAGCCATTTTAACGCTCTGGTCTATGGTGGTGTATTTAAAAGCCGCTTGGCCTGTGATGCTTGAGCGCGGTTAGATGCTGTCAATGTTTGGGTAAAAAGTAATCAATTCAAGGCCTTGAGGAAAAAAGTTTTATAAATTGATTGACAACCAAGGCCATATCCTTAGAATAGGCCGCCTCTTAAGGGTGCTGCGGGAATAGCTCAGTTGGTAGAGCGCAACCTTGCCAAGGTTGAGGTCGCGAGTTCGAACCTCGTTTCCCGCTCCAATCTTACATTTCGTTAGAAAAAAGATTTACCCAGAAAAGAGCATCCTATCATGGCGCGATGGTAGAGTGGTGATACAGCGGACTGCAACTCCGTATACACCGGTTCGATTCCGGTTCGCGCCTCCACATTATTTGGCCTTTAGCAAGTATGAACGCTTGATAGCAGGCTAAACACCCAATGCCCGGGTGGTGGAATTGGTAGACACAGGAGACTTAAAATCTCCCGACTTCACGGTCGTGCCGGTTCAAGTCCGGCCCCGGGCACCATTATTTATCCCCTTATTTCATCAGTGTTTCAAGTGTAAAGCCACCATTTATAGTGCTTTCAGGCTTTGCCATCTTTTCGGTTTCCAGATTAATAGGTTAGTATTTTGACTGGGTTTAATTGTTTATAAATTAATCTGATTGGTTTTAAATGGTCAAAACGGTGTATAAAAAAGGTGTACCAGAGTTTTTGCTAGAGTATTTTTTCAATGGTTAAATATGATCTCAGCAATGCTTTTATCGATAGCCTCGAACTTCCAAAGTATAACCAGAAAAGCAAATCTTTTGGTAGTAAATACGAAAAAGGCTTAAATCTGGTAGTAGCATGGCGGTATGGGATTACTAAAGCGGCTTCTGATATCGTTGCAGCGGATAGGGTTAAATTTTTTCGTTTTATCTGGCGACTTAGATATCAGAAAGCTGATGGTGGTCGCTCTAGTATTGATTTAGGGTTTTGGCCGGCATATGGGTCAAGATGCTGCTATTGAGGCGGCTAGACAGATTAAATTGGGTGTCATGCAAGGCCGTGACCTTGTTGCAGAGAGGCAAGTCGAGCAAGAACAAGTTATCCCTAAAAAATTAGTGAATGACAATACTAATATTGTTGCGTTTTTAAATGCTTTCATTCGATGGAGAAAAGAAAGCTTTCCAGATAAGCAGGGGACAAACCATTATTATGAAAAGCAAGTCAATAATCATTTGTTGCCAAGGTGGGGTTTATTCAGCATAGATGCCATTACTCAGTGGACTTGGCAAGAATATATTCGAGGTTTTGGATATTAAGATAAACGACCTAAAAACTCTGTCCCAAAGCGAGATTAAAGTAGTTATCAAAGGCGGTAAAGATGGTTATACCATGCTCTCGACTCAGGCAATTGAACTGATTAAGCGTCAAATGCGTTATTTAATTGAGAATGATATTAAGGGCACCTCGAATAATAGCTAAATTGTCGAATTAAAATAAATTGTAGTAGTTCAGACTTAACCTGACAGTTACCCATTTTTTAATGGTGCCTGTCA
>JAPOUS010000354.1:0-610 GCA_026708525.1 Cellvibrionales bacterium
CGTACCAGAGCCCAATTGCATTGCGTAGGGCAAGACACCATGATCGCCTTTTTCATTAATACTGCCTGTGGGCAAACTAACTGCAAGATTGAGGTGCACACGATCCGCCCTTGAATCATGTAATAAAACTAAACTACCAAGCTTAATATCACCCAGCCCACTGGAATCCATGGACATATTCATTGACATATTGTGCATGTGATTATCCATCATGCCCATATTTTCGCTATGCATGCTCATCATAGGCAAGCGTCGCATATCCATCGTATTGGAAAGATAAGGAATCATTAGCATCAATGTCACCTGATCCGATGGAGCAACCATGGCTCCAAACATATGCATAACCATATCCATACTATCAGGGATCATCATGTAGCCTTCTTCTCTTACCTCGGCATCAGAGATTTTTTTATCTTCTTTGGTCAATGTTTTCATATTCATTAGCATGGCACGATAAGACACCATCCACTCCCCTTGTGCATGCACGTGATCTCCCATCACACTGATCGGGGCATGGCTGTCTGGACGGTGGGTATCAAAGCCTGAATCAGCTATAGAATCTGCCTGAGTGAACGGCACCAAACAACTTAGCAAACAAAGCGAAGAAAAA
>JAPOUS010000354.1:620-8322 GCA_026708525.1 Cellvibrionales bacterium
AAGAAAAAAATCGAGGCATAACTATTAATCCTTATTATTTCTCCATATTATAAAAGTCTTGGTCAACAAACTGGATGCGACAATTTGTCGCACCCTGATTGAGCGATGGATCTCTTTTACAATGAATGGCTACTATGCAACTCACACAGCTACCCACACACCCAGAACCCTATAAACAGGCCATTTTTCTTTCGCTTATCGCGCGATGCTTTGTCGCACTCGTTATGCTGTTTTTTATTACACTAACGCAATGGCTAGAGTGGGGCGGCATGATGCACCACCTCCACTGGGAAAAATTATTCAGTTTTTACGTGGGTCTATTGATTCTCTCCATCATTAGTATGCTTTTTAAAAAAACCACAGCCTGGCATTTGCTTATTATTTTTGCCGTAGATGCTTGCCTTTGGTTTTTTGTATTGCGAGAAACAGGAGGCGCCATGAACCCTGCAAACAGCTATTACCTCATATTGCTATGTTTAAGCTCTCTGGTGCTGCCTTTAGGGTTCACCTCGTTTATCTTCTTATTGGTAATTGGGTTGTATACATTGCTTATGCTCACCGATCCGCACAGCTTACACTCTACGATGGGCTGGCATCTTTGGGGTATGTGGGTGTCATTTTTTATCATAGCCTTATTGCTATCTGGTAGCATTTATTATTTAAGTTCTCGCCTACGTAAACAGGATGAAGCCATTGCAGCATTCAAAGCCCAAACCACACGAGATGAACAACTGATCTTAATGGGAACCATTGCTGCCAACACCGCACACGAATTAGGCACACCATTAGCGACTATTGCCATGCTTACCGAGGCGCTTGACCGAGATAATGCCGATATCATTCAAACACAAATCGATCGATGTAAACAAAGTCTTGAACAATTAAAAAAGCTCCCAGCCCAATCGGGTAATCTCACTCTCAGTAGCCAAGATTTTTTGGCTCAACTAGAGAATGATTTATTGCTCATAAAGCCTGATTGCCAACTCGCTTTTCAAGATGAATTTAATCAGTCGATTACTTTCCAGCTATCGCTCAAACAGGCACTAATGGCGCTGGCGGTTAATGCTATCGATGCCTGTCAAAGTGTGGTGAATATTCACCTGTATACCAAGGCTAATGAATTGATCTTTGATATTACTCATGATGGCACGCCCCCAAAACACACGCTGGGCACCATTGGCAATAGTACTAAAGATCACGGTCTTGGAATCGGCTATTTTTTAGCCAATGCATCCATTGAACAACTAGGAGGCACCGTTGAATGGATTGATTTGCCTAATCAAGTGATTACCCAAATTGCCATTCCATTAGCCTAGGAGGTTTGAATGCCTGATACGCTTTCCATACTCCTACTTGAAGATGATGCCGCATTTGCCGATGTCTTCACCACCATGATGCAAAAAAGGCAACATAAGGTCGTATTCTGCGCAACTCTTGATGCCTTTACTCACGCGTTGAATACCAACCACTATGATCTAATCCTTATGGATTTAAAGCTTAAATCAACAACCTCCATCGATCAGATAGCCAACGCTCGCAAGCTTCAGCCACAAGCCAAAATAATTATGATCACCGCTTTTGCCAGCATTTCAACGACGGTTCAAGCCATTAAATTAGGGGCAGATGACTATCTTCCTAAACCCTTCACCATTAACGATGTGCTTAATGCATACTACGGTAATAATAATTATGACCGTCAATCAGAATCCGAAAAATCTTTAACGCCAAAACAATTGGAATGGGAATATATACAAAAAGTATTAGCGGAGAATAACGGCAACATCAGCCAAACAGCTAAAGCTTTAAATATGCACAGAAGAACCCTACAGCGCAAACTTAATAAAAAGCCAATATAACTGAGCATATCGCGGGCAAAAAAAAGCCAAGCATGTTGCTTGGCTTCAATCTAGAGATTTACTCGATTACTTAGTGCTTGCAGCCGCTGCATCTTTAGGTGCATCAGGCTTTACAATATCTAGTAATTCCACTTCAAAAATCAACGCTTGGTTAGGGCCAATTTTTGCACCTGCACCGCTTTCACCATACGCAAGGTTAGCAGGAATGTAGATTTTATACTTAGAGCCAACTGGCATCATTTGCAATGCTTCAGTCCATCCTGGGATAACATTAGAGACTCGGAAAGTCGCAGGCTCACCACGTGAATACGAGCTGTCGAACTCCTCACCATTGGTTAATGTACCACGGTATTGAACGGTCACTGTGTCATCAGCTGATGGTTTTGAACCGGTACCTTCGGTAACGACTTCATACTGAAGACCTGATTCAGTGGTCTTAATCCCATCTTTCTTCGCGTTGTCTGCTAAAAATTGCTCACTGTCTGATTTATTTTTAGTTGACGCGGCTTCACGTTCAGCTAGCTGTTTTTCCATTTGCTCTTTTTGGAAAGTTTGCATAGCCTCCATAATCGCTTGCTGGTCAAGTTTTGGATCAGCACCTTCAAATCCATCGCTTAAGCCTTGTTGAAAAGCTGTTTTGTCGATGTCGATTTTTTGATCTTTGAAGTTTGATGCGATGTTCAAACCAATGCCATAACTCACTTTGGAAATATTGGTATCAAGTGTTAATGGCGTAGCTTTAGTAGCAGACGCATCCGTCTTTTTAGATTGATCTAAACAGGCCGTCATTGCGATAACGGAGCTTACCGCGATAACACCAAGTGCTTTATTCATGATTTCTCCAACTTCTTTTCAAAAAAATATGGTCAATAGTAACAGTGAAATTTGATTATTTCAGTTTAATTTTGTTCCATCAGGTTATTTTTCATTAGATTCCATCTAATTCGGCGCTTCTATCACGCATTTTTTGATCGTGGGCTTTTATCTCATCGACCATTTTACCGACTTGTGATAGAGGGAGTGTTGTCAACGGCAAACCAGAGGCTTGGGTTTTGTCGGTTTTTTCTTTGCGAGCATTTTCCGCTAACACTTCAGATAATTCGCTGTCGGGTACGGATAAGGGTGTACTTCTGTCCGTAACATCGACAGACTCATAATGTCCGCTCTGGGGCTTTTCTGAACTGTATAGCCAATTGCCGTGTTCATCTTTTATTCGATAAACAATCACGGTTTCACGACCGGTGACTTTTTGTCCGGTTAAAAATTGTTTGACTGAGACGTAATATGCATTCATTTGGCGTTTTATCCGCACTAATGATGAGCTAATGGATATGCCGCTCAAAGGATTTAAATCATTTAAGCGAATAACCGGCTGTCCTGATGGCCCAGGGATTTGCGTCATCAAGGCAATAGGGATAACCATGATCGAAATAACCTTGATGGTAAAGCCTTTTGATGAAAATCCATTTTTTGCCATGAACGCTCCTTGTGACTACTTCTTATCTGCTATCTGCTACTATCTACGCTGGCTTCACTTTGTACGCTGACTGCACTGCCATCAATAATGGATTGCCGCTAAAAGATTGGCGAACTTATCACTTGCTGGCAAATTAATCAACTCACTATAGCGATTCAATAAGCTTTGAAGATTATCATGTTCGCTTTCATCTAAAGACTCTGTTATTAAGTACCCGTAAAGCTGACTCACCGCAAGCTGCTCTAAACCCAGCTCTAAATCTAAGGCTTTTTTATACATCTGATGAAACACTGGGGCATGTTTGATGCGGTTACGCCACGATCGAAATTCACTCATGAGCGAATCATCCACTTGGCTAATTAATGCGTTTAATTGGTTCGAATTGAGATCTCGCTTAGTCGAACTCAGCCAGCAAAGGCTTAACAAAATCAACACATTAAAGCCTTGCGCTTGTAACGCCAAAAGCTCCGCCTTTACTCCACGTCGTTGATAGATTGCCAACATGTATTGCCACAAGTCATTATTGCACTCGGGGTGGTTTACCGCGTTTTCTGATTCCATAAATGGGGAAGTTCCAGCTACAATAGCGCTATGTTACAGATTACCCAACTCGATTTACAACGCAGCGGCAAGCCGCTGTTTGAAAAAGCCCAGCTAACCCTTCATTCAGGCCAACGATTTGCCCTTATTGGCAATAATGGTTGCGGCAAGTCGTCTTTGTTTCAAGTTATCTTACAACAATTGGACATTGATGGCGGCGAAGTACTCCTTCCTGATCGATGGAAAGTTGCCCACATGGCACAAGATATCCAAAGCCTCGATCGACCAGCCGTTGATTATGTGATTGATGGCTTTACCGAGCTTCGTGCAACAGAGCGCGCCTTGGCCGAAGCCGAGCAACATAATGATCATACACTGATCGTCAAACTGCATGAAAAGTTAGATGCCATGTCCGCTTATACCATCAACCATCGGGCAGAAAGTATCCTACAGGGCTTAGGCTTTAGCGCATCGGATAATCACCGAGCAGTGGGTGAATTTTCAGGTGGCTGGCGTATTCGACTCAATCTGGCTCGCGCACTGCTCAACCCAGGGGATTTATTATTACTCGATGAGCCCACCAACCATTTAGATGTTGAAGCCATTTTCTGGCTGGAGCAATGGATAAAACAATTTAGCGGCAGTTTGATATTAATTTCTCACGACAGAGATTTTATCGACCAAACTGCCTCACATATTGCCCACATCGAATCCCATCAAATTAATACTTACAAAGGCAGTTATTCTGACTTTGAACGTCAACGCGCTGAAAAACTAAACCAACAACAAGCGCAACATGATAAACAGCAAGCACAAATCAAACACATGCAGTCGTATATTGATCGCTTTAAAGCTAAGGCCACAAAAGCCAAGCAGGCCCAAAGCCGTATTAAAGCATTAGAGCGAATGCAATTAGTCGCTGCGGTTAAATTGCCTTCGGAGTATCATTTCGATATCCCCCTTGCTGAAAAAACCGGTTCTCCGTTAATTCGCTGTGAGAACCTTAACGTAGGTTATGGCGATACCACGATTGTCAGCCAGATAAACTTCACCCTAGAGCCTGGCATGCGTGTCGGTCTTTTAGGCGAAAACGGGGCGGGCAAATCAACCTTGCTTAAAAGCCTTGTCGGCGAAATCCCGGTACTTTCAGGCGAAAAACTGGATCATAAATTTTTATCCATTGGTTATTTTGCACAGCATCAAATTGAAGCTTTAGACTATGATGCAAGCCCAATTCTCCATATACAGCGCATCGCGCCAAAAGCTTCAGAGCAAAGTATTCGTGATTTCCTCGGTCGCTTCTTGATTAAAGGTGATATGGCCACAGATACCATTCGGCATTTTTCAGGTGGTGAAAAAGCACGCCTTGCGCTGGCGCTAGTAGCATGGCATAAACCCAATCTGTTAATCCTTGATGAACCTACCAACCATTTAGATATCAACATGCGAGAAGCGCTCGCAGAAGCCATCAGCACCTTTGAAGGTGCAGTAGTGCTGGTATCGCATGATCGTTATCTTTTAAGGCACTGTGTCGATGAACTCTATCGCATTCATGATGGCATGTTCACTGAATTCTCAGGTGACTTAGCAGACTACCAAAAAGCCGTTGCCAAAGACGCTAAAGCCTTGGCTGACAAGCCATCAGCACAAGCTCCTGTCGATAAAAAACAAGCACGAGTCGATGCTGCAAAGGCAAGACAGGCGACAGCACCTATCAGAAAACGCATCAAACACATTGAAAAAGATCTCGATAAACATCAAGCGCGATTAAACACCATTTTAGAAAAAATCAGCCAGCCAGAGATGTATGAAGATGCCAACAAAGCCGAACTTAAAACTTTACTGGCTGAGGAAATCGAATTAAAAACAGCGATTGAAACACTGGAAGAAAGCTGGATGGAAGAGCAGGAAAAATTGCAGGATTAATTCGATAATCCTGCAAACTGCCGGCTTAAATCCATCGCATAGTTATCAGTCATACCGCCAATAAAATCCAGTGTCACCCTCAGTGCATGATAATAGGATGGCTGTGCTATCAATTTTTCTTTGCCAATGAGTCTCAGCACCATATCCTGTTCTTTATCGCAGGTTTTTCTGGTATCGAACAGCGTTTGTACAGCTGGAATCATTTTATCCAGTAATCGATAGATAATTTCATACGCACCAATTTCCAGCTCAACTTTTCTTGGATGCGTAAATATTTTTTCAACCGCCAACTGTTTAGCCTTAGTCACTGATTCGTAGACTGCGTCATCCGCTAACCGAATCAAATCATCATCACACTGGCCTGTCATAATGACATCCAAATGCTCAATATAGGCTTTAGCGCAGCGGCTAATATAAATATCCATAATATAACCACGCAAAACACTCGGTACTTGCCCTGCTTTGATCGCCATCAACCGATCATTTAACTCACCCTGAGTATCCTCAGCCAATAAAGGCGAAAATACATGATAAATGTCATCAAAGGTGGTCAGTCGCATTTCAATGCCATCTTCAAGATCCAATAAGGCATAACAGATATCATCTGATGCCTCCATTAAATACACCAAGGGATGCCTAGCATAGCCTGTTGCTGTTTTGATGAGTCCTGTATGTTCAGCAACTTCATCTAACAAATCTATCTCCGTATCATACACTCCATATTTTTTTTGACCGGTGGCATCCGAACACCATGGGTATTTAATAAAAGCACCTAAGGTCGCATAGGTCATACTTAACATTGACGATGAATGAGCTGATTCTGAAGCGGTCAATAAACGGAAACCTTGTGCATTGCCTTCAAAGTGTATCAGGTCATTTTTTTGCCGTTCGGTTAACGTCTGCATCACACAGGATTCATTCAGAACAAACCATTTGCTGATGGCATCCTCTCCGGTATGCCCAAAAGGCGGATTGCCCAAATCATGGGCCAGGCAGGTCGTTTGCACAATATCCCCCAGAGCAGAAGGTGATAGGCAATTAGGTAACTGATTTATTTCTTTTAATTGGTAGCCAACTTGCATCGCCAGCGACCGGCCAATACAAGCCACCTCTAACGAATGAATTAAGCGATTATGAATATGATCATTGGTAGCTAACGGATGAACTTGTGTTTTTTTAGCAAGTCGCCTAAAGGGCTCAGAGAAAATTATCTTGTCATGATCGGATAAAAAAGGCGAGCGGCCATCAAAACGTTTTTGCGGTTTACCGCCTAACCGGCTTGCCGAGAGTAAATCTTCCCACCGCATAGTGAAACCCTAATTGATTTGTAATTAAGACAATAAAAAAGTCATTATTATCAATGGTCTTTAAGAAATTTTTAGATAAAAAAAGCGGGCATCACTTGAGGCCCGCTTCGAAAATACAATAAGTTTATTTAATTTTTTTAACTTTCTCTATTAATTTCTTAGCTTTTGCCGTAGAAACCAATGCGCGAGAAACAGGGCGGCCAACACCTTGAGATTTAGCAGATTTTTTAACCTTAACAACACGAACCAAGCTTGATTCACGCTCAATCATTCGCTCAATACCACGAATGGTGATGTTAATGTCTTTAGAAATACTCTGAAAAGACTTAGGTTCGTCGCTACAGTATTTAATGATAGCTAATTGAGATAATGTGCTTACGCCATTTTTCTTAAGCTCAAGGATTTGATTTAGGTTTAACATAGCAGCCTCTATAGATTTTATTATGTATAAATAACTATAGTAAAAAATTATTTTTTTATTTTATTTACAAAATAATTTATTAATTCAGCGCCATATTATTAACACAAATACTTGATTATAATGAAATTTATTTATAATTAATTTTCTGTTAAAAATTATTTTTACAGAAAAATTC
>JAPOUS010000278.1 GCA_026708525.1 Cellvibrionales bacterium
TGATTTTTTGTACAATCACGGCAATTTTACCTTGAGGATAATAATATGGGCATGCCCGAAGACGTAAAAATCATCGATTTGATGCTAAGTGTACCCGGCTACGACAATAGCTCTTGGTATGATTTTATGAAGCCTCTTCTAATGGATGAGCAAAGCAAAAAGCTCTTCAAAATGCCTGCCCAGTACATGTTTAAAGATATCCCTCAAGCAGGCGATCGTGATGATTATGTTGCCTACACAGTTGGCTTGATGGATCAATTCAATATCGAAATCGCCATGACAGGCCTTGATGATGATAACGAAGTGGCTAAAGAAGCGCTTGAGCGTTTCCCTAACCGTTTTATTGCCTCTTACGAAGCGAATCCAAACAATGGCATGGATGAAGTGCGTAAGATCAAACGCTTGCATAAAGAATATGGCATTAAAGCCGTTACTGCTTTTCCATCCGGCCTTTGCCCTCAAGTGCCGCTTAATGATAAAAAATGGTATCCGATTTATGCAGCCTGTGTTGAGTTGGATATTCCTATTTGTCCTTGTGTCGGTGTTCCAGGGCCACGTTTGCCAATGGAGCCACAAAAGGTTGAGCATTTGGATGAAGTGTGCTGGTTTTTCCCTGAGTTAAAAGTCGTGATGCGTCATGGTGCCGAGCCTTGGACGGATCTTGCTTGGAAACTCATGCTTAAGTACCCAAATCTTTATTATATGACCTCGGCTTTCGCGCCTAAGCATTACCCTAAAAATATCATTGATTATGCTAATACGCGTGGTGCGGATAAGATTATGTACGCAGGTTACTTCCCTATGGGTTTATCATTGGATCGTATCTTTAAAGATATGCCTAATGTGCCCTTTAAAGAGGAAGTTTGGCCAAAATTCTTGCGTGAAAATGCCAAGAAAGTATTTAAGCTGGATGTAGACTAAACATCATTGCGTGAACGTTAACGGGTTGGTTGGCATTGCTGCTTAATTGTTAGACAATGCACCCACTCGATTTTCTCATTACTTATTTCTCATTAATTACTAGAGCCTAAGAATATCTCATGAGTCAGGAAGCTGTTGAACAATTTCGCCAAGAAACCCGAGCATGGTTAGAAGAAAACTGTCCAGAATCCATGCGAACGCCAGTGCCCGATATGGAGTCGCAATCTTGGGGTGGCCGCGACGCACATTTTCAAACCGACGATCAAAAAGCCTGGTTTGAGCGTATGCGTGATAAAAAATGGTTTGCGCCCACTTGGCCTGAGCAATATGGCGGTGGCGGTTTGTCGGCTGCTGAAGGTCAAGTGCTTAAGGAAGAATTGAAGCGTATTAATGCGCGTCCTGCCCATATTAACTTAGGTATTTGGATGGCAGGCCCTGCGATTCTTGAATTTGGTACTGAAGAACAAAAGCAGCAGTTTTTACCGCCGATTGCACGTGGAGAAATTCGCTGGTGTCAGGGTTATAGTGAGCCGGGCGCAGGTTCTGATTTGGCGGGGCTTCAAACCAAAGCAGTACGCGATGGTGATGATTTTATTATCAACGGCTCCAAGATCTGGACTTCTTACGCGGATGAGTCTGATTACATCTATTGTTTAGTACGCTCAAACTCGGATGCACCCAAGCGTGAAGGTATTTCGTTTATTGTCTTTGATATGCAAACCGAAGGTGTGAGCACAAAACCTATTGAATTAACTAATGGCGATGCGCATTTTTGCCAAACCTTCTTTGATAATGTGCGCGTGCCTGTGGCTAATGTCATTGGTGAAATCGATAAAGGCTGGACGGTTGCCAAACGAGTGCTTGAGCTTGAGCGTGCCATGATGTCAGACATCGAAGAAAGCGCCTCACGCCATGAAGATAACCCTGCAACCCTTGCTAAGGAATATGTCGGTGTCAACAGTGACGGTAAAGTCGCTGACCCAATCTTGCGTGATCGCATTGCACAACATTTAATGAATGCAGAAGCTTTTGAATTGACGATGGATCGTACAGCTGACGAATTTGCACATAAAGATCCATTAGCTGGGCTTGCGATGATGGTCGCTAAATACCAAGGTACGGAAGAAGATAAAACCAAATATCAATTAATCATGGATATTTTGGGTTCTCAAGGTCTAGGTTGGGAAGGCGAACAGTTTTCCGATGATGAATTGCGTATGAGCAAGCAGCATTTGTTAACCTACGCACACACCATTGCAGGTGGCACCTCAGAAGTGCAGTTGAATATTATTGCCAAGCGCGTGTTAGGTTTGCCGGATTGATCATCTAGCTTAGGCTTTCGCGTTATATCATTAAAAACCGCCAGTTGGCGGTTTTTATATGCTTCTTGATTTTGTTAAAAAGGAGAACTTATCAAGAGGTGTTGGAAGAGAATAATACGGTTAAGCAGACTTTTTATTGCTGGCTAACACAATCACACTCGATCCAATGAGTGAAATCAAAACGGCAAGCAAATTCCCTGATAGGGGATTAACGCCCCCTTCGATGAAGTGCTGATCAAATTTAGCAATATAGATCATGGCATGACCCACTAAAAAGATAAAAGGGAAGGTCATTAATAAATGATCGGGCGCTTGTTTTGAATGTTTCCACCCAAAGATAAATAACGCACCTGCGGCGGCAAATGTTATGCCATGCCAAACAGCTGCAAGCGTGAGCATTGGCTTCCAAGGTAGCATGTCGTAAGGCGGCATTACCGCTGCGAGCAAGTTGTATGGTGCGAAAAACACAGAGCCAAGCAAGATGGTTAAAGTCGGTTGTAAGGCATGTAAAATACCGATTTTGATTTTGGATTGTTTTTGCTCAACCCAATGCCAGCTGATGATGCGATTGATTAGCGCAAAAGCCATCAAAAAGGTGAAGAACCAATGGTAGCTGGTTAAGGGTACGCTATTGACATAAGGCCATGTGGAGGTATCTGAGGTATCCCATACCCACCACTGCAATAATGGCCCTAAATTATCAAAAATAAGATACATAAAGCCTGCGAAAAAACCGACGCAGATGGCTTCTTTTAGCGGGCCAAAATCAAACCGTCTGATCAGCATATAGCTGTGATACATAAAAGTCGGATAGAAAAGGGCAATGTATAAAGGCAGACGGTTGTATAAAAACATCACGCTGAATTCGCCGTGCCAGAAGTTTTCGACCGTGTAGTAGGAGATAATGTCCATCGCCAAGCCATACAAAAATGCAGCTAATAAGGTTAGCCGAGCAGAGCTTGTTTGGTGATCTTTATCGTATTTAAAAGCGTGAACGATAGTTAATATAAAGCCAATGACCAATATGGCTTCAATGGCTAAAAAGCTCCAATCCAAAATTTGACTGGGCGCATTAAAATAAATCAGCGCATTGGTCGCTTCTTCATTTTGCATGGCATACGAAAGATGATCTTTCATGCTAATCCTTTTCTATGTTTGTTATTATTTTATTATTTGTGCGAGTAATCGATCCATTCGCCGACAGCATTGTCACCGAGTTTTTTCGGGTTGACTTTGCCTTTGCCGCTGGTAAAGGTATCTTCGGTGTAATGGTGACCTTCACGTCTAACCGTGTTATGTATGCGATCAAAGTAGGGTGTTAGGAAGCCAAAATTAACATGAAAGTATTTGTGGTGATCATCGTGAAATTGATTACTGCCATGAAAGGGAAGCTTGAAAGGCACTTTGATACCTGAGTGATCCCAGAAGCCATAGAAGAAGGTTATCATCATAACAAACAAATACAGCGACCAATGCATAGGAAATAAAAATGCGGGTGCGACGATATAAGAAGCGTGCGCAATCCATTCCAGTGGGTGCATGGCTGAAATGGTAAAAAAGGTCGGCGCGCTATAGTAATGATGTACGCGATGAATGTGCTTATAAAGAAACGGGGTATGGCTGTATGCATGCATATAATACGCGCAGGCTTCAATAAAAAAGAAGGCTAGAAATACACTCAGAAATGCCCAGCCAATGGAGTAATCAGAAAAGTCATAGTATATTTGACTCCAGCCTAGCTCTAAGACACCGTAGCCGATTAACCCGAAGCTGCCTGCGGCAATATTCATATTGAATGTGCCAAGAATAGCCGCGTGACGAGCTAATCTATCTGATAAAAATCGTCCTTTTTGTAACTTCCATTGATCATTTTGCTGACGTTTAACATGGTAAAAGTAGTAGTGGACGCCACCGCCAACACCTAAAAAGAGAAAATTAGCACCGGCTAGGGTAATGCAGACGTACTGCCACCATTCGAGGGAAAAAGGCATGTGTTAACCTATTGTTCTTGTTATTCATGGTTGGTTTATTTACAAGGATGTAAATTATTCCTTTTTCAGTGATTGATGACAAGCCTATTCTCGATATAATTCACCGAATGACGACATCCTCCACAAAATCAATGCCACAAGAAAAACCAGCAAAACTCGGCCGCCCAAAAGGTAGCTCCAAAGATAAAACACTCAAACGACTTTTTATTGAGTCTAGGAAGTTATTTGCAGCCAAAGGCTTTGCGCAAACTACTTTTAAAGATATTGGCAAGGCGTTAGGAATAAGTCATGCTGCCATTTACAGTTATTTTCCTGATAAAAAATCGCTTTATGTTGAGACCATTAAGCAAACGCAAGCTTTTTTATTGCCCCATTATCGTTTAGCTTACGAGCAGCAATCGGATCTTATGGGGAGGTTATCTGCCATATTTAGAGCAATGGCAAAAGCACATGATGAAGATGAAAGCATTACTGGGCTTTTGGCGTCAGTGCCTATTGAAATGCGTCGTCATGCAGAATTGTGCGAGGCATTTTTTGAACAAGAAGATCAAGTGATGGTGATCCTCAGGCAAATGGTAGAAGAAGCAAAAACAGCAGGTGAAATTGATGAAAGCTACCCCACAGAAAGCGTGCTAACTGCACTTTTTGGTGCCGGTGTTGGGGTGGCTCTTTTTCATTATGGTACGTATCAAGAGAATCTAACAGAGAAAATGGAAATCTTGATTACTCTCTTATCGCCTAAGGTATAGAATTGATTGTTGTGAGTGGCGGTAAGTTAAGGTCTTTGCGTACCCAAATATCTAAACGATCGATTTGCTTTGCCAGCCTGTAATTTGTTTCAAGCCAGTTGTAAATAGGTGGAAATTGGCTGACCGATTGAACCGTTAGATATCTATCATCTTTATTTCCACCATAGTGTGCTTCGATAAAAACGGCTGGCTTTTTAGCTGAAATAGTTTCTATGAACGCTTGATGAAGTGAATCTTGCCAAGTGGATAGTGTCGGGTGATCATCAAGGTTGGCATAAAGGAAAAAATGAAAATGATGCCGCGTAGGGAATGAGCGGTTAGCAAGTGTATAAATATAATTTTCCATCCCCCAGATATGAATCGTTTCTTGTTGACTTAGCTCTTTGTCGAGCCACCTGCCTATAGCTTCAGCGATATGAGTATCTGGGCTGTCTTTAGGGTGGTAGTGTTTATCAAGATAGGTTATTCGGTCGGATTTTCCCAGTAGGTAGGGCAGTAAAGCTGTTGAATAATGATTAAAGGCAAGATTCTTAATCAGTAAGAAAGCTAGGATGCATAGTGTGAGGCTTTTGAGCCACCATTTGTTGTTGGATTGCGTAACTAAATAATCTAGCGCAATGCTCAATACAATGAATCCAGACACAATCACTGGAAATGCTTGATAGGGAAATCCTTTACCTTGAATATAATAGGTAAAAATACTCACAGAAATCAGTAGCCACAGTAGGTGAGTGGCTCTGCTGTGAGGTTTTGAGAGTACTCTATATAAGCCAAGCACTGTCAGTGGAAACCATAAGGCCAGTTGAATGAATGACAATGTTAAGTTATCTGGGTTTGGCAGGCTTAAGTAAGCAAGCAAGAGATAGGTAAGCTTGCTAAATCCATGATCCGTTAAGCCTGAATACCAAGCAGCGAATTGAAGCGCCATCCAAGCCTCATGAAGGGCATTATTAATCCATAAATAGGCGATATAGCAGGCAATGGGTATGGCAAACCCTATGAAAAGCAGCGTTAAGTTTAGCATGCACGTTTTCAAGGAATGGTGTTGGCGGTAACGCAAGCATTCCAGTAATGCGAGAAAAATACCCACGATACCAAAGACGGGTTTGTGAAATACTGACAATGCAACAGACAGCCCGGATAAAACAAACCATAGGCTGCTTTTATGCATAGATTGCCCTTTTAAAAAAACGGCTAATGCAACCATTAGCCAGCTCATCGCCAGCATATCTTTTTGAGCAATATTGTAATAATCAATAGAAAGCGGATAGATAATGGCAAAAGCCCAAGAAAAAATCTGTGCAGTACGAGGAGTTGTCGCATGCTTTATCAAGTAAAACCCTGATACGATAATGAGCAGGCAGCTAAACACACTTGCTGAAACTACCACAACATGAGGGTTTGAAATAAATGATTGAAAGAAAGCGAAGGTTAAGCCAAGTCCTGGCAAGTTAAAGTGTAAAATTTCTGATACAAATAGCTTTCCATCCAGTAATGCACTGCCCACACTTAACCAAACCCCTTGATCACGGCCCAGGGGGTAAAAAGAAAGAGGGAGATGAATCAGGCTACAGACAAGCATTGGCATAATCAGCCAGCCTTTATCTTTACCTTCTACAGGATAAGTATTCATCATAACTAAAAGTTACAAGAGAGGTTGGTAAAGTTCAGAATAATATCTGGCGGCTATTTTTTTCCAGCTATATTGTTGGGCCAGCTGTATGCCTGCTTCTGATAGTGCCTCTCTTTTGTGCTTAGAATCTATCAGGGTTAGGATGTTTTGGCTTAATGCGTCGCTATCTTCAATGTCTGAAATCAGAGCATTTTTGTTGTGTGTCAAAATGTCCGGTGCCATACCTACTTTGCTGGTAACGAGCGGAATACCTGATGCCAATGATTCCAGTATGGCTTTTGGGCCGCCTTCAATACGGGAGGCGACAAGATAAGTGTCAAGCAGCGGGAATAATTTAGCGATGTCTTCAGTGGAGTCTAGGTAGCCTGTGTGATGATAGGGGATATTGGCAGCATCCAGTCGTTGTTTAACATAACCACGAGCAGGGCCACTTAGGAGAATAAAAACAGGCTTTTCTTTGGCAACTTTTTCAATGGTATCGCAAAAAATATCTGGGCCTTTTTCGAGTTTGGGTTTGACGCCGTCTGCCCAGCCAAGCGCATCTTTTTGAAAAGAGCCTATGACAAAGGCATCTTCTGGAATGGATAGTGCCTGTCGTTGGCGGTTTCTTTCTTCAATCGAGATGGGCTTAAAGGCGTCTAAATCAACACCAAGTGGGATCAAATGGAGCTTATCTTGACTAACGCCATTTTCTGCTAATGTGTTTAAGGTAAATTGGCAAGTTGAATGCCATTTACTTACGCGCTCATCCATCTCTGGGATAAGCTTAATTCGATGATCATCATCGAGAATGTGGTACCAGGTCATGATAATAGGTACATTGGATTTAGGCCATTTGATCTTGCCTTTTTTATTCACGGCATGTGAAATGCCGCCATAATGAAAGACTCCTTGCTCTATGCCTAAGTGGCTAGTGGTTATCTCAGCAATAGGTTTTGGAAGATTGTTAATAATCTGGCAAGCATCGTAATGTGTAGACCAGTTACCTCCGGATGAATAATACCTAACGATCTTATTGGATTTCATATTTTCTCTACCAATACGATGTTCTTTTATTCGTTGCTGAAGTTTTCTTATTGCTTTCATTATATTATTTGATTGTTTTTATTATTTTTAAGGCTTAAATCAGGGGGGTAATGACATGCCTTAACATTTCTGTATTATAGGTAAATGCGTTAATAATTTCTAAGACTTATATACCAGATCCATTGTATTTCATTGCATACCCCGTGATTCGATTTAAAAAGTCTTTGTATTGATACAAAATGCCTTTTTACTATTTTCTCCTTTTATCTTTAGCGTTATTCATGTGTTTTAAATGTTGCATAACTGAAACAATTAGGGGAATGATTCTAAATTAGCCTAAAGATTGAGAACAGATTAACGTTTTATGCTAGGAATTTTGTCACAAAACCAGTAGTCTATAACCTGTTAATATAAAAAAATAAAACTGATATGGGATTTCGGTATGAAGCAGTTAGGTATCTTAGATAGTGCTTTTATAAACATGGAACATAAGAACGTTCCTCAGCACATTGGAAGTTTTGGAATATATGATCAATCAACCGCACCTAATGGTAAGGTTCGATTCAAATCCCTCATAAAACACTTTGAAATTCAACTAAAAAAAATCCCTCTATTTCGAACAAAGCTCATTCAAGCACCCGG
>JAPOUS010000150.1 GCA_026708525.1 Cellvibrionales bacterium
TGCGTGGGAATGCATATTGGGTAAATAATCGCTTAAGCTCTAGGCGTTCCCACGCAGAGCATGGGAACGAGGAGTGAGTGCTTTTTATAGCTTACCCCACCCGACAATCGCTGTGAAATGAACTACTAGACATAGCCACCTAATGAAAGTTAATAACGCAATCCGAGTTCAAGCTGAACATTTCGACCCATGATTGGCGCAATCGTTTTCAAATAGGATGTTGCGTTTTCACCATAGCTATCGGTCAAATTCTGGCCTTTAATCGCTACCCATGCACTGGAGCGCTTAATGGGGAAGGTATATCGTGCTTGCATATTAAGCGTTGTGTAGGCCTTAGATGCGGGTTCTTCTATGGCAGTATTAAACTGCTTAAAGTGATGTCTGACATCAGCCTGTGCGAACCAATGCGTTCCTCGGTAAGTTGTCGCAAGGCCAATACGTACCGGTGGAATACGCGGTAAGTTTTTATCATCACCTGAGCGTAAACGCCCTCTAACGCCATCGGCTAATGCTTCAATGGTCCAGGGTATTGAGATACTGGGCTGATAGCGAATCTGAAATTCAATACCGTAAAGATCAGCGGGAGCTTGTGCATGGCGATACGTTGGCTCGTCATGTTCATGTTCTTCATGACCGTGTTCTTCTTCACCATGAGCTTCTTCTTCTGCCTCATGACCATGTGCTTCTTCTTCGTGACCTTCTTCCTCATGGTGTTCTTCATGTTCGTCATCAGAGTGATCTTCATCATGATGCAGTTCAATTGCTTGATTGAAGATAAAGTTATCGAAGCGAGTGTAGAATACAGAGGCACTAACGAACAATTGGTCTGTTTTGTATTCCCAAATCAATTCAGTACCTAGGCCTTTTTCAGTGTCTAAGTAAGGGTTATCCAGCTGATAAGAAAAGGTCGCGTGGTGTTCGCCATTGTAATACATCTCTTCAACCGAAGGGGCACGTTCCGTTCGTGTGACGATCCAAGTAATTCCTTGTTGGTCAGAGAGTTCAAATAAATGACTGATGCTCAGGTTGAGCGTGTTAAATGATTTGTCATCATAGTAGCTTTTCGCTTGGCGCTCATCGGGTTCGATATTGTTGGGATCAAGTGTCATTTGCGTATGATCAAATCGTGCGCCAAATTCTGTGTAGCCAAAATCCCAGTCAATACCTTCTATAGCAAATAGACCATAGGTTAAGGTCTCGCTTAGCGGTAGAGGGGTGCCATGGGTTAGATCGTAACCATCAACGGTTTCAAAATGGTCGCCTTTTTTACCATTCCAAGGTTCGTTGTAATTGCCAATGCTGTCGCAACCTTCGTGTGAATGGCAAAGCGCGAGATCTTCATACTTTACATCAAGGCCAAGCTTGCCATTGAAACCAAAGAAAGACTGATCAATCCAAGATTTCCATTGTGCTGCATTTTTTTCAAATAAGCCTTCGGTTATTTCACCATGGCTTTCTTCATGCTTGTAATCCACAAAGCTTAAACGATTATGCCAGTTCGATATCCATGCATTATCCAGTCGGTAAAGACTTGCCACTTCAACTAGGGTTTGTTTGGGTGTCACACGGGCATCTTCGCCCTCAGTATTCGGTACCGCATAGTCGTAATCGAGTTGCTGTACTGCTATGCCAACATAGCCTAAGTCTTCATCAAATAGGCTAAAACCAATACGGCCCCCTGAGGCTTCGCTGTCGGAGTTTAACACTTCCCCTTTAGCGCTTTCGTAGTTGTCTTCTTTTCGAGTGAATCCATCGAGATGAATGGCAAGGTGATCAGTGCCGACGGCGACTTCACCATTGACCCATTTGCCATTGTTGTTACTGGATAGGCCTGTGTTGAGTTCGGCATGATTTTTCTTAAGGCTTGAAGCATAAATGCCTTTGGTGTCTATATTAACGATGCCCTGCGTGTTGCCACCGCCATAAAGTAAGGTTTCTGGGCCTTTAATAATCTTGATGCTGTCAATTTCTGACGGTTCAATCATGCTGGCATGATCAGGCGATGACTGAGAAATGTCCTCAAGACTCAGTGTATTTTGATAAAGGGCTAAATGTTGCGCTGTCAATCCACGAAACACTAATTGACCAACACCTTGACCAAAGCTGGCATTGGCCATACCTGGCGTGGTTTTTAATAGTTCGCCTATGCTGTTACCGGACAAGGCTTTTAAGGCTTCTTGATCAATGGTTTCTTCTAGATGTGCTTTTGCCATATCTTTCGTTAAGGCGTCAGATTGAATCAAGACTTCTTCGATGGTTTCATGCGTATCAGGGCTTTTTGGAGACTCTGAGGATTCAGCTAGCGCTTGCAGGCTAACACCTGCTGCAATAGCAAAGGGAATAAGCTGTGTTGTTTTCATTGTACTGGCTTGGTTGAGTTGAATGTAAAAAATGATATGATATATCATAAATAGACGGCTTGGAAGTGCTTTGTGTGAGAGCAATAAAGTTGAACAAATCGTTTCTAGCCCTTACTATGTCTGCCGTGTGTTTGACACTAAAACAGATGCCTAGTTGCCTTTTTTATTTTGATTAACCCAAATAAGTCAGCCCAAGATAGTGAATACCCAATCCTTAGATAATGACATCACTCGTATTTGTAAGAATCGAGGTGTTAAGCTGACAGAGAAAAGGCGCCGTGTGTTATCGGTCTTGCTTAACGAAGAGATGCCTGTATCGCCTTATGAGTTAGCTGAGAAATATACGGAAATCTTTGGTGAAAAAATCCCGGCCATGTCGGTGTATCGCATCTTGGATTTTTTTGCGGAAGAGGGCATCGTTCATAAGATATTCTCGGCAAATAAATATGTCAGTTGTTCCCACTTAACTTGCGATCATGAGCATCAAATTCTCCAATTTCTTATTTGCAGGCAATGCCAGTCAGTCAGTGAAATTCCTCTCAGTAAAACGACACTTGATTCACTCAAATCCCACATTGAAAAAACGGGGTTTTTGATGGATGAGCAGCAGCTTGAAATTCGAGGGGTTTGTAAAGCTTGCCAAGCTAAGGCGTAATAGACTGTTAAAAAGTATTGCCAGTTGATTTTTTAAAGCTATTGAAAATTAACAAAAAAACTTTATTATAATATCTTCATTTTATATGATTTTGGTCGTTAAATTATTTTAATCAAAGCATCTAAAAATAGTTTAAGCCATGTAGAGACCGCATCATATTGTCAATCCATAGAATGTTTAAAAGCTAATCGTATGTTAGCAGCTTTAATTGGTTGCATTGATAGTCATACACTTAGCTTATCAAGATAATCATTGAGTATTTCTTGTGTTGATGTAGGCAAGATAATCCCAAAGGTGATGAGCATGACAATAACAAAAACGTGATTTAGGAATTTCCTACAGAAATTACTTAGCCTTCAAGTTAACAAGCACTTGTTGCTAGATTTCTGACATACCGTTGAACAGCATAGGGCGTTTTTGTGAGTGATACTTTAGCAACATTTGTTTTCTTTTTTGCGGTGATTGACCCCATTGGCACCGTGCCTGTGTTTATTGCTGTCACGAGCCATTATGGTGAACGTACCAAAAGACGCATTGCCGTTAAAGCTACTTTTATGGCAATGGTTGTTTTATTGTTTTTTGTTGTCGCCGGAGAATTAGTATTAACCTCGGTCAATGTTCCTATTGAGGCGTTTCAGGTTGCAGGCGGCATCGTTTTATTCTTATTCGCCATGTCGATGATTTTTGGCGAACCAAAGCCTGAAGAGGAAATGAAAATGGCTTGTGATGGCAGTGCTACGGCGATTTTTCCTCTCGCGGTTCCCTCCATTGCCAGTCCTGGGGCTATGTTGGCTGCGGTTCTCATGACCAATAACAGTAAATTCAATATTATCGAGCAAGTACAGACCACACTCATCATTCTTAGCGTGTTAGCCATTGTGTTTATTTTTATGCTCATCGCGGGCTTTATTTATCGCATTATAGGGCAAAATGGTGCGAGCATTATCAGTCGAGTAATGGGAATTATTCTAGCATCCGTTGCAGTCACTTCCGTGTTGAATGGTATAAAAGATTATTTTGCGATTTAACTATAGGCCATCTCTAAAAATTGCTTTTGGCTTCTGTCAAAAAAGCGATTGACCTTGTTTTTTTAAATAAACCTGTCAATTAAAAGGGGTGGCTGATTTTTCATCACTGCCCCTTCGGGCACTAATTACAAGGCGTTAAGCGCGTTGAAGGCTTTGTTAAGGTGTCTAACATTAACGGCAACCTTCGCCTTGCTGAAAACCTTGAAATTCAGCGCAGAACCTCAAAATCAATTTTTTGAGATGCCCTATAAGCTTATCGAGCAATGGTTAATACCGTGCTGACTTTCATGTCTTGATACTCGAATATGATATCACAGGTGCCTTGTGCGCCACTGGCATGGACGTATCCTTTAAGGGCGCTAGGCCAGTTGACGGTGCTTGCATAATACCAACTGGATGATTTCCAACGGCCGGATTTAGTTACCTCCTGCTGGCTTCCATCATCATAAAAAGCTGTTGCAGTAAACCACATCGCAGTAACAGGCTTGAGTGAAGGATTTTGGGGGGATATTTCGATATGGGTAATTTTTTTGGCTGAAACGCTTAGGTTGGTCGATGTGTGTTGTGTCAAAAAACTTGCCGTAATCCTCGTAGAGCCAATGCTTTTTCCTGTTACGAGCCCTTCAGTTGATATCTCTGCAATTTCGCCAGAATCAACGGTCCAAACACTGTCAGTGGTAATATCTATTTGTCCCCCATCGGAAAAGGTTCCTGTGGCCTTCATTTGTATTTGTGTCGTGACAGGGATATTAGGGGCCTCAGGTTCCAGTGTGATGCTTGTTAAACCGGGATTTTTTATTGGTAGAGTGCATGTTGCTGCCAATGCCGTTTTGGGGTCTGTGGCTGTGAAAATTGCCGAGCCAAGTTGATGAGGTGTGATAAGGCCTGAATTAGCTCCCCCAGAAATGATACTCGCGAGTTGATCATCGCTACTCATCCAAGTCACCGTTTTTGTTAAATCCTGTTCACTGCCATCATTGAAAAGTCCCTGCGCTATTAATTGTTGAGGCGTATCAACAATAAGTTCTGATGCTGCGGGAATGGGATAAATGGTAAGTGATGTCAACGTAGGGTTTTTAATGGTGACCATCGACTGCCCAGTCTGGCCGCTTTGACTGGCACTGATGGTGACCTGTCCTTCGGCTAAACCCATAACGAGCCCTAAAGCATCAACTGAAGCCTTTGATGGGTCACTGCTTTGCCAAGTTGCCGACTGCGTAATATTGGCAGAGGTGTTGTTATTGAAACTGGCAAAAGCTTCCAGTTGTTGGCTGTACCCTTTGGTAAGAGAAAAATTATCAGGGTCAATGGTAATATTCATTATGTTGGCATCTTTAACGGACACCATCGCAGTGGCTGATAGGCCATTAAAGCTTGCTGTGATTTGTGTTTCGCCTAGGCTTTCGCCTGTAACCATGCCTTGGCTGTTGACGCTTGCTATGCTTGATTCGTTAGATAGCCAATCGCAATCATGGCTAACATCTTTGCTTGTTCCGTCGTTAAATTCGCCTGTGGCAGTCAATTGGCGCGCTAATCCGACAATCACATCGACGCTATCCGATGACATCTTAAGATGGGTTAAACTGCCGGGTTTCACTGTGATTTCGGTATTTGCTTGTGCATCTAATGTTGTGTGCTGCACATTGACAGTGGTGGTACCTATCGCAAGGCCTTCGAGTAAACCTTTAGCGTCAATCATTGCAATGCTGGCATCCACAACAGACCAACTAGATACCTCTGAAATATCCTGAGTCGATTGATCAGCAAACACCCCCTTGGCTTGGTACTGTATTTTTTCGCCGGTATAAATTTCACTATTGGTTGGCTCAATGGTGATCTTGACTAAAGTATTGTCGTTGACGGTTACATTGGCTGTTGCCTCTTGGCCTTCAAAATAGGCTTTTATACGACTAATGCCTATGGATTTTGCTGTGACTATCCCTAAAGGGGATATCTCAGCGATGTTAGTGTTATCGGATGACCAACTTGCCTGTTGAGTTATTGGGGTTTTTGTTGATCCTTGGCTTAGGTAAGCTTCAAATTGTCTTTCTTGATTGGGGTATAAGATCAGCGAACGGGGTTCAATGATTAATTGTGCTTTCGAATGGCCACTTGATCCGCTGCTTGAATGATGGTGGCAGCTTGTCAATAACAGGGTAAGAATTAAGAGGCAGCATAGATAGATGACTTTTGCAGTTGTTTTCATTATTCCCACTCAATCTTGATCGATAATCATTTGAGTGGGGGTGTTTATGACAGGTTCAGTTTATCTGTACTTTCTTAGCGTAATTGATGGCATAAGACTTAATCAGATGCTCCTTAACGATAAAAAACAATAAGGGCGTTAAGACGAGCGTCATGATGAGCGTTGTGACTAAACCGCCAATCATGGGTGCTGCAAGTCGCTGCATGATTTCTGAACCTGTGCCGGTACTTAATAAAATAGGGATAAGCCCTGCTAAATCAGCAACCACGGTCATAAACAATGGTCGGCATCGAAGTGTCGCGGCTTGACTTAACGCTGTTTTAAGTTGTGAGCTATCAAGGGAAGCTGGGCTGCTTTGGCCGTCGCTGGTTAATGACTCCCATGCGTCATTTAAATACATGAGCATAATCATAACGGTTTCGATAGCAATGCCCATCATGGCAATGATGCCAACAATAACAGCCACAGAAAAAGAAAAATCCATCGCGGCTAATAGCCAAAGACTGCCGGCTAAACCTATGGGTAAGCTAAGTAATACGATGGATATTGCTGTGATATTGTTTAGGCTAAACCAGAGCAATAAAGTGATGACTAAAAGAATCAGCGGTAGAAGCCACAGGAGCTTTGTTTTGAACGCTTCAAAGGTTTGAAATTGTCCAGCCCACTCAATGCTGACGCCTTGAGGTAAGTCGAGGGTTTTTAATAATGTATTGGCTTTAGCAATATAGGTTTTATGATCGACATCACCCGCTTCAATAAATAGCAGTGATTGAAGCCGAGCATTGTCGCTCTTGATCATAGCAGGCCCATGTTGAATGCGAATATCAACCACATCACCTAGCATTAAGTGCTTGCCTGCTGGAGTAATGAGTGGAAAGGTTTTTAGTCGCTCAAGGTCTGATTGAAATGCTTTGGTGGCTTTGAGTTTGACTGAAAAACGTTTATCGCCCTCAATGATTTGGGTGACTTTTTGTCCGTTAACCGCCACTTGAATCACCGTTTGAATATCCTTTATCGATAGATGGAAACGTGCAGCTTGTTGCCTTTTTATATCCAGATGAATATATCTTGCATCCATGGCTTTATCTGCATAAACAGAGGCAGTTTCTGAAAGGGATGTTAAGGATTGCTCTATTTGACGCCCTGTGGTTTCTATTGCATAAAGATTGGGGCCTCGAATGATTAATCCTAGAGGGGTTTTTATACCTGTCGTTAGCATGTCGATACGTCCTTTAATCGGCATAACCCATGCGTTAGTTAGGCCTGGAATATCCACTTGTTGGTTGAGCTCATTTTTTAAGTCATCCGTTGTTAGATTCTCTCGCCATTGATCTTTGGGTTTTAATTTTATAAAGCTTTCAATCATGGTTAACGGGGCAATGTCGGTTGCACTATTGATACGTCCCGCCTTGCCAAAGACTTCTTCGACCTCTGGAATTTGCTTGATGCTGCGATGGGCTTTTTGCAAAACTTCCCTGGCTTTATCAATCGATAAGCCAGTTGCCATCGATGGCATATACATCCAGTCCCCTTCATCTAAAGGTGGCATAAATTCCTGTTTTATCTGCGTTATGGGCCAAATACTGATGATTAAAAAAACTACAAACAAACCGAGGATTTTTTTCGGGTGTGTGAAAACATAGCCTAAGATTTGACAATAGAGCTTGTGATAATAAGCAGGGTGTTTTTTTGGTGGTTTTATTTTACGTAAGCAAACGCCTAAAAGCACAGGTACTAAGGTAATGCTCAATAAGGCACTGGCAAGCATAGCTGTTGTTTTTGTATAGGCAAGAGGCTCAAATAAGCGACTGATTTGTCCTTCA
>JAPOUS010000256.1 GCA_026708525.1 Cellvibrionales bacterium
TCTTTGTCGTTTACAATCTGTGTTGCCAACTTCATTATAAAGCCCTTAAACGCATCAACGCCGAATAATACCAACCATAATACCCTCAATAGAAAAGCTCTGAGTCTTTAGGTTAACAGGGATTGGAGAGTAAGCTTTATTTTCAGCTAACAAGGATAGCTTCCAAGATTCTTTATGTTTTTTCAATCGCTTAACGGTGACTTCGTCATCGACGCGAGCCACAATGACATCTCCGTTATTGGCTTGATTGGTGTTGTGGACGGCTAGCAAATCGCCATCGAGCACACCAATATCCACCATACTGTCACCTTCGACTTCTAATAAGTAATCGGCACTAGGCGAGAAAAAGCTCGGTGGTATTTCGCAATGGGATTGAATATGGCTATCACTGATCAGTGGTTCACCCGCTGCGACTTTACCGACGATGGGTAAACCTTCAGGGGTGTCATCTTGTGTTAAGCGAATACCTCGGGAGGCGCCGGGAATCATCTCAATGACACCTTTTTTGGCGAGGGCTTTGAGATGTTCTTCGGCAGCGTTGGGCGATCTAAAGCCAAAAGCCTTAGCAATTTCTGCTCGGGTAGGGGGTAAGCCAGTCTCTCGAAGGTGGCTTTTAATGAGCGTTAATATTTCTTCTTGGCGTTTGGTAAGTTTGATCATAAGTTGCTTGTTGCTTATTTGAAAATCGGTTAGCGCAATTCGTTTTGCTGAACGGGCTGGGGTTGTTTCAATCCAGCACAGGCTCACTGTTTTAAACGGCTCACTGTTATAAACGAGCGTAGGTTGTGAGGCTTAAGCTCATCAGTTATCCGTGTTTTGTTTTAACTTTCTAGCAGTTTTCTCGCAGTTTTCTTGCTATATTAGGGCAACTTCCTCGTGGTTAGGGCCTTTAACCCTATTGCTCCAGCAAAACGTAGTACGCTGGCAGAATAAAGGGTTTTGATATCTCATCACCCATTTATTTTATTGATTAATCTCGTAAACTATGAGTTTACAACCATTAATTCCATAAACAAATAAAGACGCAAGGTAATAAGTCTGTATTTTCATACAGTTACTGATATTTTATACAGACACAGTTAAATTGCCAGTTTTTTATTACATACTTGAGTTCGTTTATGTCACAAACCACTTTTCTGTCAGGGGTTGAATCTTGGATGCCGCATAATTATGGGTTAGTTGTGCAGGTTTTTGTCATTGTACTGGTAGCCTTGATCATCAATTTTTTATTGGTTAGGGCGCTTAATCGACTGGCAAGACGCCTTAAAAAAACCAAAATGCCCTGGGATAATGTGCTGGCGGAGGCCTTAGTAAAGCCCGCTGGCTATTTTGTGTGGCTGGTTGGTTTAAGTGTCGCTTTAAATACCATTGATCTGTTTGAGGAGATGTCAGATTTTTTGAGGCATTTTCAAACTCTACGGGATATTGCGTTAACGGCATTATTTGGTTGGTTTGTTATTAGGCTGACACGTGGAATTGAGATGGTGCACGTCGATCGAGGTCAAGCGGATGTCACCACGATCCATGCGATAGCGAAATTAATTAAAACCGCTGTATTTATTACCTTGGCACTTTTTGTTTTAAATAGCTTGGGGTATAGCATCTCAGGCTTTTTAGCCTTTGGCGGCATAGGCGGTATAGCATTGGGTTTTGCTGCTAAAGATTTATTAGCAAACTTTTTTGGTGGGTTGGTGATTTATCTTGAAAGACCTTTCTCGGTGGGTGACTGGATCAAATCACCAGATAAGGAAATCGAGGGCTATGTTGAGCATATTGGTTGGCGCT
This sequence comes from Cellvibrionales bacterium, assembly GCA_026708525.1. Taxonomy (GTDB): domain Bacteria; phylum Pseudomonadota; class Gammaproteobacteria; order Pseudomonadales; family DT-91; genus CAKMZU01. The sequence continues at coordinate 1,786 of JAPOUS010000256.1, forward strand.
CGACTAAAATTCGCACCTTTGAAAAGCGACCATTATATGTGCCCAACTCGAGCTTTAATCAGATCAGTATTCAAAACCCGTCGCGTATGTCGAATCGCCGAATCAAAGAAATTATCGGGGTACGTTATGAGGATGCGCCTAAAATTCGCGACATCGTCAGTGAGATTCGTGAGATGATTAAAACCCATCCTGAGATTGATACTGATATGGTGATCATTGTCAATTTTGTTACTTTTTCTGCGTCGTCGTGCGATATTCTTATCTATACCTTTACTAAGACAGTCGTATGGACCGAGTATCACAATGTTCAGCAGGATGTGTTATTAAAAGCGATGGATATTGTCCATAAGTTTGGGGCTGACATTGCCTTTCCAACCACTCAGGTGCATCTTTTACCCGAAGAGCCTTCAGAGTCTATGGTGTAGCTGCCTTGAAAATTATTGAGGTTGAAACTAGGCGTCTATGGCTAAGGCAGTGGCAGGCGAGTGATCTTGAGTCATTTGCGCAATTGAATGCTGATCCTCAGGTGATGGCGCATTTCCCTTCGATGTATTCAAAAGGGCAAAGCGATAAGATGGCGGCTGCGATCGAATCCATCATTACCCAACAAGGCTGGGGATTTTGGGCGTTGGAAGAAAAGCAATCTGGTCACTTCATTGGTTTTACTGGGTTAAATCGACTTGATACTGAGATGCCATTTTCTCCTTGCGTTGAAATTGGCTGGCGGCTTGCAAAGGCCTATTGGGGGCAAGGCTTCGCGACTGAGGCTGCAAAAGCTGCGTTTAGGGTCGGTTTTATTAATCTGAATCTAGATGAAATAGTGGCATTTACCGCGCTAACCAATAGGCGTTCGCAAGCGGTGATGGAGCGTTTGCATATGCAGCGAGAGGCAGAAACTTTCGATCACCCTAAAATACCTGAAGGTCAAAGGCTTCGGGCGCATTGTCTGTATCGATTATCCCAAAACCGATGGCAAAGCTTAGAAAAATAAAAAATTGTTTACCTTAAGAAATCTGTACTTTAGGGAAATATATAGGCATAAAAAAAGCAGCTTAAAAAAGCTGCTTTTTAAATTTGGCTCCGCCTGCTGGGCTCGAACCAGCGACCCAATGATTAACAGTCATTTGCTCTACCAACTGAGCTAAGGCGGAATGGTTTGAACAGTTTGCTTTAATTCATTTTTGAATCAACTAATTAAGTCAAATCAAGTAATTAGTGCATGTCGTTCAGATGGCGCGTATAGTAGTGACCTAATTAAAAGTCGTCAACACCTTTTTCAAAATATTTGTTAAAAATAGCTGATTTTTTTTCTTTTTGCTTAAAATTTGATTAAAGAGTAATCACTTATGTCAAAAGACTTTGAAATATCGTCGAAATTTCAACCAGCAGGCGATCAGCCAACGGCCATTGCTGAGTTGGTGGATGGTGTCGAGTCAGGTTTACGCACGCAAGTACTTTTAGGTGTGACAGGTTCAGGTAAGACCTTTAGCGTTGCCAATGTGGTCGAACGTCTTAATCGACCAACCATAGTCATGGCCCATAACAAAACCTTGGCCGCCCAGCTGTATGGTGAATTTAAAGAGTTTTTCCCCAATAACGCGGTCGAATATTTTGTTTCTTATTACGATTATTACCAGCCTGAGGCATATGTACCGTCCTCGGATACCTTTATCGATAAAGATGCGTCTTTGAATGAGCATATCGAGCAGATGCGGTTATCTGCTACCAAATCGCTTCTGGAGCGACGTGATTGTATAGTTGTCGCAACCGTATCTGCTATCTATGGTTTGGGAGATAAAGATAGCTATCTTAAAATGCGATTGCATCTTTCGCGTGGCGAGTTGACGGACCAGCGTAAGATACTAAGAAATCTGGCCGAATTACAATACACGCGTAACGACGCAGATTTTCATCGGGGTACTTATCGGGTTAGGGGAGAGGTGATTGATATCTTTCCTGCGGATTCAGAAGATCTCGCATTGCGCGTTGAGCTTTTTGACAATGAAGTTGAGCGTTTAAGCCTTTTTGATCCATTAACCGGTCGAGTCGCACAGGACGTACCAAGATATACAGTTTACCCTAAGACCCACTATGTTACGCCAAGAGATACCTTGCTAAAAGCGATGGATCAAATTGAGGAAGAGCTTGTTGAGCGGCTGGATTACCTTAAAAAGCATGACAAACTGGTAGAAGCTCAACGGCTTGAGCAGCGAACAAAGTATGATTTAGAGATGATTCGAGAGTTAGGCTATTGTACCGGGATCGAAAATTACTCAAGGCAGCTATCTGGCAGAGCGCCAGGTGAGCCACCACCGACGCTTTTTGATTATTTGCCCGATGATGCATTGGTAGTAATTGATGAATCGCATGTGACCATCCCGCAAATTGGGGCTATGTATAAAGGTGACCGGTCACGCAAAGAAACCCTTGTGCAATATGGGTTTCGCCTACCTTCGGCTTTGGATAACCGGCCTATGCGTTTTGATGAGTGGGAGGCGATTGTTGGGCAGATGATTTGCATTTCTGCAACACCGGGCCAATACGAAATGGATCACACTGATCAAACGGTTGAGCAAGTGGTAAGGCCAACAGGTTTGGTTGATCCGACGATTGAAGTAAGGCCAGCAAAAACCCAGGTGGACGATCTTTTTGATGAAATTCAAAAAGTCACACAATCCGATGAGCGCATATTAGTTACCGTGCTAACCAAACGTATGGCCGAAGACTTAACAGATTATCTCACGGAAAACGGTGTTAGAGTCCGCTATTTACACTCGGATATTGATACCGTAGAGCGAGTAGAAATTATTCGTGATTTAAGACTGGGAGAATTCGATGTATTGGTGGGTATTAACTTATTAAGAGAAGGGTTAGATATGCCAGAAGTGTCGCTTGTGGCAATTTTGGATGCCGATAAAGAAGGCTTCTTGCGTTCTGAGCGATCAATGATTCAAACCATTGGGCGAGCAGCAAGAAACATCAAAGGGCGGGCCATTCTTTATGCCGATACTATTACAGGCTCTATGAAGCGAGCGATCGATGAAACTGAGCGCCGCCGGACAAAGCAAATGGCCTTTAATGAAGCGCATGGCATTACCCCCAAAGGTGTTGAAAAGAATGTTCAGGATATTCTTGAAGGAGCAGTAATCCCTGGTAAGAAAACAAAACGATCGAAAAAACAGTTGGCAGAAGAAATTAAAGAAATTGTTGATGTTCAGTCATTATCACCTAAAGAATTAGAGCATCGAATTGAAGAGTTAGAAAAACAAATGCAGCAGCATGCCATGAATCTTGAGTTTGAAGAGGCAGCTAAAACACGTGATCAATTACATCAACTGAAAGAAATTGCGTTTAAGTAAAGCTAAGGTAGAAACTTAGGCTACTTTTATATCAATCATTATTTTTGATAGGTAGCCTAATGAAAACGCTTTTCGTCATATTTACATTTATTGGACTATTAAATGCTTGTACGCCAGAGGCTACGGATGCGAGTAAGTCTCAACGCTCAATGAGTTCCTCAATCGATACACCTTCGACAGCCCCAGTTAAAATAGCCCCTTCAAGCAGCGTTAGCGGTGATAAAAAATATAAGCCATTAGAAGATGACGTGAGTGAAGAAAAGACAGCTGAATCTAAAACAGAAACAGTAAAAATTGTGAGTAAGCCTCAAAATAAGGGTATTCCAACTGATCCTACTGAGGCGATTGGTGATAAAGGTGCTAACGAAGGGGGGGGTACGAGTGCGGATAAAGGCAATAACGACGGTGCCGATACGCAAGATAATAATGAAGGCGCTGGCACCAATGATGATAAAGGCAATAACGACGGTGCCGATACGCAAGATGATAATGAAGGTGCTGGTACCAATGATGATAAAGGCAATAACGACGGTGCCGATACGCAAGATAATAATGAAGGCGCTGGCACCAATGATGATAAAGGCAATAACGACGGCGTCGATACGCAAGATGATAATGAAGGTGCTGGTGCCGATGATGATAAAGACAATAACGAGGATAACACGGATGACACAAATACGACCAAAACGGAAAAAGTTACCCTTTCAGGCAAGGTGACAGGTACTCGTTCAGTTGTGATAGTGGCCTTGGGCGATCAATCCATCAATGTTCTCCCCGAAGGTGAATTCTCTTTTAGTGTGGAGCAAGGCACTCAGGCACAACTGCGTTTAACACACCAGGATTCAACCCAGCAATGTCCAAGTATGTTGCCGGCTTTTACTGCCCAGTCGGCGAGAAATGATTTACTCTTTCAATGCTTTAAGCTAACGACCATTGGAGATCTAGTTAGTACTCATGCGAGTCCTTTTATGAATTGTGTAAGTCAGCAATATGGCAATAACCTATTAGCGGAGGACGTTAAAGTCATTGATTGCTCTAACAAACAACTGGATAGTCTTTCAGGCATTGAGCACTTTCCTAATGTAAAAACAGTGAATGTGTCGAATAATCAGTTAGCGTCAATTGATATTGATAAACTTTCGCGCCTAGAGATGATCGATTTGTCAAATAATCAGCTAACAAGCATTGCAATTGCTCAAGGCTCACAACTTCGAACCTTGGATTTATCGAACAACCAGCTAACTTTTATTAATTTATCATCAGCTGCTTTTTTAAATACGTTGAATGTACAAGGTAATACAGGATTGGTTAAGCCGGATGTGTCTGGTTGGGCAGCCAATTTGCTCATTCAATGGCCTCAGCATTTGCAATCCACTCTTAGGGTGCATCCAATTAAGGTGCGAATTGTTAAAGGGCAAAAAATTTCTTTTAAGGGGGTTTTAAAGACGCCCAATAAGTCACCGACGATTGTTATTGGAGATGGCCTGCATTTATCTGTGAAAGATGCTCAAATAGCCTCAAGCAGTCGTGGCGAATTAGTTGCGTTAAAGCCAGGCGAAACGTCAATTACAGTGTCAATTGTGATCGATAAGTCTCGTGTTGAGAAAGAGATACCTCTAGAAGTCTTAGGTAATCAACCGGCTATCGGCTGGGATAAAGACGGTAAACAGGACGATGAACGTTATCAGCAAGTTGTTGAAATGGCAGATTCTGGCTTGACAGTTGCAGTTGTAACAGCGAGTGGAACAGTCAAGGTTTGGGGAGAGTGGTACAATACGAGCTTGGAAGATATTAGTGCGATTCAAGGCCAGCTGGTTAATGTCGAATCTATTGCTGCAACCTCTGAGGCATTCGCAGCACTTAAAAGTGATGGATCAGTGGTTACATGGGGGGATGCCTCAAGCGGTGGAGATGCCAGCAGTGTGCAACATCAATTAAAAAATGTAACTCAAGTGGTAGGCACCGCAGAGGCGTTTGCAGCGTTGACTGAAGACGGTAATGTGGTTCTTTGGGGTAATCCGCTTTATGGCTCTGACGGTTTGCTATATAAATCTGACAGAACTACCCAGAGTATGAAATCACAGCTGACTAACATTGCTAGCTTGCACTCAACAAGCTATGGTTTTTCAGCAATCACCAAAGAGAGAAAAGTTATTACTTGGGGCGGCTGGGGAGAGGGGTCAGTGACTCATCAACAGCTAGAAGGTTTAAATAATTTGACCGATGTAGTTGAAATATTTACCAGTCTCCAAGCCTATGCTGCGTTAATGGCCGATGGCTCAGTCTATACATGGGGAAATGTCGATTATGGCGGTAATAGCCAGTCAGCCCAAAGTCAATTAACAGATATTGTAGATATTAAACCTGGCGGCCATGCTTTTGCTGCAATTAAATCCGATGGTGGGGTTATTGCCTGGGGTGATGCTTTAAGAGGTGGAGACTTATCCTCAGTAAAAAATGAATTACATGGGGTTGTCGATGTGATACCAAGCTATCAATCCATGGCAGCCTTAAAAAATGATGGTACTGTTGTTACTTGGGGGCGTCCAGGCTACGGTGGAGATTCTGGTGCTATTAAGCATTTGCTAGTGGATGTGGAGTCGGTCGCTAGTAATTATTTTTCCTATTGTGCGGTAAAAAAAGATGGCAGTTTGGTGAGCTGGGGGATGTCATGGTATGCAGGCGACCTCAACAAAATTCCTGTAGAGGCAAAAGGTATTTCTCATGTGAGGGGGGTATTGGGCGGTTTTATCGGTGTTTTCGAACAATAAATCGCAGTTTGTTGTTTAGGAGCCTCTGATAAAGTCCAAATGATATCAGCCGGATTCCAAAATGCTTTATTAACAAGGAAGGCTTT
>JAPOUS010000050.1 GCA_026708525.1 Cellvibrionales bacterium
CAGATATAAAAAAACCCACACTAGGTGGGTTCTTTTATATCTGGTAGCAAGGGGCGGATTCGAACCGCCGACCCCATCATTATGAGTGATGTGCTCTAACCAACTGAGCTACCTTGCCAATTTGAGGATGCGAATTTTGCCCCCAAATCCATTCCCTGTCAAGGGTTCTGTTGGCTTATTTGCATAGCGATACGTTTGCTGATTTCAATTGCCCCTGCCCTTGTTGGCTCAGGTATATGATCTCCTGCGCGTTGCTGGTCAGTGAAGTCAGATAGGTCGATCATATTGTCAATGGCTGAGTGATTTATGGTTGTATTAATTGCAGGTTTCATTATGCGGTGAAAGCCTTTGAGTATCGCTAGCCCAATTTTGCTATTGCCGGCCATTTCTTTGGTTGGAGTATAAGGATAGATTAAGTTAACGCTTGCGGCGCCTTGCTCTTTATAATACTTGGCGATTTTAGCTAAATTGTTACAGGTGCTGTAAGGGTTCAAGTTGTGCAATAAGCCGATGTCATTACCACCTAAACTCATGAAAACATGGCTGCCAGCAACGTCAGAATGGACGTCGACGTTCATGCTAAGGTTTTTGTTCTGAGTGTGATATTTAGCAATCCTTGCTGTGCCTTCGGTTTTGGGGTTGTAAGGAATTCCTAACTTTCTCCTCTTGGAAACGTAGGGGGATCGCACAATTACGGGCTGTTTGTTTTTAATAGCTTTTAAAAAGCGCGGTGTGCTAGCCTCTTCAGTCGAGCGATCATCAACAACCCACCCTTGTTTTCCTAAGGTTTTTAGAAGTTCTTCGCCTGTTGTGTGTGCATCAACATCGTTCCAATAAGCGTTATCTAAAATAGAATCACCAACGAGTAGAATTCTCTTTTTGGTAGGTGTTTTATTTTCAGGTAACTTGGGTTTGTTGCTTTTTATGTCGTATAGGATTTTTCCTGTAGTACCAATAGTAATTAAACCAATAACAGATGCAGTAATGACTAATGTTTTTTTTACTTTTGGTGAAATCTCTATCCTAGCATGGCTATGCTGTGTCACTGCAAGTAATAGGTTAAGAAAACAATAAAATGAAAATATTTTTAGCATGGAAGGTTATTTTAAATATAAAACAGATAGTTAAGATCTGCTGCTTGAAAAAAAGTTTCAGGAAGGAGGGGTAAATAATCTAATAGATTGAATAATTATTAAGAGGAATATATTTCAGAACGGAAGAAGGTCTGTATTGTCAAATGATTTTAAAAAACTTCCAACTATCTTGTAGGTTTGTATAGAGTTTTATGAAGATATTTAATGTTGTAAGACACTTCAACTATTTTCAGGCAATGATAATCTTGCTTCAGGCAGGTTACCTTCTAGCAGAGCCCTTACCGGGCGTTGTGATCCTAACAACAGGTGGTACGATTGCCAGCAAATATAGTGTTGAAAGAGGGGCGGTGATCCCTCAACTTACAGGGAGTGAGCTTGTTAAAGCTGTTCCTCAGCTCGCCGATATAGCTTCAATTAAAGTAATAGAGCATGTTAACTTGGACAGTTCTCACATGACGCCTGAGATATGGGCTGGAATTAGTCTTAAAGTGGACAAAATACTACAGAGGGAAGACATAAAGGGTGTAGTTGTAACGCATGGCACTGATACGATTGCGGAGGGAGCGTACTTCCTTGAGCTTACACTCAAAAGCAATAAGCCTGTGGTGTTTGTTGGTGCAATGAGAGGAGCTTTGGTGCCGTCGGCGGACGGGCCGTCTAACATATTGGATGCAGTGCGGCAGGTGTGTTCTTCTGAAGCTAAGGGTTGGCCTGTGACAGTTACGATGAATCATCACATTCATGCAGCAAACAGAGTGGTTAAGGTGCACACACATAATGTACAGGCTTTTAATTCTGGCAAAAAAGGGTGTTTGGGGTACATATCAATGGGCAAGGTTGAGCGGTACAACAATCGTTCCTCTGAGTTCAAGCTGCCTGTTCCTAAGGTGCTTCCGAGGGTAGAGCTATTAAAGACCTTTGCAGGTGATGATGGCAGCTTGCTTAGGTCGGCTGTAGATTCGGGTGCAAAGGGCATTGTGATTGAAGGCGTAGGAGCAGGAAATGTTAATCCCAGTGTGGCCGATGCAATAGATTATGCGATGCAGAAACAGGTAATAGTCGTGTTGTGTACGGCAGTTCATTCGGGTGGGGTGATACCTGTTTATGGTGAGGCTGGTGGTGGGGCTATATTGGCTCGAAAAGGCGTCATCATGGGAGGCGATCTTCCTGGTGAGAAAGCACGTATTCTTTTAATGCTTGCTATTCCAGAGACGCGGGGTAACGTAAATGAAATACAGAAGTATTTCCTTATTTGATGGCCTTGTTTACAAGGCCTTCGGTATTGCTTAGATGGTTATTAGACGTTAAAGCGAAAATGAACGACATCACCATCTTGAACAAGATAATCTTTGCCTTCTAAGCGCCATTTTCCGGCATCTTTTGCACCAGCTTCACCCTTATTTTCAATGTAATCGTCATAGGCGATAACTTCAGCGCGGATAAAGCCTTTTTGAAAGTCGGTATGAATGACGCCAGCCGCTTCAGGTGCCGTGGAGCCCGCTTTATATGTCCAGGCACGCAGCTCTTTGGGGCCAGCAGTAAAGTAAGTTTTTAAACCAAGCAATTGATAACCTGCCCGAATGACACGATCAAGTCCTGCCTCTTCCATGCCGAGGTCTGCTAAAAATTCGAGCTTTTCTTCGTCTTCTAATTCGGCGATTTCGGCTTCTAGTTTATTGCAGATTACGACAACTTCAGCGTTTTCTTCTGCCGCAATACCTTTAACAACGTCTAGGTGAGGGTTGTTTTCAAAGCCGTCTTCGTCAACGTTGGCTATATATAAGGTTGGCTTAACGGTGAGTAAATGAAGTTGTTTTGACAGTTTCTTTTCTTCATCGGTGAGTTCAAGTGAGCGAACCGGTTTGCCAGCATCTAAGTGGGGTTGAAGCTTTTCAAGCAATGCTTTCATGGCAATGGCTTCTTTATCGCCACTTTTTGCCGTGCGAGTGTATTTTTGTAATTGCTTTTCAACGGAGTCTAAGTCAGCTAACGCTAATTCTGTGTTGATAATGTCAATATCTTCAGCTGGATCGATTTTAGCGGCGACATGGATAACGTTATCGTCTTCAAAGCAGCGAACAACATGCGCAATGGCATCCGTTTCGCGAATGTTAGCCAAAAACTGATTGCCTAAGCCTTCACCTTGGGAGGCTCCTTTAACTAGCCCTGCAATGTCCACAAATTCCATCGTGGTATGAATCATACGTTCAGAGTGAACAATATCCTGTAGTGCCTGCAAGCGAGGATCGGGAATATTCACAATGCCTGCATTAGGTTCGATGGTACAGAAAGGAAAGTTTTCTGCATCAATACCAGCTTTAGTTAGAGCGTTAAATAAAGTTGATTTGCCAACGTTAGGTAGGCCTACGATGCCGCAGTTGATGGCCATAGGGTTATCCTTTTAAGCTGTGTAAGTGGTTCATGGCTTTTTGATGATCGAGCGATAAGATTTCAGGTAAATATCTTATGGCTTCATCAATCACATGGTGCATTTTATCTTGGTCGGCTTTGGGTGCTTTTTTTAATACGTACTTAGACACATCACGCGCATTGCCAGGATGGCCGATACCGATACGTAGACGGTGAAAATCTTTATGGCCTGCTAGTCGAGCAATCGTATCTCTAAGACCGTTGTGTCCACCGTGTCCACCGCCTTGTTTTAAGCGAATAGTGCCGGGGTCAATATCGAGCTCATCATGTGCAATTAAAATATCTTTTGGAGGGATTTTAAAAAAATTCGCACACGCAGCAATGGATTGCCCGCTTTTATTCATAAAGGTTGTGGGGATGAGTAAATGCACTTCTTGACCATGCACCACACCTTTGCCCGTTAGGCCAAAGAATTTTTTTTCAGGTTTTAATGGGATAGAAAAATCATGGGCAATGGCCTCAATAAACCACTGACCCGCATTATGCCGAGTCTCAACATAAGAAGGCCCCGGATTACCGAGGCCTACTAATAAGCGAATATGGCTCATTCAGTGAATTAACCTTCAGCTGCTTCTTCTGCCTTTTTGCCACCGCGAGGTGCTTTAACTTGTGCTAATGCTAAATCGTGTTTTGCGCCAAGCGCAAGGTCAGAAGAGCGAACACCTTCTGGGAAGTTGATGTCAGAGATGTGGATGATCTGACCAACAACAGCATCTTGCATATCGATTTCAAGGTACTCAGGGATTTTAGACGGCGCACATTTCACTTTAACCAGTTTGGCATCTAGCTGTAATGAACCACCTTGCAGCTTAACGCCTTTACAAGTCGCTGTATTGATGTAGTGAAGTGGGATGTTCATTTCAACTTCAATAGAATCGTCAGCGCGTTGGAAGTCAGCGTGTAGTACGATGTCTTTAGCAGGGTGACGTTGAAGCGCTTTGATGATCACAGGCTCTTCAGTGCCGTCAACTTCAAGTGTAATCACAGATGAGAAAAAGCTCTCGTGCTCTTGTGCTTTCCACAATTCTTTGTGCTCAATCGTTACAGATTGCGCTTCTTTACCACCATATACAACGGCAGGGATGAAACCTGTACGACGTAGGCGGCGGCTCGAACCTTTCCCTAAGTCGCTACGGCTGGTCGCTTGTAGCTTAATTTGTTCAGACATAAGTTGTCTCCAGTTTTTATCGATTGACCTAGGCAGACGTTCGACCCGAAAGCCTAGGTAAAATTTAGGCCGGTTATTATACAGTCAGCTTATTTCAAATCAAGAGAAAATAGAGCCATTGCGCCAGTTTATTGAAGCTTGCTTTGTGCGTTGTTGAACAGGTGCTTTCAAGGTGTTTTGAAAGCACGTAGGTGCCGTTTCGAGAAGGGGTTAATCAAATAAAGCGCTAATGGATTCTTCGTTGTTCACGCGTCGAACGGATTCGGCGAGAATTGATGCCATGCTTAATTGCTCGATACGGCCGCATTTTTTTGCTTCATCGCTGAGTGGGATGGTGTCGGATACGATGAGTTGATCCAGTTCGGAGTTGTTAATGTTCTCCATGGCTTTGCCTGAGAGTACTGCATGGGTGCTGTAGGCAATGACACGTTTGGCGCCGTGTTCTTTAAGTGCGGCGGCAGCTTTGCAAAGTGTGCCGGCAGTATCAACGATGTCGTCAACTAATAAGCAGGTGCGCCCTTCGACATCCCCAATAATATGCATAACCTGTGATTCGTTGGCCTTTGGTCGGCGCTTGTCGATGATGGCAAGGTCGAGATCGTTAAGTTTTTTGGCGACCGCACGTGCGCGAACAACACCGCCAATATCAGGAGAGACAATCATCAAATCTTCGTATGCTTGTTTTTCAATATGCTCAATTAATAAAGGCGAGCTATAGACATTATCGACAGGCACAGTGAAGAAGCCTTGAATTTGCTCGGCGTGCAATTCAACCGTTAGTACGCGGTCTACGCCGACGGCGACCATCATATCTGCGACCACTTTAGCAGTGATGGGTACACGCGATGAGCGAACGCGTCGATCTTGGCGGGCATAGCCAAAGTAAGGTAATACCGCAGTGATGCGGCCCGCTGAGGCACGCTTAAGCGCGTCGATCATGACGACCAATTCCATCAGGTTGTCATTGGTGGGTGCGCAAGTGGATTGAAGGACAAACACATCTTTGCCGCGCACGTTTTCGTTAATTTCGACGCTGGTTTCGCCGTCAGAAAACTTACCTACAGTAATATCACCTAAGGTGATATGCAGTTCATCGACAACTTTTTGGGCAAGATCGGGGTTGGCATTACCCGTAAAAATCATCATTTTAGACATGGCAGCATCCTATGGCGCAGTGGGTTGCGTTGGTAGCAGGTTGTATTGAGTGGGTATGAAATCTTGCAGGCATGAGTCTAGCTGAATTAATAAAGGTCGTTTGAGAATTAATGCAACTCATGCAACTTTTTTATGTTTGGTTTTGCGGATATTTACTGAATAACGCGAAACCTAAAAGCGAAATCTATAAGAAAGATGGCTGGGGTGGCAGGATTCGAACCTGCGCATGCTGAGATCAAAACCCAGTGCCTTACCGCTTGGCGACACCCCAGTGGAGTTTTAAGCGCGTTCTTAATTGTCTAGCGCGCTAAATACGGGCGTTTTATTTAACCCGTTTACGACTGCAATTTTGCAGCCAGCTTGCAATGCTAAGTCAGCCAATTCTAATGCAACTTTTTGTGCTTGGCTAGTGCTGTCGAATGTCAGGTATATGCAAGCGCCTGTGCCTGTCATTCGAGGTTTACCATATTGAGAAAGCCAGGTAAAAATAGCGTCTATCTCAGGGTAAAGTTGTCTTGTTAACGGCTCGAAATCATTTTTAAATGATCCGTCCTCCTCAAGAACGGCCGCTATTCTCTTTTTTTTGGTGTCGCGTGTCAACCGTGGATGTGAAAAAAGTTTTTGTGTGCTGACATGGCATGGTGGAATGGCTAATAAATAAGCGTAAGGTGGAATCTCTACTGGGGTCAGCAGCTCACCTATGCCTTCAGCAAAGGCGTTAGTTCCAAGAATAAAAATAGGCACGTCTGCGCCAAGGGTTTTACCAATTTCGAGCAGGGCGTCTTGATCTAATTGGCAGCTCCATAGGTAATTTAACGCTAAGAGTGTCGTCGCTGCATTGGAGGAGCCGCCGCCAAGTCCGCCGCCCTGAGGGATGCGTTTTTCGACATGAATATCAACGCCCAGGTGATTTTTATGGGTCATTGCCTGTAGTTTTTTTGCGGCTTTAACAATTAAATTATCAGCATCCGGCACATCTGGCATGCCTGTAACGTGGATATTTCCTGATTCGTTGATGTTGAATGCCAGCGAATCGCATAGATCGATGAGTTGAAACAGGGTTTGCAGTTCATGGTAGCCGTCGTCCCTTTTGCCGCAAATGTGTAAAAAAAGGTTCAGCTTGGCTGGTGATAGGCATTCAAGGGCTGTATTCATAGCTCTTAACAATTAAGCGTACATTAAAATGAGGATGGGTTAATGTAACACGGCTGGGTAAGCGCGTAGAGCCAAAAAATTGGTACTTGGTCAGCTCAACCTTAAATTGTTCAAAGTCAAAGCTTGATAGGTCGCCTTGGTCGTAGTGGGTATGGGTCTCGCCGCCAGCCAATCTGCCGAGTAGCCAGGTGTGTAAATGCTTAGTTGGCAATGACCAGCCAAGGGATTCGAGCATGAGCGTATCAAGATTGGCAGCCGTTTTTTCAGTACCGTCGGCGGCTTCCAGTTTGGCACTTTTTTTATCGCTGTAAAGTGAAAACAAGGGCTGGCTAAAGCTATTGTAGGCATTAACCTTGGTCGCGCTATCTTTGGTTTGCCATTGAATAATGGCATTTTGCCGTTCGCCTTCGACGGTTTTTACCTGAATTTTGGCATTCATAGACCAGTCAGGTTCTGCAATTTTTGGGGTTTTATTTAACGTGGCGCAACCGGTTAACCAGAGTATGCATAACATTAGTGTGCAGGCACTAAGGCGCATCAAAGGGCGCATCAAGGTAAGATAAATTGAGTCGGTGGAGTGTTTGTGTAAGTTCTTGATCATTGGGTGTTAGCTCGCGAGCTTTAATTAACACTTCTTTGGCTTTTTCTTTATCACCCAGCGACCAGAGAATTTCTCCAAGATGCGCGGCTGATTTTGCGCTGGGGCTTTGAATCATTGCCTTTGAAACCCAAAAAGCCGCATCCTCGGCTCGCCCCATACGATATAGAAGCCAGCCGTAAGAGTCCAATAAAATTGGGTTTTCAGGCGCAAATGCCAGAGTATTTTGTAGTTTCTTATGGGTTTGCCCATCTTTTTGTGTTTGTTTGGCTAAAAATTCACCGAGTCGTTCAAGCAATGAGGTTTTAAATGCGGTCTTTTGAAGCAAGCCTTTAATCGTGTTTTTAAAGTATTTTGGTGTCATAAA
>JAPOUS010000094.1 GCA_026708525.1 Cellvibrionales bacterium
CCAGCGAATATGGATGTAAGATGCTTTAAAATCACAGCTTGGCTCTTCATCACTAGGCTCAACAAAGACTTCAACTGAGTGTATATAAAATTTCTTACCACCATTTTTTACTGTTTGAAACCAGTTATGGAGCTGTGCGATTGAATAGAAGAATTCACCTGTTGAATAATCGCCATCAAATTCTTTTTTATTGAGCACATCAAAGTGTAGCTTTGATTTAATATCAGAATCCCAAGGCTCATCGTTTTTTATTAATTCAAACATCAAAACAGAACGCCCTTCTTCAAACGTATTACCAAGCTTAGGTAAGTTGGTTTCTATACTACTACAAGAAAGCTTCTTATTTGTGCTTGAAATAAAATTAAGGTTTTGAGAAAAGTTTAATTTAGATACCAATTCAAAATCTAAGTTATCGCCTTTTTCCGTGCTAATAATTTTACCTGCCGTTTCTACATTAAGTGTTGGCTGTTCTTCATCAAAATCTTCATTGAATGCTTTGGTATTAAAATAAGAACCATATTCATATTTATGATTAAATTCCCAGCGAACGGGGGCTGTAGCATTGAGCTTCAACAAACGCACTAATTTTAGCTTTTGTTCATTGCCACTGAGCCGCATGTAACCACCGCCATAATAATGCACACCAGATTCTAGCTTCACCTCTAAATTCGTAGGCAGCTGGGCCTCAACCACTTGATCAACTAACACGCCGTTATTCGAAATAACCGTGACTTCGGTTAAGCCTGTCTCTTGGCTTTTTGCAATGTTTTCATCCGTAAATTTAATAACAAATCCATCTTCATTAAAGCCATCGCTGGTTGAACTTGTATCGCCATTAGTATCCGTCTCCACAACAACCTTGGACTCTTCATCAAGTTCAATCACTTCATCTTCTGGCCCGGACAAAGCCCCCTTAGCCACAGACTCTTTTTTATTCAATGCTGAAAAATTTGTTGTAAGTAATTTTATATTAATTGATGAATATGCACTGTAAGCACGATCAGTCCCACCGATGGCTGATTTAGGTAACCGGAAAGTTTTATTGGCTTCAGTAATCGCTTGTCCATTCGATAAAGCAGCACCAATAATGGTTAAACTATCTTCTCCAATCTCAGAAACCAAGCCTTTAATCAAGGTATGATCTTTTGAAAAATACCGAAAATGATTTATTGATTCATTCAACATGCCTTGTGCTAAGTTGGTATCTACTGTGGCTGATAAAAAAGTATCTTGCGACGCACTATTTAAAAATGCCGATAGACTGCTTGGGTTTTCATCAAGTGAAACATTTTGCGTATTTTTACTATTTAACTGGATAGCACCATGATCGGTTTTAGAAAAAATTGAACGTAGCGTAACAGAGCCATCGTCATGAGACACATACAACCCTTCAACCATTAGAGGGGAATTACCCTCAATAGCTTTTGCTTGAACAATAGGTCTAAATTCAATCAACCAATCATCACCATTACTTTCATCGGGCGAATAAATATCAGTAGACGTATTTAAATTCCAGTGCACATCAAGGTGGGTGGTTTTGCTAGAAGTTACATGAATATTTTTTTTATAAAAAGGCATATTGATCATAAAGTTTTGATGATCAATACCTAATTTTTTACCCGTTTGCGAGATCATACCCTGCGTAATAGGCTTAGGATAAAAATTTTTATTCACATAGGTAACCGTCGACTCTTCTGAAAACTCAAGATTCATTACAATACGCGTATAATCTCCCGAAGGCATATCTGCTTTTGATAAAATAAAATAGGGATGCTCATTAAAGCTGGCGAGATTAACCGGAATATCCTTAGCAATTTCAATGCGTTGACCATCATCATGAATCAAAATGATAGACTTAATTTTTATCGGAAAATCCAAAAAATTTACGCCGATGCTTGAAAAGGATAAGAGAATTTGACCTTGGCCGCCTTTATCTTCCTTGCTTTCTTTTGAGGTACAGGCAGTCAATAAAACAAGAGAGGCACACAACATTATTGCTATTATTTTTTTCATCATGTCGCCATAAAATTATAATTTTTATTAAATATAGCACATGAGTAAAAATTCTATTTTTAAATTTTTTTTAATAAATAAACTCCATCACGCAACAGATAAAAAAATTTTATTAATCTGTGAATCATAGGCTTATATCTAAAAGGCATTGATATACAAGAGATTTGACTTCCAAGGAGCTTCTGCTGCCGCCATATGCTACATGAAGGTGACTTGAACTGAGCGGGTAGTACAAACCTCAGGGGCTTTAAAATGGCAGGCTTCTATGAGGTAGTGAAATGGCTCGCTTACAGTTATAAAGGTTGACAATGAGGTTGAAAAATTACCGGAGAAATCGCCTGAGGTAAATGCACAACTTAACAGCATATCGTTATTATAGGTGCAGGTCGCCGAAGAACTTGCACAAAATTTGCTCGTTAAGTTGCCACTATTAGGAGTACATAATTTTTGAGCGATGAGCTTTAAATCTTCGACAGGATCAAGCACAGCATCTTGGCTAAGGTAGAGACTTGCAATATAGCGGTTATCGATATTTTCCGTCGCGACTTTCCAATGAAGGCTATGCTTCCCTTCTTCTTGCGTGGGTTCTACCACTCCGTTTTGCCCTGAAGTTACTGATAACGTCAGCTGCTCGATCGTGACTTCATGCGACTGATGATGCAGCCCATCATCGTTACAAGCCATGATACATAGAGATAAAAGCACAAGAAACAACTTCTGCATTTTTCATCCTTAAAAAAACTGGAAAATATCTAAGCTAACTAGTCTATCTAACTATAAGGGCATCAGCACTCATTGCTTTTGGTTTCTGATTGCTTTTGGCGTCTGTTGGATGAATGACACAGCGAATTTAGAAAGCCTTGAAATTAAGCGCACCCCTAAAAAACCCATAAGCAGAGATACCCTATAGATTAGCAATAAATTGAGCGTTAGATAGTAGTAAAAATACTATCGCGCATCAACTGCTTCCTTTAACTTTTCTGACATTTTTTTGGCAAAGCGCGCTTTATCGTCAACCCCTTTCGCTTCAGCTGCCTCTGCTAAGGAGCAATGGTTTTCTAACGCATAATGTGCGACTGCAGAAGCAGCATCGTAACCGATATCAGATGCCAACAAGGTTACCAGTGACAAGTTATTTGCCAAATTTTGCTTCATCTGCTGCTCATTAAGTAACAAACCATGAAGACAAAACTGTGAAAAGTTCTGTATTGAATCACTGAGCAAATCAATGCTTTCATAAAGATTATGAAGAATAAGCGGCCGATACGTATTCAGCTGGCACTGCCCTTGAGAAGCCGCCATACTGACCGTGACATCATTACCAAACACTTGCAAACACACCATGCTCAACGCTTCACACTGGGTAGGATTAACCTTGCCCGGCATAATGGAACTACCCGGTTCATTAGCAGGTAAAATCCACTCATTAAACCCACAACGCGGCCCACTCCCCATTAGGCGAACATCATTAGCTAATTTAAATAAACACACAGCCAAACTTTTTAACAAACCACTGATAAAACATGTTGACTTCTCAGAAGATACCGCTGTATATAAGTTTTTTGCCGAAACAAATGGCAGCTCAAATACTTTAGATAACTCTGATGCCATAGCCTCACCAAAACCGTCAGGTGCATTTGCACCTGAACCAATGGCTGTACCGCCAACCGCTAATGCATAAAACCTCTCAAGGCCAGAAGCTATATCGCCTTTTACTTCAGATAAATCCTCTGCAAAAGCACCAAATGGACAGCCAGACTGCATAGGTAATGCATCCATCAAATGGGTTCGCCCAACAGAAATGAAACCTGTAAACTCTTGCGCTTTGCTTTCAAGGTCTTCAATCAAGCCAACCAAAACCGGTAACAAATCACGTTGAATCTGGTGAGATAAACACACATGCATCGCTGTAGGAAAAATGTCATTGGATGACTGAGAACAGTTAACATGATCATTTGGATGCACATTGATAGCGGCTCCCAGGCTTTCAAGTTGTTTATTCGCAAGGGATGCAATCACTTCATTCACATTCATATTGGTTTGTGTACCAGAGCCTGTTTGCCAAACATGCAATGGAAATTGATCATCATAGCCACCGGATAATAGTTGATCGCAGGCTGTCACAATCGCATGAGCACGCTCCGCATCAAGCATAGCTTTAGCGAGATTCACCTCAGCAGCTATTTTTTTAATCGTGATTAAAACTTCAATAAACGCTTTTGGAAATCGTTGATCGCCAATAGAGAAATAACGCAAAGAACGCTGGGTTTGCTGCCCCCAAAGTGCACCGCTATCAATCGGTAAAGGCTTAAAAAAGTCATCTGAAACGGGCGCTTCGCTCATAACGTCCTCTAACTATCAAGATGCACTCAGAGGCATAGGTTAATAGATTTTTAACGCATCATTTTTAATATCTGTGACTAACATACAACCAGGACTATGGGTAATGGCCAAGGGTAATTTAGCCGATAAGAGTGCCAATTGAGGCGTCACACCGCAGGCCCAAAACAAAGGAACTTCATCTTCTTTTAGATTGATGGCGCACCCAAAATCTGGCGTATTTAAATCGTTAATGCCTAAGGTGACAGGATCTCCGACATGCAAAGGCGCACCATGAACTTTTGGAAAACAGGAAGAAATATCAATAGCCGACTGAACATCCCCTGGTAAAAACGGGCGCATACTCACAACAACTTGCCCATCAAAAGGGGGGACAGGCTCACAACGAATGCGAGTGCGATACATAGGAACACACACATCATCAGTGATATTACGTATTTCAAGACCTGCATTCAGAAAAGCTTCTTCAAAGGAGTATGAACACCCTAAAGCAAAAGCGACAAAGTCATCACGCCAGAGTGATTCAATACTATTCTCTTGCCTGACACGCTCGCCATGCTCAAAAATTTCATAACTTGGGACATCAAACCTGAGATCAATATCCCCCAGTTCAGGCAAATCATAAGAACCTGGCAAGGATTTCGCGATCAAGGGGCAGGCTTTAGCATTTTTTTTACAAAACAATTCAAATGCACGCGCATAAGCTTCGGGCACAATAACAAGATTACATTGTAAAAAGCCCTGCGCCTGGCCAGAAGTATGCGATTTATATTGGCCCTCGCGAACCATATGCCTGAAAGCTTGAGGACAACTCACGTGCTGCATAAACCCTACCCAATTCCTTAAGCAATGCTTGCTGGCCTTGGTAAACTTCTCGCGCTTTCTGCTCGTCTACCATAACAAATCGAACAGAATTTTGTGGTCTAAGTTGTGCTATTTGAGGCCAATCTGCTTGGATGACATGAGCGATTCTTGGATAACCCCCTATGGTTTGCGCATCAACGCCTGCAATAATAGGCAAACCGGCAGGCGGTAACTGAATATTCCCCGCCATTAAGCCGGTTGACAATAGTTGATGCCCTTGCACTATAGTGGCAGACTTCTCTATCGGCTCATTTTTCGTGAACAATGGGTCACCCGATAAACGGATACCCATACGGTTTGACAATGGCGAAACCGTAAAAGTTCGGTGAGTAAAATCTGATAATACGGCGTCAGGAAAATATTGCGTTTCAACACAAGGAACACAGCGCAATAAATAATCGCCAGTAAGGCCAGGGTGGTATTTTCGATCAAGCACACGGTATTCGATCTGGCGGCTATTTAATAAACGAATAGGGTCTCCACTTTTCAGTGATCGCCCCTTAAAACCACCAAACCCTGCCATTAAATGAGTAGACGAACTATCTAACACTTTGGGTATATCCCAATCAGCAGAAATAGCCAAATAAGCTCTTAGCCCCTTATGGCACCGACCAAAAACAAGTTTATCACCCGCTGCAACGTCAAAATTTTCATTCATTGCTTGGCTTTTACCGTTCAAGGTTAAATCAAACTGTGCTCCTGTCACTGCGACAGTTACAGACTCTTCAAAACAGATGGTTGGGCCTGTCATGGTAATTTCTAGCACAGGCTGCTCAGGACGCGCTCCAACAAGCCAATTGGCAAAAAAAGCTGATAACGTATCCATCGCTCCACCTCTGGAAATCCCTTTATCCATAAGCCCCAAGCGGCCTAAATCTTGAATACTCGTTTGTAACCCAGCCTCACCAATGATCATCATAGGTTCTCAACCTGTGTTTGCTGCGCATTGAAGTCTTTAAGGCTAATCGGAATAAATCGAATCATATCCAAAGGTTTTGCCAAAAATGGCTGCTCTGCCAATGGATCAAAAAAGGGTTTCGCCGTTTGCCCAATAATATGCCACCCGCCTGGGCTGGCTACAGGATAGACGCCTGTTTGTGCTCCACCGATACCCACACTGCCTGGTGCAACACGTGCATCAGGCGTCGACTTTCTTGGGCAATGCAGACGTTCATCAAGCCCACCTAGATACAAAAACCCCGGTAAAAAACCTAACATATGAACTAAGTAATCCTGTGCAGTATGCCGGCGAATCACTTCATCGACCGAAAGATTCACCTGCCATGCAAAGCTTTCAAGATCCTTTGCAACCATGGGATCATAACAAACAGGCACTTCAATCAAACGCGAAGATGATTGCCCGCCAGATTCAAAATGTGAAATCAGCATCAGCATTTCACCCAAACATTCCGATTTTTCTATCGAATAGCTCAATACCATCAAGCTATTGTAGCCAGGGATAGCTTCTACCTCACCTTGATGCCAAATAGCACGAAAGGTTTTTGCTAAATCAACAATATACTGTGACAACGCTTTACCTACTGGCGCATCAAACAATAAGGTGAAACCCATTTCTGAATTAGATACCACGGTAAAAGGGTATTGACTCATTGACGCCTACTCACAAGAGGTTATTTTTTTCGTTAATGCCCGAACGATAGATAATGCCTTAGGATTATCCCCGTGTAGACATAAGGTATCAATGGCCATGGTTAACCACTTGCCTGACTGCGATGCAATTGGCTGACCAGCCAACAAACGTGTTGCCTGATGAACAACGTCTGCTATTTCTGTCAGCACACTCCCTTCTTGTGTGCGAGGCACAAGAAACCCTTGGTCGTCATAACGGCGATCCATAAAGCCTTCACGTAAAATTTTTTTTTCACCCTCTCCTGCCAATAACTTTTTTGTTACCTGCTCAAGTGATCCACCAGCCAAACCCACTAAGCATAAATCAGGGTAACAATCGATCATCATCTCTAGCACCCAGTGAGCTTTGTTTTCATCTTTTTCAATATCGTTGTACAAGGCTCCGTGGCATTTAACATGAGAAAGCTTAACTCCCTGCTTATCCGCTATTTCTTGCAATGTGTCTATTTGGAGTTTAAGTGTATCGATAAGAGATTGCTTATCTAAAACCTGTGTTTTTCGACCAAAGTTTTCAGGATCGGGGTAGCCCGGGTGTGCGCCTATTTTCAATTGATGCTTCGTCGCATTTTCAACAGATAATTGCATCGTTAACAAATTACCAGCATGCCCACCGCAAGCGATATTAGCTCGCTGAATATAAGGCATTAATATCGCATCATGTTCACAATCTTGTTGGTTTTTTCCTTCACCAAGATCACAATTGATATCCACAATATTTATATTCACAACATCATCGACTTAAGAAAAAAAGAGTGATAGAAACGTTTTGCCGCCAAGTAATAAGGTCACCAGTAACACCATGACCGCTAGGAAATTCTCGCGCAACCCATTTTTGTATTCTGCCAGGCGTTGGCTATTCATTACCCAAATTAAGAACAGAGTAACCAAGGGTAAAAGAATACCATTAGTCACCTGTGCTAATAAAATGATATTGATGGGCTTATAACCCATACTGGCAAAGGTTGCTCCAAAAAATAATACACTCATCCA
>JAPOUS010000340.1 GCA_026708525.1 Cellvibrionales bacterium
CGTCATGCTTCTTTTTATTCGCATAAAAAGTACTCGTAGGTAATTGACGCTCCGTGCAATAGGCCTGGATCGTCTTGCCGCTTTGTTTTTGTGCTTCGATTATGCGTGGTCTCTCTTTGTGGTAGTGGACATAGGCTCATTTCCTTAAAAAGGAATGAGAGTAACTGACTTATTCGTGGATGAGATAGGTGTCGTTGGCTAGATACTTACATACGTTATGTTATTGCTGGGGAAAGTAAACTGAAGGCTTTGATTCAGCAATTAGCGGCTGAGTGTCAATGGCTTGATTTACACCCAGCGACAGAGACAACCTTATTGATATTGCCTTATGGTGTAGAAGGCTTTTATGATTGTCTACGCCTTGTTTCAGCCCTTTCACAGTGACGCGATTGCCTAACTATCCCACTTAAAAAACACGGGTAAGTAAAAAAATTTAACAATATATTAAGTTGTGAGAAATTTATGCAGTAGATGAATGTCTTAAGTAAAAGCATGGCATACCCGCCCCCCGTAAAAAAGTCAGTGTCATGTAAGAGGAAAAATATGCAACATAAACCAGATACCTTGTTTCTACTGATCATGATAACGTGTTTTGCCCTTGTCTCTTTCAGCGTTAAAGCGGAAAGTTACAAAGGCTCTCAAGCCTATAACGATCAAAAGATGTTTCGCTCACAGGTCAATACAGCGACAGGGACGTTTAGCTTTTCTTATCCCGTGATTGATGTGCCTGGCATTCGAGAGCCATTGCAACTACAGGTAGAATATCATTTTAATGCTGTAGGTATGTTTGGTTTACCTGAGGGGTGGCGTTTTGATATAGATTATATTGCAGACAAAACCGCTCAACTTGGCGGTAAACAGTGGCTAATTGATCTGGGTTGGCATGATGAAACAGGCTATGGCTCGGGCTTAAAATACTACAACCAGCATGGCGCAAAGTTTGAAGATTTTGGTGAATCAAAACCTATCCCAGGGTTTGAAGGGTTAGATTATCGGTATAAAGCCAGCCATAAGGATGGCAGTGTACAGTATTTTTCACACCAAGGGTTATTGGTACTTCGCCTCGATCGCTTTAAAAACGCGGTACAATTCATTTACCAAGCACCAATCGATAAGCTTGAATCCGCTCGATTAGAGAAGATTATTGATAATTTTGGCAATATCTATCGCTTTGCATATGAACCCAATAAGATCATTATTAAGCATCCGGATGATCGTGAATACGCATTGTATTTTAATAAAAACGGACTTAGTGAAATCGTTAATCCACTAAAGCAAGTTTATAACATTACCTATTTGCCCGTTGACGGGAAAAATATGATTCGAACTATCGAATCTCCTGAGGGGTTAATGACGGATTTGGTCTATGACAGTATCCCTTATAATGCCTCAGGCTCAACCAAAAAATTGCCCGTAGTTACCCACTTTAAACAGTTCGATTTGGCTGATAATACGGTTCACCATGAAGTGAACTATCAATATGCGGAAGGCAACAATTACACAGGCTATCCTAAATTTTCTTTATCGGACGAAGGCGATAATTTAATGGATAGTGGCGATCAATCGTATCGCTATTCCGTCAATGTTTTTCGTATTAATGATAAGCAGTTGAATAATCAAGTGTATGAGTATAACTATCTGCATTTGCCTGTGGAGATTCGATCACTGAAAGAGGGCAAACCCTACACCAAAACAACCTTTGAGTATGATATTCCGCCGTTTAAATACAGTCGATTAACCAATTATGACAAGCCGTTGAACGTGACTCACTGGGTTTGGCATGAAGATAAATCTGCCTATATTGCGAGTGATAAAATCGATACGCAATATGATCGCTACGGAAATAAAATAACGTCAATAGAATCTGTTTATGACCAAGAAAGCGCTCAGTGGAAAACATTAAAAACGACCAAAAGCGCCTATTTTGAAGATAATTTCAGTTTGTTAAAACAAAAGATAGAGCAAGATGAACTGACAGGTCGTGTGCAAGAGAGGTCTTACCAATTAGCAAAAGATGGCTTAACGCACAGCCAGGAGACTCAACGCTATAAAGTGGATAGTCAGCAAGCAACGTGGCAGCCATGGAAGCAAAAGGTTTTTCAATATGATCCACAAGGGCGAAAAAGATCGACAACGACAAGCTGGTTAATAGGCAATCAGCCCGGCGTAGAATCAATAACCCAAAAAGTAAATTTTGTATTTAATACAGAAAACTATGCACTGGAAGTCACTAAGGTAAGTGGTTCTGGTCGTGAGCATAAGAGAGTTATTGATACGCGTAATGGCCAAAAGCTCAAAGAAATCACCCCTAAAGGTGAAGTGACAGCCTTTACTTATGATCTTCTAAATCGGGAAACCTCCCGGACTGATCCAGAGGGCAATGTGATTAAAACGTGCTATGAAGTATTTGCTGACGATAAACAAAATAGCGTTATTCATCAAAGCCCTTTAGGTAATAAACAACAAACGTTATTTGATGCCTCCAATCGAATGATAGCACACAATGATGAATATAATGGGCATTGGCGTCGTTTGTTTAGCCAGCGCTATAACGCATTTGGCAAAGTGGTAGCAAAAATAGACCGTTTGGGATTGCAGACCACAATAGAATACGATGAGCAAGAACGACCAATTAACATCCTCGATCATTATGGCAACGAACAGTGCTTTAACTATAACGATCCTGAGTTAATAACGACGATCAAGGTCAATGGCAAAAAACGGTCGGTGCATAAAAAACAGCCTTGGGCGAGAAAAACCATTACCCAATCCTTCCCTGTTGCAGATAATGCGTATGAAAGGGTCGAAGATTATATTGAGAAAATGGAGGTTCACGACGGCTTTTCCAAGCTTATCCATCAACAAACCAGCCTTGTCAATTTATATACATTCAAGTCCCACGATGCCATTGATATTTGGTATCAATACGATGCCAGCCAGCATCTGATGCAATCAAAGATAAAAACCTTTGATCAATATGAGACAGTAAAAAATAGTCAATATGATTTAGCAGGTAAGTTATTTACTTGGCACAAGATGCATACAGGGCCCAATGGTAAAAGTGAACATCAAGGCTATCGCTACCACTATGATGAAGATGGACTATTGGTTCAGGTCGAATCACCAGAACTCAATGGTACGGATCGGCTGTCGACCTACCATCATTACGATGCCAACGGTAATGAAATTGAACGAACATTGCAGGATGGCCATAAAATAGCCTATCAATACAACGCACGCGGTATGTTAATTGCGCGCGCTTGGAATAGAAATCAACAACCTTATCAGGCACGCAATCATTATGATGCTGACGGCCGATTAATTGCGGTGTCGGATAATGAAAATCAATGGTTGCATTATCGATACGCGCCCAATGGTGCATTGATGGAAATGCATTATCCGGATAATCGCTCGTTGAAAATTGAACGGGATGCGTTTGATCGATTTTATCGGCAAACGGATGTCAATGGGGTAACGCAAACATGGAATTACGCCAAGGATAATGGACAGTTGTCACATATTGAAACGCAAGACAGCAAAATAAGTTTTTACTATGGGGTAGATGATAATGGCCTTAAAGGACAACTTATTCAAAGAGACGTTAATGGAAATGGTACAGGCTTAGTCCAAACCCATTATACGTATAGTGCACAAGGTCGATTGAACAGCGCAAGGGTGATCTACCAACGGGATCAATCAGAATCTTATGTTCAATACCATTATACCAGTTTAGGTGAAATAAGAGGTGTTGTCCTAGACTTTAAACCAGCAGGTGTCACGGATAGATCAGCTATGCAGTTTTACTATACAGAATTCAAGTATGACGGGTTACGTCGTTTGCAATTTGAAGAGCATTACCAGATGGGTGATGAAGGAAAGGTCGGCTGGGGGCGTCATTATCATTACGATGGAAATGATAATTTGATCAAGGAGATTACCAGCGATAAGGGAAATAAAGCTGAAGATATCAACTATGTTTATAATGCAATCGATCAATTAGTCAATATGAAAACCAATGGCCATGAATCGCCGGTATCTTTGGCTCACGATAAAAATGGTCGACTCTTGCAGGATCATCTCGGTAGAAAATATGTCTATGATGATGCAGGTTACTTATTAAAGGTTTGGCTTAATGGTGAGGCAACGGAGTACCGATATTGGCCTAATGGAATTTTGGGTCATACCTTTAAAGGCACTGCACATAGTGATTATTATCCAGACCATCACAACCATGTGCAGACAGTTTATGAAAATCACTGTTGGAAAAATTTTATACGGCATAATCAAGATATCATTAGTGTAGAAAACGAAAATGGCATAGGGCAAACCTTAACGGTAAATAATAGTCTAGGGGCTTATCTCCATCTTAAGCCATCCGGTGATGTGGCATTTGACATGCAGCGCTATGATGCCTACGGAAAGGTATTAGCGTTTAATCCACATAATGATTATGTGTTAAAAGCCTTTGGATGGAACCAAGAGCTTAATAACCCATTCTTAGGCCTTACCTACTTGCGTCACCGTATTTATCAGTCAGAGATCCGACAATATATTACACGGGATAGTTGGGGTGAAGATAATCGCTATGCTTATGCGTTTGCGAATCCTGTGAGTTATACCGATCCAAGTGGCTATAGCCCGGTGTTAAATTATACCTTAGGTAGTGGATTTACTGCATTAGGTATCCTTGGCGCGGTTTTAGCGATTCCAACTGGCGGTGCTTCGTTAAGTCTCTCCGCAGGTGCAGGGTTTGGTGCAGGTGTGGCGTCTGCTTTATCCGGTATTTCCCTTTTGGGATCACAGGCAGCATTGGATGCAGGCAATAAGACAGCAGCAAAAGCGTTGTCTGTTTCCAGTATTGCCTTAAGTGTTGTGGCTATTGCTGGCGTGGCAGTTTCTCTGGCACCAACCATCTCCAATGTTGCTGCTGCGACAAGCCGGTTCTTTGGTTCATCCGGTGGGGCAAGTGCTGATGTGTCATCCGGCACTTCAGCAGCATCTAAAATGGCTGCCTTGGTTGACCCTGGAAAGACTGAGCCAGGCGTAAGCTCGGCATCAGCAGCAGCCACCAATACGGAAGGAGTAGTCTCCGGATGGAGCATAGCTGCGACAGTCACGGAAAATGCAGCAGATTTAACCACAGATGTGTTTGCAAACCATGGCGTTGATGAAACCATTATCGACGGTTTACGTGATCAGCAGGTGACGGATAAGAGGTCTATGGCTTCAATTTTTCCAGAAAATATTATATTGAATCAGCATGCTTGGCTCACACGGATGCGTGGCTGGTTATTTATGCGCATGGCGCCAGACGATGTGGTTTCTTTCTTTGATCACTATCAAGCAGGGATGGTATTTTCGGAAGAAGATTTGAGCTTGGTTACAGATCCAAAGGGGATGGATGGATGTAAACGCTTTGAAGTACCTAGCCAAAAAATGCGGGTGGGTTTTTCGCTATTTAACGTGCCAAAAGGCAATTAACTCAATGGCTGGGTAGCGAAGTCATCAGTCAAGTCATTTAATCCCTGAAGACTCGGATCACAGGAGTCAAATCGGGCGAGGAAAGGTGCTATTATTTCGGCTGAACAGATATTGGATATTGCGAAAAATGGGCCCTTTAGAAAAGGCAACAGCTATCATCTGAAAAGCATTATCTTACGTATAGCCTAAATAAATAAGAGAATAACCATCATAGGTAACAGCGAAAGGGCGCATCGGTTGATAACAATCGTTTTATTAATCCTTGCGTAACTAAATCGCAGTGTTAACGACTTTATACTCCTACGCAGGCGCATAGGAGCGAGTTTCATAACAAGGCGATCGCTTTCTTTGGTCTAATAGCTTACGCTTTACGCGTTAAATAAGAGGGCAAATAATCATAATAATCGCCCTGAGGTAGTCTTATGCGTCATCTGCGCAATCATCTATGGGGAAAGCCAACTCACGTTGTAGGGTTTGTTCTTTTAGTCAATGTCTCTTTAAAAGCAGAAGAAGGGTTAGAAGAAGTCGAAGTTGTTTCCAAGGCAAAAGAACCTACGACCGAAATGCACCGTAAAACCGAACGATTATTTTCGGTGGCAGGTGCTGCTAATGATCCTTTACAAGCCATCTATGCATTGCCTGGGGTTGCCTTATCTTCAAGTGACGGGCCAGGAAGTGCGGAGCCTGTGATTCGTGGCTCTGCACCCGAAGACAATGCATACTATATTGATTTGATTCCAGCGACTTACTTATTCCATATGTTTGGCAATAGTATATTTAATAAGTATGTTATCAAATCCTTCGATTTGTACCCGGCAGCGTTTTCAGGGGAGTATAGTAATGCGACCGGCGGGGTGATTGATGTCAGTCTACGAGCTCCTCGTAACCAAGACTTTACGACCAATCTACACACCAGTATTTTAACAGCAGGCGTGTTGATTGAATCCGGTATTGGCGAAACACAGGCATTTTATGCAGCGTACCGACGCAGCATGATGGATCAGTTTCTTAATGAAGAAGATTTAAATGATGAAGAATCTGGTTTTAGCGTGGATCAGCTACCTATTTCGGATGATTACCAAGTGAAATATCAATGGCAGGCCAGTGATTATTCTACGCTGTCATTTGTGGCGGCAGGGGCATCGGATTTACTGGCGGCTACTTTTGGCGAGGGAAATAATTTAGTTGAGCGCGACCCGGATTTTGCAGGCCCTGCGGAAATTAAAAAGCAATTTGATAGTCAAGGGTTGATTTGGCAATGGGCAGCTGAAGAAAAATCATTAACAACCCTTGTTAGCCATATTGAAGATAAAGAAGCCTTGACCTATGGTGTTGATCAATACGAAAACACCACAGCGAATCGAGTCGTTAGCCGGTTGTTTTATCGGCAGCCGATAACGGAGAATCATCGATTACGTCTTGGTCTAAGCCTAGAAAACATAGGCTACGACTTGGATTTTAATGCAAAATATAACCCTTGCTCGGATCTTGATGCGGGCGATTGTTCCACTGTGGATGCTGATTATGTGCGTGTAGATGATGCCTTCTCTATGATGGCTTATGAAGTATTTATAGAGGATCAATGGGCTATCACCGAAAAAGCCATGCTAAATTTAGGGATGAATTTCAGCAATGATGACTACTTAAATGAGGGGCGGGTAGAGCCAAGAATTCGTGCGGCATACCAAATCAGCGATGAGATAGAAGCCTACATTGCCGCTGGTCAATACTCGCAATTACCCAAGTTGCGAGAAATGGTGGATGTGCTAGGCAACCCGAATTTGACCACTATAAAATCGACGCATTATGTGTTGGGTATGGGTCAACACTTAATGAATGGATGGCGTTGGAATACAGATGTGTATGTTAAATCTATGCAGGATGTGGTGGTGTCAGCAGAGCAAGATTCGAGAATAACTAATTTTGCTAATGGCGCAGAAGGCACGGCTATAGGCATTGAATTTTTACTGAATAAACAATTGACAGATCGATGGTATGGTTGGGCGGCTTTGAGTCTTTCGCAAACAGATAGAACCCATAAAGCAACCAATAAAACGGCGAAGTTTGAGTATGATAAGCCCATTTTGTTTAATCTGGTACTAAACCGTTTAGTCGGTGAAAAATGGATGTTGGGTATAAAATGGAATTACCAAAGTGGTTCAAGGTATACCCCCATCGTGGATCTTGCACCCAGTATGACATCTCCAGAGGTTTTAGCGCCCGTATACGGCGCCCCCTATAATGAGCGTTATCCTGATTATCATCGCTTAGATTTTCGTGCAGAGTATACCAGCCCAAAACAATGGGGATTTTGGACGTTTTATGTTGATATCCTCGATGTTTATAATCGAAAAAACATCGAGGGTTATGA
>JAPOUS010000320.1 GCA_026708525.1 Cellvibrionales bacterium
CTAAAAAAGCAGCACCTAAGAAAAAGGCCGCAGCTAAAAAAGCAGCACCTAAGAAAAAGGCCGCAGCTAAAAAAGCAGCACCTAAGAAGAAGGTAGCCGCTAAAAAAGCAGCACCTAAGAAGAAGGTAGCCGCTAAAAAAGCAGCACCCAAAAAGAAGGTAGCCGCTAAAAAAGCAGCACCCAAAAAGAAGGTAGCTGCTAAAAAGGCAGCACCTAAAAAGAAGGTAGCTGCTAAAAAGGCAGCACCTAAAAAGAAGGTAGCGGCTAAGAAGGCGGCACCAAAGAGAAAAGCTGCGACCAGAAAGAAAAAGTAATCGCTAGCGATAAATAAAAAAGCCTTTCAAATGAAAGGCTTTTTTATTACTTAAGAATTTTTCTTAAAAAGCGTGCTTACTTGTTAGCTTCATAGGCTTCGGCAGCTTTTATTACTTCAGCTAGCGCTTCTTTTGAGCCAGCCCAGCCATCGACCTTAACCCATTTTCCTGCTTCAAGATCTTTGTAATTCTCAAAGAAATGTTCAATCTGTTTGATTAATAATTCAGGTAAGTCGCTAGGCTCTTTTACGTCTTTATAAAGTACCGTCAATTTGTCATGTGGAACGGCTAGAAGCTTTGCGTCTTTGCCGGCTTCGTCTGACATGTTGAGGATGCCAACAGGGCGTGCGCGAATGACAGAACCTGGGACAACAGGATAAGGCGTTACCACAAGTACATCTAATGGGTCGCCATCTTCAGATAGGGTTTCAGGGATGTAGCCGTAGTTGGCGGGGTAAAACATGGGTGTTGCCATGAAGCGATCGACCATCAATGCATCATAGTCTTTTTCTATTTCATATTTGATGGGTGTGCTGTTGGCAGGAATTTCAATTGCTACAAAAATGTCTTCGGGTAGGTTTTTTCCTGCTGGAATTTGATTATAACTCATAGGGATCCTCGTTAGTTTGGTTTTTAAGAAAGGCACATTATAGGGGCTGTCAGGCTAAAGTGGTAGCTAGCTAGCGATTGCACCTCTTGCTGTTTTATTAAGCGGAGGTGCAATGGGTAGGGTTGCGTTATTTGTTCACGTCAAAGTTTGTGGCTGTTTTCTTTGGCGCGAACACTTTTTTGAGTTTGGCAACCTGAGGTAAGCCGTTTATATAAGGTGGGTAGTCTTCGCCTTGGATAAGTGGTGAAAAGTAGGTTTTGGCTTTTTCTGTAATGTGGAAGCCATCTTCTGAGATAAAATCTCTTGGCATTTTTTGCTCAACATTAGCAACCTCTGCAAGAGGCGCTTCACCAATCTCCCAGGTGTAAGGGGTATCTGACGTACGTTGAATACATGGCATTATCGCATTTTTGCCTTCAAGTGCTTTCTCGACGGCCGCCCGGCCTACCGCATAGGCTTGATCAACATCTGTTTTTGACGCAATATGTCTCGCTGCTCGCTGTAAATAGTCAGCAACAGCCCAGTGATATTTGTAACCTAATTTATCTTTGACTAATGTCGCTAGTGTTGGTGCGACGCCACCTAGTTGCGTATGGCCGAAAGCGTCTTTCGCTCCGGCATCTGCGAGAAATTTCCCGTCTTTGTCTTGGGTGCCTTCTGAGGCAACAATCACGCAAAAACCATAGTCTTTTACGCATTGATCGACCTTATTTAAGAAAGCCGTTTCCTCAAAGGCGATTTCTGGCATTAAGATAATGTGTGGTGGGGTGTGTTCATTCGTTGAGGCAATGCCAGCGCTGCCGGCAATCCAGCCTGCATGACGTCCCATAACTTCGAAAATAAAGACTTTGGTGGACGTTTTGCACATAGAAGCAATATCAAGGCCTGCTTCTTGTGTTGAGATGGCTACATACTTAGCAACTGAACCAAAACCTGGCGAATTATCGGTGAAGGGTAGGTCGTTGTCGACGGTTTTGGGGACGTGAATCGCTTGGATAGGGTAACCCATTTGCTCAGAGAGCTTTGAAACTTTAAGGCAGGTGTCTGCGCTGTCGCCACCGCCATTATAGAAAAAGTAGCCTATGTCATGTGCTTTAAATACCTCAATTAGGCGCATGTATTCTGCTTTGTTTTCTTCTAGGCTTTTAAGCTTATATCTGCACGAGCCAAAAGCGCCTGATGGCGTATGCTTGAGTGCGGCAATCGTTTCTTTAGATTCTTGGCTGGTATCGATCAGCTCTTCTGTTAATGCGCCAATGATGCCGTTATGTCCTGCGTACACGGTACCAATTTGATCGCTTTCTTTTGCTGCCTGAATGACTCCGCAAGCCGAAGCGTTGATAACAGCAGTAACTCCGCCTGATTGGGCGTAAAATGCGTTTTTGGGTTTTGATGCGTTTGACATAGTGAGGGTTCGATTTGTTGAGCTATTTTCTTGGCGATTGTTGGAGTTGCTTTGTTAGTTAAAGGAGCTTGGTATTATACGTTTTGGAGTAAATCTTTGTTAACTCATTGAATGTAAAGCGTTTAGATGGTTTACTTCTCTGCTTATTTACCCTATTTTTATTTTCAAGTGGCTTGCGTCAGAATCGTTGGCGAACAATCCCTCGCGCTCAATTTTTCAGGCCCCTTTATCCTTTTTAAAGCGTCACCAAGTACATTTTGCTCGTGGTTAGACTTTAAACTGGCAATGATACTGAAAAAATCGTCAACTTGCATGTTGAATTTCACCTATCCATGCGCCATGCTACTCACATTTTATAAATAGGGATGCTGCTTGAGGCTTTAGTGGAGCGCTTTGTTCTTGAGTAGTCTTGAAGCGTGTTTGCTAATCACTGAGAAGAGATATGCGCGTATATATATTAGGTGTGTGTGGCACATTTATGGGAAGCCTTGCCGTTCTTGCGAAAGAAATGGGGTATTTAGTAGCAGGTTGTGATGAAAACATTTATCCCCCGATGAGTACTCAACTCAACAATGCAGGGATTCAGCTTGATCAAGGTTATGAAACATCTCATGTAGAAGCGTTTGCACCGGATGTTGTCATTGTGGGTAATGCCCTAAGTCGAGGTAACGCGGTTGTTGAAATGTTACTGAATGAAAACAGGGTATATACCTCAGGGCCTGAATTTTTACATGACTATATTATTAAAGATAAGCGGGTTATTGCAGTTTCAGGCACACATGGCAAGACCACTACAAGTGCGATGCTCGCCTGGGTGCTTGAAACAGCTGGCCTCAACCCTGGTTTTTTGGTGGGGGGCGTGTTACATAATTTTCCTTTTTCGGCACGGCTAGGTGAAGGCGAACTTTTTGTCATCGAGGCTGATGAATATGACACCGCTTTTTTTGATAAGCGCAGTAAATTTGTTCACTATAAACCCAGTACATTAATTATCAATAATATCGAGTTTGACCATGCAGATATTTTTAATAATCTCGAAGATATCAAACGCCAATTTCACCATGTCGTCAGATTAGTTCCTTCAAAAGGGCAAGTGATTTATCCGTACAATGATGCTGAAATTTTATCCGTATTAGCAAAAGGGTGCTGGTCAACCCAGGCAACTTTTTCAACCGATGACAACAGTGCCGATATGGTTGCGAATCATGTGGCGAGCAATGGTAGTCAGTTTACTTTATTCAATCAGACCTCAGGCGAATCAGTTAAGGTAGATTGGCAATTAATTGGTGAGCATAACGTGAAAAATGCCTTGGCTGTTACCAGTGCTGCGCAATCATTAGGTGTTAGCTTATCGACGGTTGCTAAAGCGCTTGAGTCGTTTCAAGGGGTAAAGCGTCGAATGGAAAAACTGATAGAGAAAGGGGGAATAGCCGTATTCGATGATTTTGCTCACCACCCTTCGGCGATCAAAACCAGTTTACATGGAGTTAAAGCTTCTCACACCGGGCGCGTGATAACGGTTGTCGAATTGGCGTCCAATACCATGAAACAGGGATTGCATAAATCGGCCCTGAAAGAAGCTGTCGCATCAGCGGATAACTGTTTCTTTTATACTAGGGGTGATTTAAGCTGGGCGCTTCCAGAAGAATTAGGCGACTGCTTTAATGATGTGGATGCGCTATTGAACAGCGTACTGAATGCCATCCAGTCAGGTGACCAAGTCGTACTAATGAGTAACGGAAGTTTTGGAGGCTTCCGTGAAAAATTGACGGAGGCACTACTTGAAAGAGACTAAACCTTATAATAAAACCATTGCGCTTGCATTAACGGGCGCCTCGGGCTTTGTTTATGCCTTGCGGTTGTTGGAGGAATTGATACGACTTGACTGCCAAGTATATTGTGTGATTTCCGAAGGCGCAAAAGCCGTCGCAAAACTTGAAGAAGGATTTGTTATCCCTGATGCTCCAAGCGACCAAAGGCAAGCGTTTGTTAATCGCCTAAATTTATCATTATCATCAGACGATCAATTCATTTGCTACCAGGCGAATGACTGGATGTCACCCATGGCCTCCGGCAGTGCATCTATTGATGCCATGGCTGTTGTGCCATGCAGTACCGGAACGCTGGCTTCTATTGCGATGGGGTTAAGCGAGAGTTTGATTAAGCGAGCAGCGGTGGTTTGTTTAAAGGAGCAACGTCCACTATTATTGATGCCGAGAGAAACGCCTTTATCAGCTATACAGCTTGAGCATATGCATAAATTGGCGTTAATGGGGGTGAGTATTTTGCCTGCAAGCCCTGGCTTCTACCATAAACCGCAAAATATCGAGCAGCTAGTCGACTTTATTGTAGCGAGAATTTTAAGCCAGCTAGGCTTGAATCAAGCTTTGGTTTCGCCTTGGGGAGGCGAGTAGCCTGCTCTCAAACAGACTACTCGCTTAAGCCTAAAGTTATTGAAGAATGATACGATTTCTAGAATAGCTGCGAGTCGTAGCGAGTAGAATAAATTGAACCAAATGTTTAGCCGATGATGAGGAATGTCTGACCAGGCTATTGGATAGCTATGAAGTTAAGTCACTCAAGAGTGTGTCATTGAGCGATTGGGTTTAGATTAAGGCTTGATGTTTAGCAAGCTTCTACAATACGAGTGGTTGGGCTATGTCATCAGATTATGTGGTATTAGGTGAACAAGATAGCGCACCTAAAAACAGCTCAAATGGAGAGTATTTGTTGAAACAATTGTACGGGAAAGCACTGGCGTACCCGAAAAGCCTGTTATTGGTGATCGCCTTACTTTGCGTTTTTTTTAGCTTAAAAATACCCAGTCTAGATATTGATGCATCCAGTGATTCGCTAATCCTTCAGAATGATCCTTCATATGTAGCTTATGAAAAAATGAGCAAAGCCTACTATTCACGAGAATTTCTGGTCATTGCTTATACACCGAATACGCCGCTTTTTTCGGATGAGACTTTCGAAAAGGTAGGCCATATACAAACGCAGCTTGAGCAATTAGCGGGCGTTGATTCGGTTATGACATATTTGGATGTTCCTTTACTTTATAGCCCTAAAGTGCGTTTGGGGCAGTTTAAAGAAGATATTCAATACCTTAAAACGGCCGATAAAACCCTCGCTCGGGCAGAGCTTAAAAATAGCCCACTGTATCAGCAGTTAGTGACAAGTACGGATGAAAAAACCACGGCGATTGTGGTTAACCTGAAGCCTGCCGAGCAAGTTCAATCGCTAAAGAAAAAGAAGTTAGCACTATTGGCAGGTGAAGGTCATAGTGCTGCTTATACGCAAGCTGCGAAAGCTTATGATAAAGCGATAAAGCAGCGGAAAGCCATGGAGGCACAGCTAATTGAGAAAATTCGAGCGATAACGGAAGCTCAGGCCAGTGAGCAGTTATTTATTGGCGGTGTTCCGATGATCGTTAGTGATATGTTGGATTTTCTCCGCAGCGATATGTTGGTCTTTGGCGTGGCGATCGTTCTTTTTATTATTGCGTTGCTGTGGGTTATTTTTAGACGGGTTCGCTGGGTACTTTTACCTATTCTTACCTGTTTAGCCACAGGTGTTGTTATGCTTGGTGGGTTAGGTTGGCTAGGGCTTAAGCTAACCATTTTATCGGCAAATTTTATTGCGATTCTGTTAATTATAACGCTCTCAATAACTGTGCATCTTATTGTTCGCTTTATTGAAGAAGAAAAACGCCAGGCTGAGTTAACGCAACAGGCGTTGGTTGAGTATGTTACGTCAGTCATGATCAAGCCCTGCTTTTTTACCACCATTACCACTGTCGTGGCTTTCATGTCGTTAGTGTTGTCGGATATAAAGCCTGTGATTGATTTTGGTTGGATGATGACAGCTGCCGTATCGGTAGCCTTGCTGCTGTCTTTTTTAATTTTGCCTGCGGGGCTATTGATTATTCGTAGGCATCACCATGAAGAGCAAGACCCAGTGACTAACCGATTGGTTGAGTGTTTTTCAAATCTTGCATTGAATCATACCGGCAAAGTGATGTTGGTAAGTACAGCCTTTGTCATAGCAGCAGTCATTGGATTTACGCAACTAAAGGTGGAAAACCG
Organism: Cellvibrionales bacterium; assembly: GCA_026708525.1. Taxonomy (GTDB): domain Bacteria; phylum Pseudomonadota; class Gammaproteobacteria; order Pseudomonadales; family DT-91; genus CAKMZU01. The sequence continues at coordinate 6,418 of JAPOUS010000320.1, forward strand.
TTTTATTGACAACTTTTCTAAAGATACGGAAATTTACCAGGGGATGCTAACACTGGATAAGCAATTGGGCGGAACCTTACCATTAAGTATCTTGCTTAAACATCAAGCACCGGAGCAGAATGCGCAATTGTCTAGAAAAAATGAAGAAGCTGTAGAAGAAGAGGATGACTTCTTTTCGGATGATGACTATAGCCAAGCGGATTTTGACAGTGAGCACAGTGTCAATTTGCCATATTGGTTCACGGTAGCAGGGCTAGAAACTATAGAGAAAGCACAAGAGTACATTGCTGCACAGCCGGATTCCGGTAAGGTGTTGTCGCTTGCAACTTTGTATCAAGTCATTAAGGACTTGTCAGGTGAGCATGTGGATAATGTCCAGTTAGCGATTGTATGGAAAAATATGGATGACACACTGAAGAAAGCATTGGTTGAACCTTATCTTTCAGCCGATGGATCAGAAGCCAGAATTAGCGTGCGTGTAAAAGAAACGAGTAAAACGCTGAATAGACAAGATTACCTTAAGGGTATTCAATCTTATTTGACTGAGGATATGGGATTGTCCTCAAATGATGTCACGCTTACGGGGATTATGGTGCTGTATAATAACCTATTACAAAGTTTGTTCAGCTCACAAATTAAAACCTTGGGTGCTGTGTTTTTTGCTATTATGTTAATGTTTGGTGTGTTGTTTCGATCAGCTAAATTAGCTTTTATCGGTGTGCTACCAAACCTTTTAGCGGCAGGTATTGTGTTAGGGTTGATGGGTATTGCCGGTATTCCGCTGGATATTATGACGATTACCATTGCCGCGATTACGTTAGGGATTGGTGTTGATGATACTATCCATTATTTGCATCGCTTTAAGCGCGAATTAGCAAAAGATGGTGATTATCGTGCGGCGGTTAATCGATGTCATCACAGTACGGGCTTGGCAATGTTCTATACCTCGGTGACCATTATTTTTGGCTTCTCTATTTTAACCTTATCGAACTTTACCCCGAGCATTTATTTCGGATTGTTAACCAGTTTGGCGATGTTATCTGCACTGTTAGGTGCGCTGATTCTGTTGCCAGCTATCTTGTTAACCTTTAAACCTATCAACGTCAATGCAGTGTAGAGTCGGGTGTGGTGCATGCTGCATCGCTCCTTCAATCAATACCCCTTTTTACGGAATGCCGTCAGGTAAACAATCGGGTGAGCGCTGTGTGCATTTATCCGATGAAAATCGTTGTTGTCTTTTTAATGACCCTAGGCGTCCGAGTTACTGTGCCAAATTTTCAGCAGATAGTGATTTTTGTGGTTCATCTTTTGATGAAGCAATGAAAATTCTTTTAGTAATGGAATCGGAGACATCTTAATGCAGGTGTCACGGGGAGGAGCG
>JAPOUS010000221.1 GCA_026708525.1 Cellvibrionales bacterium
GAATACCAAGCACCCAAAACAGTGGATGAATTTGCCGTCACTCAACGACGCCAGCAGTTTATCGCCGCCGTTAAATCCGTCTTTGCGTTAAAAAATGACAACAAAATCATTATGAAAACCCGAAAAAAACAAAAAGGGTTGGCGCAATATGAAAAAATGGATCAACAGCAACACTTTGTTTCTGTTCAGGAGGGCGGTATAAAAGCCTTAGTCAATTTGACAGATTATTTAGATACAGGGCTATTTTTAGATCATCGCCCAATTAGACGTTACATTGCACAACATGCTGAAGGGAAAGCGTTCTTAAATTTATTTGCCTATACCAGTGTGGCTACCTTGCACGCTGCGGCAGGCGGCGCAACATCCTCACTAAGTGTTGATATGTCTAAAACCTATCAATCCTGGTCTCAGAGAAATTTTAGAACCAATGGTTTAGAGGCTAATAAACATCGTTTGCTCAATGTTAATGTGATGGATTTTATTAAAACCAGCCGAGAGTCCTTTGATTTGATCTTCTTAGATCCGCCGAGTTTTTCTAATTCTAAAAAAATGCGAGGGTCATTTGATATTCAACGAGATCATCGATTTCTTATTGAGCAAACGATGAAGCGGTTAAATGAAGGGGGCACTTTGATTTTTTCCAATAATCGACGAGGATTTATGTTAGATGATCTAATAACTGATCGATATAAGGTTGTTGAGTTTCATCAGCAAAGCATTGATCCAGATTTTGCAAAACGTGCCAACATTCATAATTGCTGGCTAATTCAGCATTAAGCCGATCTACTGGGCTTGATGGCGTGTTTGAACTCCTTTAGGGTCAACGATAAATCCCTTAAAGGTGATACCATGTTAATTCTGACACGCACATTTAATGAAGGCCTGGTGATTGATGAAGATGTTACTCTCACCATATTAAGCGTGAAGGGAAATCAAGTACGCTTTGGCGTGACAGCACCAAAAGATAAAAAAATTCATCGCAAGGAATTATTTGAAAAAATATTTGAAGATAGAGAGGCGAAAAAAATCCGCTCTTGACCTAACTCATAATTAATAACAAGTTTTTCCCAATATTATTACCTTAAAATGTTATCTTCATCGAATATCACTAGATTGCCTTTTGCGTTTTTTAGGAAACATCACCTTAAGTTGGAAAAATAAGCGCGGGTTAACTATACCTTCACGCAGGCTATAAAAATCTGTGTTAATGGATTATTTTGTATCTGGCAATTTTATAACGAGCTTATCCGTTGATGGAACAACCGATGACAAACGACGAACAATTACGTCAAACCCTTACTCAATTAGAGTATGCAAGAACGAGTGAGCTTAAGCGGCGTTTGGAATCCGATAGCCTGTTAGAGTCGTTAACGGTTTTGACGCAGTCGATCCAGCGCAAAGATGTTTACCATCAATTACTTAATACGATTGCCGGCTTTCTTCCTTACACAAGTGCTTGCATATTAACCTCGACCGAAAAACACGGTTTTGCCCCTGTAGTTACCACCAATAGCTTGTTTGATAATATGCATTTAATGCCAAAAGACCTGTTCAAGCAGGTGCTAAATGGGCTGCCAATGATTATCCATGATCTGGATAACTACGAGGAATATCAAAAAACACCGATTAATATTGGGGCAATTGCCAAATCGGCCATACACCTTCCTCTTGAAACCGGTGTCAATGCCACGCTCTTGATTTGTTTTCATTTAGAAGAAGCATTCTATGAGGATCATCACTTAGAATTAGCCAAGCGCTTTGTGCCATTGGCGATTCATGCACTGCAAACACAGAAAGCTAAAGAAGAAGCCGAATATGCGAATCGGGCGAAAAGTGATTTTTTAGCTGTGGTCAGTCATGAGATTCGCACCCCAATGAATGGGGTGATAGGGATGAATAATTTATTGCTCGAAACCGAGCTCGATGATGAGCAACGCGAATACGCTCTAACAGTCAAGCAAAGTGCAGAGTCATTGCTGAGTATTATTAACGATATTTTGGATTTCTCCAAAATTGAAGCCGGTAAATTAGAGCTGGAATATATTACTTTTGATTTGCGAAAAGCGATAGAAAGCATTGCCGAAACGATGGCGCCTGTTATTTTCTCTAAGGGTATTGAGTTTATTGTGTTGATTGACCCTGCCATGCCTGCCAAAGTTTCTGGTGATTTAGGGCGTGTCCGACAAATCCTTTTTAATCTGCTCAGTAATGCCTGCAAGTTTACCAGTGAGGGCGAAATTTCATTGCGCTGTTTTTTAGGCAGAGAAAAAAACTCAGATAAAACCATTGGTGTCCCCATCTGTTTTTCTGTTACCGATACGGGTATGGGGATTCCACAAGAAAAGCAAGAATCGATTTTCGAAAGCTTTAAACAGGCGGATATTTCAACCACGCGTAAATTCGGTGGTACCGGGTTGGGACTCACTATTTGCCGAAAACTGGTTGATTTGCTACATGGTGATATTACATTAAGTAGCAGTGAAGGCGAGGGTACAACGGTTGCTTTTAGTTGTGATATGGAAGTTATCCAATGGCAAGATCCTGTGCTTAATGTGTGTCATGTTGAAAGCCAAGATGTCTTAGTTGCGGTTAAAAATGAAACCCAGCGCCATTGGCTGGCTTATCTGCTGGATTACTTTGGTTTTAGAACCACAGTGATCAAAGATTGTTTAACCTTAAGTTCGGATCTGCCGATTACTGAGAAGGTTTATCAGACCATTCTTTTAGATAGTTCGCTTGATGAAGCCGAATACAATACCGTCTACAACTTCATGCAGGAAAATCAACAGCAAGCGGAGATTGTGCAATTAGAATCTTTAGTTAAGCCCAAATACCCGTTAGGTTCTGATCATCGGCCTATGCAGGTGGTTAAAAAGCCAATTAAACTCGGCGCGTTGTTTGAATGCTTATCCAATCGAAAAGTGGTGACAAAGGCGGCTTTGTCATTGACAGATAAATTCGATAATGAGGCATTAGAAGAGCATCTTCAAGGGCTATCGATATTGGTGGTTGAAGATAACTTGGTTAACCAATTGTTACTTGAAAAATTACTGGTTAAGAAAGGCTATCAGGTAAATGTTTGTGGTAATGGTATTGAAGCCCTCCACCTGATTGAAAAGAATACTTACGATATTGTATTTATGGATATGCAAATGCCAGAAATGGATGGACTTGAAGCAACCAAGTTAATTCGTGCTCGCGAGATTAAAACCGGCGAGCATTTGCCTGTCTATGCCATTACCGCCAATGTACAGCTATCTGATCGGATCAGTTGTTTTTCGGCGGGCATGGATGGCTACATTCCAAAGCCGATTAAATGGGATGACTTGCTGATTGCGATCCGTAAAGCCATTAAATCGCCTGTCGTGTAACGTATTTCGGATAGTGTAATTCATGCAAAAAGTCAGTACACTCCGCATTTTTGGTGGGGTTTACTCATGCGCTTATCGCAATGTTATAACACTCAACAGTTCCGAAAGTTAGCCAAAAAACAGTTGCCCAGCGCTATTTTTCATTACATTGATGGTGGGGCAGACGATGAAAAAACGCTCAGTCGAAATACCGCTGCATTTGATCGTTGCGACCTTGTTCCTAATGTATTAACGGGCATTGATCAGGTTGATATGTCAACTGAGATTGCAGGCCAAAAACTACAGCTACCGCTTTTTTTATCACCTACCGCGTTACAGCGGTTGTTTCACTATGAAGGTGAATTAGCAGTAGCAAAGGCCGCGAAGAAATTTGGTACCTTATTTGGCTTATCTTCGTTAGGTACGATAAGTATTGAGTCATTAGGCGACATCCCAGATACGCCAAAAATGTTTCAACTGTATGTTCATAAAGATCAAGCAGTAACCTGGCAAATGATCGATCGATGTCAATCGGCGAATGTTGATGTGCTTGTGCTAACAGTGGATGCCGCAGTGGGTGGGAATAGAGAAAGAGATATCAAAACTGGATTTACATCACCGATCCGCTTAACGCCAAAAAGTGCGTTAAGCTTTGCGTTACATCCTAAGTGGTTATTCAATTACCTAACGAAACAGACGTTTGAACTGCCTCAATTAAGTGGCTACGTCGATGAAGGATCTAAGGTAGCGTTAACTATTGCGGATTATTTTACAAAAATGTTAGATCAAAGCATGGATTGGCAATCAGCAGAAGAAATAGCAGATTATTGGGGAAAGCCCTTTATCATAAAGGGCATTATGTCAGTTAAAGATGCCAAAAGGGCAGTTAAAATGGGCGCCAGTGCCATCATGATTTCCAACCACGGTGGGCGGCAATTAGATGGTTCTCGCTCCCCCTTTGATCAGTTAGCAGAAATTATGGATGCTGTCGGTAATGATATTGATGTGATTCTTGATGGTGGCATACAACGAGGTACACATGTTTTAAAGGCGCTTTCATTAGGTGCTAAAGCGTGCTCAGGAGGTCGATGGTATTTATACGCTTTAGCAGCGGGCGGTCAGGCAGGTGTTGAAAGAGCACTGCAAAATATGCACGATGAAATTGAAAGAGGGATGAAGTTGATGGGGGTGAGTGCGATTAATGAGCTAAAGCCAAGTAATCTGAGGTTTCGAGAGTAAATAGAACTTGTCGCTTTAATTTTCGAATAAAGGGAGATTAATAAAAGCACGGGATTGTTTTTGTCATTACCGGGTCAAATGGTAATGTATTTTGAACAAGCATTCAGAAAACTATGTCAGCCCGTATCATTTTATTGATTTCTGTTATTATTTCGAATGTGGCCGTCTGTGATTACCCTGGCTCTCAAGCATATAACATAATAAATGCTAAAGGCATTTTGATAAATAAAGCAACGGGCACATTAAATTATTCCTACCCACTATTATCTGTGCCAGGTATTCATTCAACATTCTCTTTACAGTTAAAATATCAATACAATTTTCATGGTCGATTTGGCCTTCCTAAGGGGTGGGCATTAGATATTGATTATATCGATAAAAATACGATTTTCCTTAATGGCTCGTCTTGGTTAATTGACCCTCTTTGGCAGGATGTATATGGGCACCGTTCAGGGCTTCGCTATCTTAATCACCACGGAATAACCTTTCAAGATTTTGGGCAGGTGGTACGGTTTGATGCTGACCCCTCGATTTATTACCGTTATTTAGTCACCTTTAAAGATGGAGCAAGAAAATTATTTTCTGCTACCGGCCTGTTAGTTTTAGAGGAAGATCGGTTTGGTAATAAATTGAGATTTAATTATATTGATTCACAGTCATTACCAGAATCAGCAAAGCTTAAAAGCATTATTGATAACTATGGACAAACCCATCAATTCGTATATGAGCCTTCGTATTTTGCAGTAATAAGAGCTGATGGTAGAGAAACAAAAATTTATTCAAACCCAGACGGTGTTGAAACTATTATAGATGCGCTTGGGCATCAGACGAAACTTGCCTATCGTTCATTCGACGGGTTGCATCTTGTTAGTCGAATTATGACACCTGAGGGGGCATCAATTGTCTTAGGCTATCATGCAATTAAAGCAAAGTTCCAAAAAGGTGTTGTCAACCTGCCTGTTGTTAGCCAGTTGCTTTATCAAGATAACATCACAGGCGAAGAATCCAGGAAAATATTTTATCATCACGATTCAGATAAAAACTTTACCGGCTATCCAGATTATACGTTGAGTGGGGATAGAGATAGTTTGTTAGAAAGTGGCGATACAACCTATCGTTACCAGGTGACAACCACTCAAAGTGATTTAAACGAGAATACACCAAACTATTTAGTCAATAAAATAACCTTTAATTACCTTCATTTGCCTACATCCATTGAAACGTTAGAGGGTGATAAACCCTATAGTCGAGTCAGTTATGTCTATGATATAAATCCATTTAAATATGCACGGCAGACCAATTATGATAAGCCGATTAAAAAAATTATTGAGGTGTTTGATAGAGATAAGCAGGCATATAGCCCAGTCAAATCATTTCATTATCAGTACGATAATTTTGGAAATACCCTAGATGAAATCGAAAGTGTTTTTGATCCCATACAATCAATCTGGATAAAAAAGAAGCAGGTCGAATCCGAGTTTTATACAGCGCATTATAATCTACCTAAAAAAATCATAGAAACGGATGCTACCTCAGGTGAGAAAAAATTATATAGGTATATTTTATCAAAAAATAAAAAAAATATTTCTGAAAAAATAATAAAATATCGACCTGCTGGATGCAAATTAGGTTGGGTGCCGTGGCAAAAAAGTACACGCGTATTCGATGATAAGGGAAGAACGATAAAAAAATCTAGGCAATGGTTAGAAAATACCCACCCAGGGCCGCAGGAGATCACTTCGGAGCTGGAGTTTTTTGTTGATTCAGATAAATCACAGCTCAAGAGAATTGAAAAAACCCACTTAGGTAGACGTACCACGCAAATAATTGATACCCGAAATAATCAGTTGATCGAAACTATTTCACCGCTTGGTGCTGTGACTGGCTACAAATACAATGCGATAGGGCAGTTGATTGAAAAATGCAATGCTTTGGGGGCTTGCACTACGTTTGATTATCTTATTCACCAAAACGCAAATCAAAATGCCATTATTTTGACATCACCTGAGGGCCATAAAACTAAAACCAATTATGATCATTTAGGTCGAAAAACGCATACCTACCATAATAAAGGGAACGAATGGCTGGTCTATTCTCAGCGGCGTTACAATGGATTTAATAAGACTATTGAAAAGATCAATCGATTAGGGCAGAAAGAAAAAGCACAATATGATGTTTTGCAAAGGCCTATTAAGCTGCAAGATAGCTGGGGAAATGAACAAATATATGATTATCATGATGCCAAATTTGAAACCGATATTTATATAAATCAACATAAAATTCAAAAAATTAAAAAATTTCCTTGGATGTTTTCTTCTGAAGAAGTTCGATATCGATTTGAAAGTGATACTAAAAATAATAAGCAACCTTTTGTTACCAAAAAAACACAATACACGGGTTTAGATCAAGTCGTTGATGTGAGTTTCCATGAGACTGACTATGATGGAATATCAAAAGCACATTATACAAAGCGTTACGAGTATAATGCAGCGGGTCAAAAAGTTCGCAGCCTTACCAAAGGGTTTGATGGCATAGCCTCTGATCAGATTTTTACTTATGATATTTTTGGCAATATGACATTTTCTTCCTTGCACTATAAAGATAAAACGAGAAAATCTACGCATCAAAGCCCTCATTATCTATTTAATGAAGATAATTTACTGATCATGGAATCAGGTATCGGCTCAAATGAAGAGCCCTCTCTCATCCACTACTTCGACTATGATGATGATGGTAATGTCATTAAAGAAACCAATGGCCTTGGAGAGAGTGCCGATTTTGATTATAACCTGTTAGGTAACCTTGTTTCTATCCAGTGGTACAGAAAGGGTAAAATCTACAACATTACCTATGATTACGACAAAGATGGAAAAATAATTTATCTCAAAGATAATCAGGATGATGCTTTACAGTACCAATACTCGAATACCAATCAATTAGTATCAGTATCATTCAAAGGCCAACAAGGTATACTTTTTGAATACGACGACTACGATCGACTGATTAAACAAACCGACCCTTTTGGGAGGAGCTTGAGCTTTCATTATGATGAAAAAGACCGTGGGAAAATATCTACCATTGAGTCGGAACGGTATATAACGAAATATCGTTATGGTAACGATAATAATGGTATGAAGGGTAGGCGTCTGGAAACGCTTACAGAAG
>JAPOUS010000122.1 GCA_026708525.1 Cellvibrionales bacterium
CACTGTTGTTTTTATTGGTTTTGCAAGTCATACAAAAAAGTAAACTTGTGAGTTTAGTTTACACAAGCATGTAGATTTAAGTAAACTCACGAGTGTAAAATATGCGAAAAAATTTTATGTTTATAACGAAAAGAGCAAAGTGATTCCGGTGGAAACCCTATCGACACAACATGGACTGAGCCGATCAGAACTAAAATGCCAAGCCATTTTAGCGGCTGCCGAAAAAGTTTTTATCAGTGACGGCTTTCAAAAAGCCAATATGGATACCATTGCAAAAGCAGCAAATGTTTCAAAACGCACGGTTTACAATCACTTTGAGAATAAATACGAATTATTTCAAACCATCCTAAAAAAATGTTGTGAAGAGTTTAAAATCTCCATCGACATCCCCTATTCGCCTACTCAACCCTTGGATGAACAACTTTATGAGATTTTATCGAATCAATGGCGCGTCTATGGCTCTGATCGTTTTGTTAAATTAGCCCGAGTCGTTATTGCCGAATATATCAGCACATCCAAATTTATTGAGACATTAATAGACGAAATACAAAGCCAAAAAACCGGCATCCATCGCTGGCTTGAAGCCGCAATAAACGACAACGCCATAAAACCTTTATGCGTTGAATTTGGCTTTGAATTTTTGCGAGGTTCCATCGAAAGCTTTGCACACAATCCCTTGCTATTCGATCAGCCCGCCCCCTCTAAAAGCGAAAAAGATTATATTCTTAAAGAAATTATTGCGATGTTTTTAGCGAGGTATAAAACAAATACTTAGTGAAATCAATCAACAACCGGTCAACGCAGTTCAAAATTCAATGACTAGACAATAATTAAAAAACCCTCTGATCGGAGGCAAAACTTCTTCATCCTAAGAAACAGAGTAAATTTAATCGTCATGATGTTGATCTAATCGAATCTTTCTTATTTGTCATTTGACCTTTTGGCGGCAAGATTTTAGTTTGTCACAACATAATAATAATCTGACCGAATTATGACATTTTCAGAACTCTCAAAGGGCCAGCTAAAAGCGCCTGTAAGACCGCTTGCCGCATCAACTCTCCCTGTTTTTTATATCATTACCGCCATATTCTGGGGTGCAAGCGGCGTGTTCGCTGTACTGTTTTTCTTAGGGGTCATGGATTTCACAACGAGCACCAAACTCAGCCTTTATGGCATTAGTATCTGGCTAAATGGCTGGTTACTTGCACTCATCATGGGTAAAAATGCCCATCGCGACAAACTCTCAATGTATCACGATTGCCTAATAATTTGGATGATCTCTTACGCTGTAACCAATATGCTTTGGGAAATTCCCTGGGTGATTTTTTCGCCTTTTGTTTTTGAAAATTTACACACCTTAAACGACGTTATCGCATATGAACCTTATATGCGTGAAAGCGTATTCAACATGTACTGGTGGGTATTGGCATCTTTTGGCTCTGTTGATTTGCGCACAGTCAATCATGACCCGACCTTCTTCACATTAGAGATTTATTCTTTTGTGAATGTCCTCTCGACCATTTACTTTTTCTATTTAAACAACAAACAATCCCCTTTTCGCTATCTCATCCCTGTATTGGGATCAGGTGAACCTATTGCATCGACCTTTATCTTCTCATTTACCGAAGTTTTTGCAGATTTTGAAAATATGCCGGGGGATATTTGGGATACCTTACTAGCACTGGTTTGGACGCAGTATCAATATATTCTGTTCCCGCTCATCTTTGGTTATCTCGGTGTAAAGTTATTATTTGATGATTGGCAGCATGTCATCAAACAAAAATTGCAATCTGCTTAATCACCTTGGACTGGGAACCACAAGGTTCTCAACCAATGCCAGAAACCATTGCCCTTAAGCACCATTTTATCGATTCCCTCATAAAAGCGTGAAAGCGCAATGGGATCACTAAAAAAATCCGCACGGGTTGTAAAACTCTCATCTGGATCTAACGCCTTGACGACTTTGGCAGGATTACCCGCCACAATCACATTTTGAGGGACTGCTTTTGTGACGACCGCATTGGCTGCAACGATCGAGTTTTCACCAATCGTCACCCCTTTTAATATGGTGCATCCATCGCCCAGCCACACATTATCACCTATGATCACAGGCCGCTTTTCTTTAGGCCGATCGACGCGATTATAGATGCCGTGCCAATCAGAATCCGTAATATACACACCGTTAGCCATCATCACACTATTGCCAATATGAATCTGATCACAGGCACTAATTCGGCAACCAGGGCTAATCAAGACATAATCACCAATATGGATCTCACCTGAGTCGGGCTCATGCCCCCAAACACCAATTTTTACTGGCGCGTATTTTTCAGAAATTAAGGTAACACAATGGCCAATACGGATATTTGGCCCAGAAATATCCGTGTACCATGGCTTCATATAGGTTCCATGATCACCTAAAAAATCACAGTGAGGGGCTAAAAATCGTTTAGCATAAAAAGCTCTAAACGTAAGATAGGCTTTTTTTACCCAATACGGGCGATGGTCTTTTCGCATCCTAAAAAACTTGTGCCGCTGTTTTTTTTAGCGAAAGTAACATAAAACAAAGGCAATAACACGCTGACGCTGCTTTTTTAATGCCCTTTTGGCTCAATAATTTCGCACTCCGCTTCTTCATCACAGGCAACAATTAGAGGCGTTTTTTCAGGGTAAACTGTCAGCTTATGCTGAGTCTCATGGTGACATCTCGCTTCCTCAAAATAAGCTCGTGCTTGAGGCACTGACATGGCAGAGGCAGCAGCCAAATAAAAAATAATCACACTGAGCGCTAACACCAGAATAACATCTAAAGGAAAATCGATGACCATTAAGCCACCGCCATAATGCCCCAAATAGCTGATCCAGCCCAAACCAAAAAGGTAAGGAAACACCCAAAAAGCATGATCTATTTGCTGCTCTTTCCAATGTTCTTTTTTGGCAATAACATGCACTCCAAACATTACGATACCAATAATAAAAGAGATAAACATCACGCGAAACACATGCCAGCCGCTCCAATAAATGACTAAACTTGCCACCCACAGACCCAAAATTCCCATCAATTGCACACAGGGTAATTGAAATTTTCTCGGGCGGTCAGCCAGTTGCTTTCGAAACGTATAAACCGCAATAGGCCCAATACTAAATGACAATATAATTGCGGCACTATTAAGGGCAACTGCCTCTTCAAACTTCATAAAAAAAACCACATAAAATCCTACCAACAAATTCAATCCCATTGCACGCATGGGAACTTTATTCGCAGATAAACGCCCAAGCCACGAAGGGAACAAATCATTTTCTGTCATTGCATAAGCCAAGCGCCCATTGGAGCCTGTCGAAATTAACCCAGCACCTAAGGGCCCTACAACAGCACCGGCGTAAAGCACAACAGTCAACCAACCGACCCCCAAACCAACGATAACGCCGGCCAGCGGCCCCAAGTTATTTGAAAATTTTATCTTATCCCAACCATTTGCTAAGTGCTCAGGCGATAAAGCACCAACAAACGCAACTTGCAAAATTTCGTAAATAAACAAACACAGCAGGAGTGATGTCGCCAGTGCTAAAGGAATGACAATTTGTGGTTTTTTCGTCTCGCCAGCCATATCAATTGCATGCCGAAAACCAATTAACGAGAATATAATGCCGCCGGTGGATATCGCACTGAAAACCCCCGTCCAACCAAACGGCATAAAACCACCATACTCGGTGAAATTATCCGGCTCAAATTGCAAATAAAGAAGTGACAGGGCAATAACGCTCGGAATAGCGATTTTGAACCAGGTAATGGAAGTATTTGCCTTAGCAAATGCCTGTACACCAAAGGCATTTAATACTGTAAAAAAAACCAACACACCAGCAGCAACTGCCATGCCTGCCAAAGACAGCGCATTTTGTTCACCGCTCGCCGCTTGCAACCAAGGAAAATACGCCGCTAAGTAATCAAGAGCTGCAATGGTTTCTATCGGGGCTGCGGTATTATACCCAAGCCAGGCTGTCCACCCCATCAACATAGCGGTAAACTTACCGTGCGAGAACATCGGCAAACGAGCAATGCCACCGGCTACCGGTATCAAACTACTGATTTCAGCAAAGGATAACGCTAAAATTAGCATACCCACACCGCCTAGAGCCCAAGAGACAATAGAGGCAGGCCCTGCCAACTTCGCTGTGATTAACGGCCCAAAAATCCAACCGGAGCCAATGACCCCGCCAACTGCAATAAAGGTTAATCCGATAAAGCCTATGGAGCGATTGAGCGTCATAAATTCCTCATCTAGAAGAAAGACTCAATCTATTAAGACAATTTCTAACAGGTTAATTCAATCGAACAAGAAAATTTTATCTCAAAGAAAAGCAGAAATCCGATTGGACAAGCGACCCAAGGCTCCTTGATTCATTTTTAGAATAGATTCTGCGGCTTGCCCCATGCTAATTGCCCGCTCAGGATTATCTAACATATCAACCAGAGTTCGTTCCAGAGCCATAGAATCATTCACTGAAATCAAGCCGTGCGCTGCGATTAATTTATCAGCGACATGTTGAAAATTAAACATCGAGAAGCCGGTAATAATTGGCAACGACCATAAAGCGGCTTCGAGGTAATTATGTCCACCATGGTCAATCAAGCTACCACCAACAAAAGCGACATCCGATAAGCCATAAAATGCCAGCAAATCACCCATAGTATCGCCTATCAATACGACAGACTCTTTATGCACCGCTTCTGAATGGCTCACATTCTGAAAAGGCAGCAAGTGCTGCTCGCAGATTTTTTCAACCTTAGTAAATCGCTCCGGATGCCTCGGAACGACCAACCCCAATACCCTAGTATCCCGCATATGTAGCCGCTTAAGCACAGGGATAATTTGCTCATCTTCTCCATCGTGCGTGCTGGCAATAATAATGACTCGGCGCCCAGATAGCGATAAAACCGACCGTAATGCTTCCGTTTTAGCCAATAAGCTTTGCGTCAACGAAATATCGTATTTAATACTGCCGGTAATGGTTAACTTTTCAGCTGGTACACCCAAATCTAAAAACCGGCCCCCATCATCATTCGACTGGGCAGCGACAAGTGTTAATTGGTTAAACATGGGACGGGTTAAGGCCGAAAGCGCTTTATAACCTCGATAAGACTTTTCAGACATCCGACCATTCGCAAGGATAACGGGGAAGGTTTTACTACACACCGCAAGAGTGTTTGGCCACAGCTCAGTTTCCATAATGACTAAAGCATTGGGCTGTATTTTTTTGACAAAACGCTTAATCAAACAAGCAAAATCGTAAGGCAAATAACAGTGTAATACTGTATCACCAAACGCTTTCTTTACTTGATCTGACCCAGTTGGCGTGGTCGTTGTAAGACAAACCTCAAGGTTGTTGTTTTCTTTTTTAAGCTTTTTAATCAGTGGGATTGCCGCCAATGTTTCACCCACAGAGACCGCATGCACCCACAACAACGGGGTATTCGTCTCTCTTTTGGGAATAAACGCAAATCGTTCAGAAATTCGCTGTCGATACGCAGGCGCCTTGATGGAACGAACCAGCAATCGAATAATCACCAATGGCATCAGAAGGCATAATAATATGCTGTAAAGGAAACGACACATAAAAAGAAGTACTGAAAACTTAAGGGTTACTCTTTATAATAAACCACTTTTTATCAATATTTAAAAATAAGTTCCTTAGGTAATCTTATATGCAATCCTCAATGCAGCTACCCAACGGCATTCAACTTAATGACATCAAAGGTTTTTTAGCCGATGATGAAGCCGAAGCCCTCTATCAATACGGCGAGAAAGCCGCCAGTTTTGGGCCGTTGCTCGAAGTTGGCAGTTACTGCGGTAAGTCCACCGTTATTCTAGGTTCTGCTGCCAAAAAGCATGGTGCGACAGTATTTGCCGTAGATCATCACAGAGGCTCCGAAGAACATCAACTCGGCGAAGAATATCACGACAGTGAATTGTACGATGAAAGCATAAACAAATACGACACATTCAAAGCGTTTCGTAAAAACATGGCGCAGGCTGAACTTGAAGAAACAGTCGTGCCTATCGTTGCCTCATCCAAAGTCGCGGCTAAACATTGGGTCACCCCACTGAGTTTTGTCTTCATCGATGGCGGCCACAGCATGGAAGCCGCCATGGCCGATTATCAAAGCTGGGCAAGTGCTGTGATGCCAGGGGGGTACTTATTAATCCACGATCTATTCCCCAACCCAGAAGAAGGCGGCCAAGCGCCTATCACGATCTATCGTCTAGCCTTGGCCTCAGGTCTTTTTGACGAAGTAGAAGTAGTGAATACCCTGGGCATCCTCAAAAAAACCTGTTGAATCGCTGGACATGGATCTATTAGAGCTACACTCCCGATATTGCTTCAGTTGGGCCAAATACCTCGTAATGTATATTTTGATCAGTAAAACCTAATTCACTGCACAGTGAAAAAGCATGCCTCATAAAAGGGGCTGGCCCGCACAGATAAATATCCGTATTGTCTGGCGTAAACTCATCGTCATCAAACCATGCCTTAAGCACGGATCGTTGCAAATACCCAGTATGATCGGCGCCCTCACCTTTATCGTATGACCGCTTCAAATGGATTTTGCCATCGTCTTTCCATTGACATAATGACTCATCAAATAGGGTTGATGCTTGATCTTGCACACAATGAATTAACATCAAATGGTTTTTGTCGGCCGCCTTAGCAACCAGCGACTTAAGCATACTAAATAGCGGTGTTATCCCTACGCCTCCAGCGATAAACACCGATTTTTTAGCGCTATTTTTATGAATAAAATGCCCTGAAGGTGATTGGAGCTCAACAAGATCACCAACTTGTAAACCATGCAGGTGAGAAGACACCAAGCCTTCAGGTTCCTTTTTTACACTAATACGCAGCTGATTAATATCAGACAAGGTATATTGCCTTATTTGCTGATTTGGGTAACCCTCAGGCTTAACACGCACACTAATAAACTGACCAGGTAACGCATCAGGAATAATCGAACCATCTTCAGGCTGAAAATAAAACGACTTAACCGTATTGGACTCTTGCACAATACGCTCAATGCGAAACGATTTAAACCCTACGAAATCATTGGTTTTATTGTGTTTTGCTTCAACTAATGTCGCTTCTGCACGAATCAATATATCAGCTAGAACATTATACGCCTCAAAAAACGCGGTTAAGATTGGATCCGATGCATCAAGCGCTAACACCTCTTTTATCGCCATTAACAGCGTCTCGCCAACAATGGGGTACTGCTCGGCTATTACCCCCAAACTCACATGTTTATGCGCAATGATATTGACCATTTCTGCCAGCTTCTCGGGTGTTTCTAGACACTCAACATAACGAATGATGGCCTTAGCTAATGCTTGCTGTTGGCTCCCAGATTGTTGATTTCTGACATTAAAGAGGTTCTTCAATTCTGGGTGGTTTTCAAAAAGAATCGAATAGAATCGAGTGGTTATTCGAAAGCCTTGGTGTTTGAGCACAGGCAAAGCTGATTGCAATATTTTCGCATTGACAGGGGTAATCATTTCTCACCTATAAAGATTCATTTAAAATACATCTTTTAATTGTGGAATTTAGAATATATCTTTAACTCTGTCAACAGGAACCCCAAAAGAGCCCAGGCAATGCAATTAACACGCTATACGGATTATGCATTTCGTGTATTGAT
>JAPOUS010000055.1 GCA_026708525.1 Cellvibrionales bacterium
TTGAAAAAAAGTCTTGTATTTGCTTGCTGGGCCAGTCTTGCTAGCCCAGTCTTGGCGATTAAAGTGCCTAAACCTGGCATTTATGATTCTAGAATCACCTACATCAGCCACAACCCAGATGACATTGTTCAAATCGTTGGGCATTTTGGTTACTCAACCCATGTCAAGTTCTCACCTGATGAAAGCATCATGCAAATTGCCATGGGTGATCCCGATGCCTGGGATATCGTACCGGTTAAAAATCATATTTTTTTAAAACCTGTTGCTGATAATGCCTTAACCAATATGACCGTCATTACCAGCTCTCGTATTTATAATTTCGAGTTAGATGCAAAATGGCCTGATGAAAACAGTGAACGCATGGTTTTTCAGGTTAACTTTACATACCCTCAATTTGAGCAAAAGAAAAAGCTTGCGTTAAAAGGCAAGGAACAAAAAACTCAAGAAGAAAAAAAAATCAAATCATTTTTAAATCACAGTCTTTCTTCAATGAATCGAGCGCATCCAAGAAATTGGAATTATTGGTTTAAAGGTGCTGATGAAGTAACGCCTGACTTGATGTTTGATGATGGACGCTTTACTTATGTCAAATTTGCAAACAACCGTGAAATGCCTGCCATCTATACCGTGAATGAAGACGGTTCTGAAAGTTTGGTTAACACCCACATTAACCCCCACTACCCCGACATCATCACCATACACAAAGTCAAAAAGCGTTTTACTTTTCGCAAAGGCAAGGCTGTTGCTTGTATTTTCAATAAATCCTTTGATTCACGAGGTATCGGTATACCAACAGGTACAACATCTCCTGAAGTGATTCGAAAAATAAAAAACCATTTAAAGGATTAATGCGATGATCAACGAAGACGATCTGATACTTGATGAAGGGATGCCTCATCAACTAAAAAAAAATAAAGCGGGCATTCCCAACCATATCAAGCTCTTCATTGCTGCCGGAGCCATTATTGGCATTTTGTTAATCGTTTTCTTAAGTGGTGGCGAAACCCCTGAACCGGAACCTTTAGATGGCACGACAACAACAACAAACTTCACCATCAAAAATAACCTTGGTGAAGCCCCTAAAATCCCTGTAAGTCCGCGCACAACCATGGCATCACCTGAAATAGAAGAAAAAATCAAGCAACAGCAAGCCGAGCAATCTATCGATGATGTCATCAAGAAAAAGCAAGATGATGCAAAACGTGCATACCAATTAAAAATGCAAGCCAGTGAAAAGGAAGTTCGCTCCAGAAAGATTAAAAAAGGCCTAATCCACTTTAACGGTAATAGCGGTACGGATCTAAAAAAAGAAACCCTAAAAGACAAATTAGCTCAAGCTGCTAATGCTAAAGCCTTATCGGGTTTAGGTGATGCCTTACAGCCTACTGTGCATGCATCCACAAGAGCCGGCATGCTTCCCAACCGGGATATGTTTATCACCAAAGGGACTTTTCTTGATTGCGCGCTAGAAACAGCGATCAACTCCACATTATCAGGCATGATTAGCTGCCGATTAACAACCAATGTCTATAGCACCAGTGGCCGAGTACTGTTATTAGAACGTGGCTCCCGTATCACAGGCGAATACCAAGGTGGGTTAAAAAACGGGCAATCGCGCATTTTTGCGATCTGGTCTAGAATCGAAACGCCACACGGCGTCTTAATTGATATTAACTCACCTGGCACCGACCCTTTAGGCCGAACCGGTCATGACGGTCATATTCAAAACTTTTTCTGGAAAAAGTTTGGTGCCGCTATTTTACTCAGCTTTATTGATGATTTAAGTGCAGCAGCCGGCAGCCAGCTTGGAAATACCGCTTATCATGCATCTGGTGGCACCATGGTTTTACCCACCCAATTAACAGATACTAAAAGCTACTCGGATGTCCCTTCTAAAGCGCTAGAAGACAGCATTGATATTCCGCCAGTTTTATCAAAAAACCAAGGCGACCATATCAATATCTTTGTGGCTAGAGATTTAGACTTTAGGAGTGTGTATGAGCTCAGAACAAAATAATGACCCTAAAGCAATTTCACTCACGCAATACCTACAATATTTAAAGCCATTTTTAGATGACCCATCGAATACTGAAATCATCATCAACAAGCCCGGTGAAGTTATTACAGAAAGCCGGGCTGGCTGGCAATATTTCGATGTCCCCGAACTGAATTACAATGTTTGCTCACAAATTGCTAAATTAACAGCAACCTATACCAAGCAGAAATTAGATCAGTCTAAGCCTATTCTGTCAGGTTCTTTACCTGGTGGTGAGCGGGTACAAATTGTTATCCCATCCGCTGCGCTCGAAGGCTCAGTCAGCATGACGATACGAAAACCCTCAAGCCTAAATTTCACGCTAGAAGATTATAAAGAACAAGGGTTCTTTGACACATGCGCTGACTTCACTGAAGAACTCAATGATGACGAAAAAAAACTGATGCAATATAAAGAAGACGGTAACTATGTGGATTTTTTAAAGCTCGCCGTAAAGACACATAAAAATATTATCATTTCAGGATCAACTGGCTCAGGGAAAACCACTTTTTTTCGCTCTTTACTCGACCTAGTCCCTCAAGATGAGCGTTTAATCAGCATTGAAAATGTTGATGAACTAGCGCTTTATAAAACTCACCCCAACACCGTCAGCTTATTTTATTCTGCCGGCGGACAAGGTGTTGCAGAAATAACCCAGCAAGATCTACTTGAAAGTTGCTTGAGAATGAAGCCTGATAGAATTTTTCTAGCCGAATTAATTCGTGGTGATGAAGCCTTCTATTTTTTAAGAAATGTTAATAGTGGCCACCCGGGCTCTATAACCACAATGCATGCCAACACAGCTAAACTAGCTTTTGAGCAACTTGTGCTTTTTATTAAAGAAAGCAAAAGTGGCGGCAATATGTCATTTGAAGATATCAAAAAATTATTATATATGTGCGTTGATATCATTGTCCAAATCAACAATGTCAAAGGGCAGCGTATGGTGACTGAAATTTATTATGACCCTGTCTTTAAGAGAAAACAGATGGCCTAATCTATTTCCCTTCTTAACTGCCTCATTAAAAATTTTTCCTTGATAGGGCTTTTCCCCTCTCTCTTTTTTTCGAACTATTCCAGCAACCAAGGATCATAGAAAGTCCACCCATTACTTCAGCGTATAATAATGAATATTAAATTTTTTTTACTATTTTTGTTTATAAGCTTTTCATGTTGCTGTAGATCGGAAGGTCATCAAGGTACCACGGACAAATTAGACAAAGAAAAAGGAAGCTTCGCCATTTTTCACAACGACAAAATGCTAGGGGTGATCTACCAATCAGTCGATCCAACAGATTTACAAAAATTCTATTGTATCGATAAGGATTCTATGCCGAAAATGAATTATCATGTCGGAATCTATCTGGATGGCTGGGAAAAACTTCGACCAAGCACGTTTGATCAAATTGTCGATCTTTATGAAAAGAAGAATGGAATCAAAACACACAATATTGATTCCAATGAGCTATGTAAAAATTTATCTGAAGCGGATCGAGACAAACTCACGAAATGGAAAACCTTCTCAGACAACCAACTCAGCCCTAAACCTAAACTACCAGCGTATATTGCAGTCGGAGCAATGACTGCTCTACTACTTGGAGGCATAGGAGTCTTAGGATATTTAGAATACAGGCTCTACAAGAAGAAAAACTTGATTTGATAGGTCGGCTGAATGATGGCGGCACTAAAGACAATCATGACAGCCTATTAACGATTATTTTCGTCTTCTCTCCATTACCCCTTGGGGGACAACCCTTGCATTGCTTCAAAGCAGACGGTTAATCATCAAAGATAACTCTAAAACCTGTATAGGCAGAACGATGGTCAGGCGATAAATACAGAGAAAATGAAGGCGTTTGAGTCTCAGCGGGCAACATGAAGTTCCCCCCCTTTACGACAAACTTAACCACACCGGCTTGAAGCTGACCCGTTTTCGTCCATTCGGATACTCCTTTTAATAAACTTTGGGATAACGCCTGCCATTGCATGGATTGTTTTGGTATCTCCTCGCCATTTAACCCCTCCTGGCCATTTAACATCCCCCGGGCTTTATCAGGCACCCAATCGTTGAGGGCCGACTCAAATCTCCTTTTAACAATATATTGATCTGCAATAGCCAGCCATTCTCTTTCTGTAAGCAAACGCCCCCCTAGCCAATTAGCAAAAGCATAAGCTGACCACCAATCAACAAATCGCACAGGCTTATCAGGTGTTCTTAATTGATCTTGCCAATTTTCAGGCACATAACTTAATTTTCTTGGCTCCTTGTCATTGGCGTAAAATTTCAACCTCACAAATGGATCCAATAAAAACTTCTGATATTGATTAACGGTTATTTCTTTTTCTGTAAACCAGCGGGTCGACATTTTTTGATAACCTTGATTGAATAGCGTCTGCAACCCTTTTTCATCAATAGTTGGCAAATAAGCTATAAACTTCGAATCTGGAAACAGCAAAGGCTTGTCTCTATCAAAGGTTAGCTTAACCGTATCCAGGGAATCACTCCATGGCGTTACCTTTAATGGCTGATCGTAGACGCATCGAAAACCTACATAATTCACTGATTGCTCAAGGGCAAATTCACGCTTAATCAAGGTCAATGTACTCAGCTCAGGAACCGGATCAAACCCATTCCCACCTAGGGCAACAGGCGAGCGGCTACTGTCTACCCACTCAGATACACCACTACTGAGATTGGCAATCTTAGATTGCGTAATATCTACCCTGTGTTGATGGCAAGGAGAAAACGTATTCAGCCAAGGCTCAGAAAAAGCCCTCACCTTAGGTTCGTACTGATCACCATAGGCATACAAACGTGCAGGTTTTTCAGGTGTAGAATCTGTATCTTGAGATATCGCATAAAACTCCCACAGTGTGGGTAAGCGACCACCAAGATTATGGCAAAAAGCATTTGCTGAACGGTAAGGTATGCCTGCCACAGGGGCCTCGGCTAACCCTGCAATACGATGATCTTCTAAAAGAGAACTCGGTAACTTCTCTTTTGTTTGCGCACCATGCCATGCAAGAAAACCTCGATAAGCTTGCTGAGTAACTTCACAACGATCTACCCATAATGTATCAGGCAGATCCGCTGACTTCATCCCGACCGATGAAATGATTGACCAGTTGGAGCGATCTAGCTTATTAATGGATTGACCTTGAACCATGATCAAGCTATCGAGTGCTGACACATTCTCCAGGGGCAATTCTTGCGCGTTAAACATAACCGGCGATAACGTCACTCTCACAAGGGCTTTAGGAAAAAAATACCCTGCCATTAACAAAAACAAACTAAAAAAAAACGTGCAGGTGAGTGTTTTCATCCTATCGTTTCCATCGAATCAACAAAACTGAGCCAAGCAAACATAAAAGCAAATATAACCAAAGCAAGCGGCGCTGATGACGCATCGTATCTGGTATTGATGATAGTTTAAGTGCTTGCCCGCCTACCTGTAATTCATTTTCATTGGATGTAATATGTAATTGACTATCAGCCACCTTGCCATAAACAAAACCCACGGTGGTATTGAGCGTCACTCTGTCCATCACACCGATTAGTTGCCACTGATAAGAAGACTGTGATTGATTTTCAAGCGGCACCAACACTAAGCTGCTTGGCGTTAGCGGCAACTGAACCCCTTCAAACGCTGCCGGATATAATCGTAATGAAAAACTGACAGGGTAAGCTCTTTTCTCTAACGCCCCCTCATGAATGACACCAATTTTATCAATGGCTCGGTTCACTGGCACCTTGATTCCGGCTGTGTTAGCGTAAGCTTTTTCAATCAGCAAATCGGCACTAACAGGCTTGTCAGCATTTGTTAGATTCATTAAGCCTGAGACCTTTTCAACCATAAAACCTCGATAAGGGGATAACTTTGGAAATTGATAGATATATTGGATCATCTCATCCATTAACGATAAGCGAGTTAAGTAATCAAATACACCTTCATCCACTTTTTTACTCCCAGTGATTAATAAATGAAAAATGAAGGCAATCACATTTTGAAAATCGTTCACAGGTAAGGCATCAGTCTCTTGCGATTGTGTTTCTTGTAGCTCTTTTGCTAGTGATAGCTTTAGTTTTTGCGTACGGGTTTGGGCGCTTGCTGACCTGGCCGATGTTGATTTGAGTTCGGACAATGGCGTCTCCAATGGATCTTGATGCACCGACTGAGACGGCATTAGGGCATCTAATTTGGATTCAACAACCATTTCACGTAATTCTGCACCTTGGGGTAATGCATCTTCGCCTTTTTTATTCACATGCGTTTCCATGCCTTTTGCGGTTGTTTTTTCATGCATATCTAGCGCTTGTCTATCGATACCCTTGGGCAATTTATCTTCGCCATAAAAATGCCAATGCCTAACGGTGATGGCATGGTCTTTTAAGATAGACATAAATAAATAAAAGGGTTCGATACTATAAACATCCACACGAATTCGTCTAAGTTGCTCATGACTTAATGACAACAAGAATTGATCTAGGGAGTTTTCTCTTTTGAGTAATTCATTTCTATGCCAGAAGGTATTTGAAAAGTAATCTCTAACGCCCTCTTTATGCACTTCTAGCACAGGCATGCGCACAAAGACAGGTGAGCGATCAATCTCGGATCCTTCATAATCGTGCAATTGTGCTGGCGCACTGGTTGGTAATGCGTTATGAATCACTTTTTGTGCAAAATCCCGACTTAATAATAACGAAACGTCTTCTATCGTTTCGATCAGATCTTGCACTTTATCTTGCTTAACCGACAAATTGACAACAATCAGCAACAAAATGACCGCCACACCATTAGCCAGTATATCGGCTAACGCAATACCCGCCGTGGCAGGAAACGAATTTCTCAGTTCATTATTTCGCATCGACAGCGTGCTTTATATAGTCCGGCAATTGATTCAGGCTTAAGGATTTCAACAACTCATCATCGGCAATAATCCATCCAATGGTTAAGCGCTGTCCAAAGAGTGTGGTTCGTAAACAATTTCTCGCCGTCGCCATGGATGATACACCGCCTGAAACAATGGCAAAAATAATCTGCTGTTTTCTCTTAAGATAAATCGCTTTTGAGAAATCAATAAATGGGCTACCTCTTGCACAAATATGCCTACTGTCTATGCGCTCGCCCAATGCCGGAATAAAAATTCCATCACTTGATGCGATCACCACATGCCCTTCACCTTCGCCCTGAAAACCTATGGTAAATTCACCGGGATCTGGCGTTTCTTCGAGTCGCGTTGCCTCCTGATAACTGGACAGCAAAGTGATAATGATAAAAAGCACCAATAACACAGCAAACAATCCACCAAAGATTTCTATCATCGGCATATCGTCTTCTTGATCTATTCCACTTGGGCCAATCATAGAGTATTAAGGCTACCTGATGCGGGTTGCGTTTGGCTTAATCGGCATTAAGCGTACTGTCTGACTTCTCGCTCAATCACTAAAAGTAAATTTTGCTCATAATGCTGAAGGGCAGTTTGTAGTAACACTAAACCGACACTTAATGATAAAGCAATTAAGGTTGTATCAAACGCGATTCCAAGCGGAGAAATAGCCAACCCTAGGTGCTGGATCATATTTTCTGCTTGCTGGCTTTGACCAAGCATTTCTAAAATACCTTGTGATGCTAACGAAATACCTAATACGGTAC
>JAPOUS010000131.1:0-6512 GCA_026708525.1 Cellvibrionales bacterium
TGAAAACCTTGAAATTTAGCGCAGAACCTCAAAATCAATTATTAGAGATGCCCACAAACATTGATCAACCGCTTGGTCACTGGCCGCTCTTTTATTCATTTATCTTAATAAAAAAGGTAGCAGGGGGTTTTTAATCTGACTAACGCGGTGGTAGCATCCTTGCATCTGAGTCATGGTGATAGTGGACGTTGTGCGTATGCTAACTTTATTGATTATCTTTCATAGCCAATCTGGGCGAAATGAAGCTTTAGCGTTGCGTTGTTATGAAAAGGCAAAGCAGCAAGCCGCTGAGGCTGAGTCAGCCATTGGTGTAAAATTGCGCCGAGCCTTTGACTGTTCGCTTGATGAGTTTAATGATGCGGATTTTATTTTGTTTATTACCCCTGAAAATTTTGCCGCCATCGCAGGTGGCATGAAAGATTTTTTTGATCGCACGTTTTATCCTGCTGAACGATTAGGTGTTCAAGCAAAATCGTATTGTTGCATTATCGATTGTGGTAATGATGGCTCACAAACCGCCTTACAAATTGAAAAAATAATGAAAGGCCTACACTCGACACCGGCTCAACCGCCATTGATTTTGTATGGCGAGCCTAATGAAGCGAGTTTTCAGGCAGTGGATGAACTCACAGAGGCCTTGGTCTGCGCCATAGAGATGGGCGTTTATTAAGGCTGTGCACTGGAATACTAAAGAGAGCGTTAATGGAGATTTTTTTATACCACACAGAAGGTTGCCATTTGTGCGATGTCGCAAAAGAAAAAATAGACAACGCATTGCTGCGACTGCCTGAGAAAACAATTAAGGTTACACGCATTGATTTGATTGATGATGCTGATGCGCTTGAGCGTTATAGCTTATCGATTCCTGTCGTAAAAGATCCTGTGGGTAACGAACTTTTTTGGCCGTTTGATGTGCCTGCTATTGTCGAATTTTTAAAGGATACCCAAGATGAAAGTTGCTGATTGCTGGGTGCATCCCATCAAATCCTTGGCAGGGTTTAAGGTGCCTCGGTTAACCTTCGATCAAAAAGGGCCAGAAGAAGACCGTCGATTCATGTTGGTCGATGATAGGGGTAAGTTTGTCACCCAACGTCAAAAAAGTCAGTTATCGCAAGTTAACGTACAACCAGAGCCCAGCGCTTATTTATTAACGTCTCCTGATGGAACGAATACCTTGAGGCTGAATAAAATAGGCGCTGAGGGTAAGCGCATTCCATCAAGGGTTTGGGAGGATGCGCTGGATCTTTATGATCAAGGCGATGAGGCAGCTCGATTTTTTTCAACTATTTGTGAACAATCGGTACGTTTGGTGTACCAGTCAGCAGCTTGTCAACGATCCATTGATCCTGATTACGATAATGCAAATCGTGAAGTGTCATTGGCTGATGGGTTCCCTGTACTGTTAATTAACCAGGCTTCAATTGATGTATTAACCAATGATTATGGTCGGCTTATTCTTCCTGAGCGTTTTCGTGCAAACATATTGGTGTCAGGGTTAGATGCCTTTGAAGAAAACACTTTTCGAGAGATTACCATAGGTGAGCAAGTCTTTGAGGTGGTTAAGCCTTGTTCACGCTGTGTGATTCCCACCATAGATCCAAAGACGGGTATTAAAGAGCCTAAGGTTTGGCAAACGCTTAAAAAGCATTGTTTAGGCGAGGATGGGCAGATTTATTTTGGTCAGAATTTGATCCCTAAAAACAGGTCACAGGTACGACAAGGCGATGCGGTCTTTGTGGTTGAACGCCAATAATATTGACAGTTTTGCATTCTACTGCGCATTTTCATTGAGACCTCTTGTGGGAATAGGGTATATTGCCGGCCTTTTATTGATTGTAGATCGAAGTGAGAAGTCTTTATGGTGATGATCCGTTTGGATAATGCGCAATTAGCCTATGGCGATCACCCTTTATTATCGGATGTGTCGGTTGCGGTTGAAGAAAATGATCGGATTGCCTTGATTGGGCGCAATGGCGCAGGTAAATCCAGTTTCTTGCGTATCTTGGCGGGGACGGAGAAGCTCGACGGTGGCCAAATGGCCAAAGATAAAGATATTCGGGTGAGTTATCTTCCTCAGGACTTGCCCCCAGCCGATGATACGCAAGTATTTGATTATGTGGCGGGCGGATTAAAAGACCTGGGTAAATTATTAACGGATTATGAGCATTTGGTGCAGGATGCCACCACTGAGGCTGCATTAAATCAATTGCAAGTGCTGCAAGATGCCATTGATGCCCAGCAAGGCTGGGATTATCAGCAGCGTATTCATACACGCCTTAATGCATTGAATCTAGAACCTACAACCTTACTTTCCTCGCTTTCAGGCGGATGGCGTAAACGCTTATCGATTATTCGTTCGATGGTTAGCGAACCGGATGTTTTACTGCTGGATGAGCCAACCAACCACTTGGATATTCCTGCGATTGAGTGGCTTCAAGGGGAGTTGTCTCGATTTACTGGTGGTATCGTCTTGATTAGCCATGACCGGCAATTTTTGGATGACGTGGCAAATAAAATCTTTTGGCTGGATCGAGGGCAATTGCGTTCGTTTAAAGGGGGTTACTCGCATTACTTAAAAGAGAAAGACCACATTCTCCAAGTTGAAGAAGCGCAAAATGCGTTATTTGATAAACGGTTGGCCGAAGAAGAGAAGTGGATTCGCCAGGGCATAAAAGCCAGAAGAACCCGAAATGAGGGTCGTGTGCGTGCTTTAAAGGCAATGCGTGAAGAGCGAAAAGCGCGGGTTGATCAAAAAGGGCTGGTGCAAATGCAGATCGAAGCTTCGGATAAATCCGGTAAGCGTGTTGCAGAATGTAAGGGCATTAGCTTTGAGTATGACGGCAAATGCATCATTGATTCTGCGACCTTTAATGTACTTAGAGGCGATAAAATCGGCATTGTTGGTCGAAATGGCGCAGGTAAAACGACACTGGTTAAGTTGATTTTGGGGCAATTAACACCAAGTGCAGGGTCGGTAAAATTAGGGACGAACCTGGAAGTGGCTTACTTTGACCAAAATCGCGAGCAGCTCAATCTTGATGTAAGCGTGGCGGATAACTTAGCCGAAGGCCGAGAATTTATTGATATTAACGGTAAGCAAAAACATGTATTGAGTTATCTTTCGGATTTTTTATTTACGCCTGAGCGAGCCAGATCACCGGTTTCGACACTCTCAGGTGGCGAAAAGAATCGACTGTTGCTGGCTAAACTGTTTTCTAAACCGGCGAATTTGTTGGTGCTTGATGAGCCGACCAATGATTTAGATATAGAAACTTTGGAGTTATTAGAAGAACTTATTAGTGATTATCAAGGCACGGTGCTATTGATTTCACATGATAGAGCTTTTATCGATCAGGTGGTTACCAGCACATTGATGATCACCCACCAAGGGCGTGTATATAGTTACGTAGGTGGCTTTGATGATCTTAAACGGCAGCACGGGGAGCTTTGGGTTGAGCCTCTGACGTCAGATAGCACAAAACATCAATCGAGTGATTCAAACAACGCTGTTAATGATGCCTCAAAAGCTGCGCCGGCAAGTAAGCCCAAGGCAAAGAAAAAACTATCTTATAAATTACAACGCGAGTTGGATGCCTTGCCTGGCGAGATCGATGAAGCAGAGAAAGCGATCGCTGAATTAGAGGCTTTAGTGAGCGATGCAGAATTTTTTAAACGTGATGCGGATGAAGTGAAGCAAAAGATGCAAGTGTTATCTGACTTGCAAAGCAAGCTTGAGGCGTATTATGATCGCTGGTCAGAATTAGATGATCAGACCTAACGTGTTGTTTTTAAGAGAGTAAAGGTCAAATATACATCGCAAGTCGGATTTTTTTGATGAAAGGTTACTAAATTCATCTTGACGATGGAAAATCAACACTCTATAACTTTGGCAATTAAACCTAAAGAAAAGCTTACTCATGGGTAAATCACTGGTAATCGTTGAGTCACCGGCGAAAGCAAAAACCATCAATAAATATCTGGGTAAAGACTACGTTGTTAAATCCAGCGTGGGGCATATTCGAGATTTACCCACCAGTGGTTCAAATAAAGCGCCAGTGGATGCGAAAGCAAGAGCTGCCGAGGCTGCGAAAACCCGAAAAATGTCTCCTGAAGACAAGGCTGCGTACAAAAAGCAGAAGGCGCATCATCAACTGGTTAAGCGCATGGGGATTGACCCAGATAATGGCTGGAAGCCTCAATACGAAATTCTGCCGGGTAAAGAAAAAGTCGTTACTGAATTAAAGCGATTAGCGAAAGATGCTGACACTATCTATCTCGCAACCGACTTGGATAGAGAGGGAGAAGCCATTGCGTGGCACCTTAAAGAAGCCATCGGTGGTGATGAATCACGTTATCGTCGCGTAGTCTTTAACGAAATTACCAAGTCTGCTATACAAAGTGCATTTGATTCGCCCACCGCGTTGGATATGAATCGAGTGAATGCACAACAAGCTCGGCGCTTTTTAGATCGGGTTGTGGGATTTATGGTCTCGCCATTGCTGTGGGCCAAGGTCGCCCGTGGTTTATCAGCGGGTCGGGTACAGTCTGTCGCTGTTAAGCTATTGGTTGAGCGCGAGCGAGAGATCCGTGCGTTTGTCCCAGAGGAGTTCTGGGATGTGCATGTGGATTGCGAAACAAAAGATAGCAGCGCGATGCGTTTAGAGGTCAAGAAGCAACAGGACAAAGCTTTTAAGCCTATCAATAAAGAACAAGCAGATAGTGCAGTTGCAAGCCTTAAGCAATCAGCTTTTGATGTGGTATCGCGCGATGATAAGCCAACAAGCTCAAAGCCTTCAGCGCCTTTTATTACTTCGACACTACAGCAGGCTGCGTCAACTCGCTTAGGTTTTTCGGTTAAGAAAACCATGATGATGGCTCAACGACTTTACGAAGCGGGTTACATTACTTATATGCGTACCGATTCGACCAATTTGAGCCAAGAGGCAGTTGCCAGTTGTCGCGACTATATTTTGGATAACTTCGGTAAAAAATATTTACCCGAAACGGCCACTATTTATGGCAGTAAAGAAGGCGCACAAGAGGCACATGAGGCGATACGCCCTTCAAATGTTGGTGTATCATCAACCCAATTAATGAATATGGAGCGTGATGCTGAGAGGCTTTATGAGCTTATTTGGCGACAATTTGTCGCATGCCAGATGACACCTGCTGAATATACGTCAACATCAATTACGGTTAAGGCGGGTGATTTTGAATTAAAAACACG
This sequence comes from Cellvibrionales bacterium, assembly GCA_026708525.1. Classification (GTDB taxonomy): domain Bacteria; phylum Pseudomonadota; class Gammaproteobacteria; order Pseudomonadales; family DT-91; genus CAKMZU01. The sequence continues at coordinate 5,228 of JAPOUS010000131.1, forward strand.
CGGACGTATATTGCGTTTTGATGGTTATACTAAGGTGATGGTGCTCGTCGGTAAGAAAGAAGAAGACCGCATTTTGCCAGATGTGAATGCAGGCGATCAATTGACACTAAAAGCTGTAGATCCCAAGCAGCATTTCACTAAGCCGACGGCGCGTTATACGGAAGCCAGCTTGGTTAAAGAGTTAGAGAAAAAAGGCATTGGTCGACCATCAACCTATGCGGCGATTATTTCGACCATTCAAGATCGTGGGTATGCCCATGTCGAGAATCGCCGATTTTACGCTGAAAAAATGGGCGATATTGTCACGGATCGTTTAAATGAAAATTTCTCGAATCTTATGGACTATAGTTTCACCGCCCGCATGGAAGATACGCTTGATGAGATTGCTCAGGATAAAAAACAATGGGTTGTTGAGCTGAATAACTTTTATAAAGATTTTTCAGCCAAGCTGGATGCTGCAAATGCAGATGAAGGCGGCATGCGGCAAAATACGCCGACTGAGACAGATATTTCCTGCGATAATTGCGGCCGGCCGATGCAGATTCGTACCGCGAGCACTGGGGTATTTTTGGGCTGCTCTGGCTATGCCTTGCCGCCTAAAGAGCGTTGTAAGAACACCATTAATTTAATACCAGGGGATGAGGCCATTGCGGTGGATGCGGATGATGAAGCTGAATCTTTATTGCTTCGGGAAAAGCATCGCTGCAAGCTTTGTAACACATCAATGGATAGTTATTTGATTGATGAGCACCGAAAATTGCACGTGTGTGGTAATAACCCCGATTGCCCCGGTTATGAATTAGAGCAAGGTCAGTTCAAAATCAAAGGTTACGAAGGCCCAACCCTTGAATGCGATAAATGCGGTAGTGAGATGCAGCTAAAATCAGGGCGTTTTGGTAAATATTTTGGTTGTACCAATGAAACCTGTAAAAACACCCGTAAGCTTTTGAAAAATGGTGAGGCCGCGCCACCTAAAATGGATCCTGTGCCAATGCCTGAATTGGCTTGTCAAAAAGTTGAAGATACCTATGTACTTCGCGATGGCGCATCCGGCTTGTTTTTGGCAGCGAGTCAATTTCCGAAAAATCGTGAAACCCGAGCACCTTACTTATACGAAATTAAGCCGCATCAATCTGAAATTGATCCTAAATATAACTTCTTGTTTGATGGGCCAGAAGAAGATAATGCAGGCAATAAGACGCAAATTCGTTACAGCCGAAAAACCAAAGAGCAGTACTTAATGACAGAGGATGATAAAGGCAAAGCAACGGGTTGGCGCGCGTTT
>JAPOUS010000131.1:6522-7608 GCA_026708525.1 Cellvibrionales bacterium
AATGTTGATGGTAAATGGCAGGTTGAGTTACCCAAGCCTAAGAAAAAAGCAGCTAAAGATAAATAGTTATTATGTCGCCGGCTAATTTAGTCAATGAAAAGCTGTATCATGCATCCCTTTTAATCAAGCTTAAAGGTGAGCATGATAACGCTGCTACGGGTCTAGCTAATGCTCAGGTAAAGGCATTGGATGGGGCAATCAGCGCGACACTTAAAGTCGCTCTGAATCATTTTATTCAAGAATTAGCCGAAGCGGTGCAAGTTCAACAGCCGTCTATAGATCTTAATTCATTAAAATCCACCCTTGATAAAGAAGAGCGAGGCTTGCCTCCAGTTGATGCGTTGAGTGAGTTAGCCTGTCAACCCACCTCTTGGGTGAGCCAGATAGATCGTGCTTATGCGCGGTTTTTATCGCTTGATGATGCGGCTAATGCCTATGTTGCATCAGCTGAACAGGATCGTTTGTTGCCGCTGGTCAATCTTGATTCTGCTATTGATCTCCCTGAATGCCTGCAATCGTTTAAAGATTTTATTTCAACCTGGCGCACATTCCTAGCTGAATGGTAGTTCTGAAAACCCTCGCATCTTGCGCCTTTTCTTACGCCTTTTCTTGCTTTTTTTACGCCCTGTTTATTACATTCCTTCACTATGGTTTAGCGGTAATACTTTTCCGCTTCTTTTGATCCTGTTTCTTTACAGATTAAGTGTTTGAATAAAAATTTAAACTGCTTAATAATGCGAATTATGTGCATTAATATAATAGATCTCTGCATTGGTCAATATAATGCCAAAGATTTATTAAGTGTATCAATCAATTAAGCGGAAGGTGATTCATGAAAACACGAGCCCTGATAATTATGGCATTGTTTTTTTGCCATACCTTAGTTAATGCTGAATATTATTTGTATCTTATGAATAATACTAATGAAGATATGTCGGTAATGAATACCTGTGATAGCAAGCTGTCAAGGTCATCATGTAAGGTTATGCATAACGGTAAGCTGGATGCATTTAAGCGTGTTGATAGCCATATAATTAACTATGATCGAGGTATTACCTGGAATCATCACTATACCTTGAGAACCTA
>JAPOUS010000163.1 GCA_026708525.1 Cellvibrionales bacterium
CCAACACCAACCAAAAAGTCCAGCAAATGGCGTGGTGAAATCGCTTTTGGCTATAAATTTGCCAAGGGCAACACCAATGAAAATACATTTTCATTTCATCAAAAATTAGTCTTTGATGACGACCCTTGGAAAAATACCATTAACCTGCATGCAGATAACACCGTCAGCAATGGCAGGCGAACAGAAGAAAAATACTACCTGACTGAAAAGCTAGATAGAAAAATAAGCACAGCAACCTATAGCTTTTTTCGAGGGTCTTATGAAAAAGACTTGTTTAGTGGTTTCGACTATCAGGGCACCTACGTTATCGGGATAGGTCATTTACTCATCAACCGCAAAAACATTCAGCTATCTATTGAAATGGGGATCGGTGGCATTCAAGAAAAAAAAGAAGGTGCCGACAAGCGGGATGATAGCCTACTTCTGTATTTTGCCGATGAATTCAGCTTCAAATTCTCAGAAACCGCTGAACTTGGGCAGCAAATCACCGTAGAGTCTTCAGAAATTAACACCATCACTCGTACCAATGTCTTTGTAAAATCGAGCTTAACAGAAAAACTCTCGTTACGGGTGTCTTATGGCCTTAAACACAACTCTGAAGTCATCGAAGATAAAAAACATACCGACATTGAGACACTGGCCAGTGTTGTGTACACTTTTTAACCTCAAAGCCAGGCAAGTTTGAACCTACTTAAAATTGTCATAAAATATAAACAACCTTAGATTAATCACCTAATTTTACGCTTGTTCACTACAAACGGATAAATGAATCTCCCATGCGCTTAAAATCCATCAAGCTTGCAGGTTTTAAATCCTTTGTTGACCCGACCACGGTTAACTTTCCGGCTAACCTGTCGGCCGTGGTTGGCCCAAACGGCTGCGGCAAATCCAACATTATTGATGCCGTACGTTGGGTAATGGGAGAAAGCTCCGCCAAAAACCTGCGCGGCGAATCCATGACGGATGTTATTTTTAATGGCTCAGGCGGCCGAAAACCAGTAGGCCAAGCATCGATCGAACTTATTTTTGATAATTCAGATGGTGCCATTGGCGGCGAATACGTCAGTTTTTCTGAAGTCGGCATTAAACGGCGCGTTACCCGCGAAGGGCAAAACCATTATTTTTTAAATGGTCAAAAGTGCCGCCGTAAAGACATCACCGATATTTTCTTAGGCACAGGTTTGGGGCCAAGAAGCTACGCCATCATCGAACAGGGAATGATTTCACGCTTAATTGAATCCAAGCCCGAAGAGTTACGGGTATTTATCGAAGAAGCCGCCGGCATCTCAAAATATAAAGAGCGCCGTAAAGAAACCGAAAACCGTATGAAACGCACCATCGAGAACCTAGAAAGGCTCACCGATATTCGCGAAGAATTAGAGCGGCAACTCCAGCATCTACAAAAGCAGGCCGACGCGGCTGAAAAATACACCAATTTTAAAGCCGAAGAGCGACAACTCAGCGCTGAATTATTAGCCATTGAATGGCAAGAACTTGACAAAATTTTTCAAGCAGGTGGCACAGAAATCGATAAATTATCGCTCGATTTAGAAAAAGTCGTCACCGAGCAAACCCGTTTAGATGCCGAGATGGAGACTTTTTACGAATCGCAAGCGGCAGCACGAGAAGGCTTTAATAAAGCTCAGGATCGCTATTACAGCATTGGTAATGAGATTGCCAAGGCCGAACAAATAATTCAAAACCACCAACAAAGCCTTGAGAAATATACCGCCGAGCTTGAAGAAGTAGCCGCGCAGGTTATCGAAGGGGAATCCTTAAAAGAAGAAGATCAGGTTCAACTGGAGCAGCTTGAAGAAAAAATCCTAGCCATTGAACCCGAGCTCGAGGCCATGCAAGAAGAGCAAGAGCAGCTTGAAGAATCGCAGCAACTGATTGAAGAAAAGCTGCACACCTGGCAAGAAACCTGGGAGAACTTTCATCAAACCGCCAACCAGGCACAGCAAAAAGTCGAGGTTGAGCAATCGCGTATTCAACATGCCGAAACCGTCATTACCCGTTTAAATGACAAGAAACGCCGCTTACAAGACGAACTCGCGGATGCAGGTTCCGACGAATCTGAAGAGGTTATCGACTCACTCACCGAATCCATTGAAACGATTGAAGCCAAATGGCTTGAGCAGGAAGCCCAGCTTGAAACCGCTCAGACTACTATTGAGCAATTAAGAGAAAACGCGCACTCAGAAACCAGCCAATTGCACCAGCTTAATGCAGACATTCAATCAAAAAAAGGCCGAACCGCATCGCTTGAAGCATTACAACAAGCCGCCTTTGATGATGGGAATGAGCGATTAAACCACTGGCTAACTACCCATAATTTGACTGATTTACCCCGTATCGCCGATAGCTTAAAAGTCGAGCCGGGCTTTGAAACAGCCGTTGAAACCGTTTTGTCAGAGCATTTACAAGGTATTTGTGTCAGTTCGCTCGATCATTTGGGCGATGCCATCAATCAACTCACCAATACCGATATTTGCCTGATCGACCAAGCCGCGCCTACGTATCAAGGGCACTTTTCAGGCACCACGCTGGCATCTAAGGTACACGGAAATGATCACCTCAATAGTTTCTTTGCTGGGATTTATCTAGCTAATTCATTTGAAGAAGCCTTAAACCAGCGCAACCAGCTCGGTGCGAATGAATCTTTTATAACGTCTGACGGCAGCTGGATTGGCCATAACTGGGTGAAAAAGCTTGGCAACAATGCTGCCCGTGATGGATTAATTGCACGTCAAAACGAATTGGACGCCCTAACCCAATCACTTGAATCATTACTTGCTCAAGAAACGGCACTGCAAGACACCCATCAGCACACTTTATCCCAGCTCACAGAAGCCGAACGCCAAAAAGATGTCTGGGCAAATGAATTAAAGCTATTAGGCCAAGAAAAAGCGCAAAAAGAGAATGAACGTACGGCCCTGCAATCTAAAATCGAACAAATGATTGCCACCAAAGCCCGTTTAAAAACCGACTTACAAGAAACCCATGAGCAATTAATCCACGAACAGGAGCAACTAGCAGAATCCCGGGCTGTGCTTGAGATTGCGATTGGTCAAATGTCTGAAGATTCGGATCAAAAAATGCAGCTTGGCGAAGCGCGCGATCATCTTCGCGGAGAGCGTGAAGCCAGCCTTGATCGTTTGCGCCACATTCGCGATAACGTATCCAATTTACGCATTGAACATCAAAGTGCTGCTACGAGTAAAAACAATCTGATTCAACAACAAGCCCGAATGGATCAGCAGCTACAGCATGTATTAGGCCGAAAAACCCAATTAGAAGATGCACTCAACAATCTGCAACAACCGGATCAAAACCTGCAAGACGAACTCGAAGTCTTGCTTGATAAACGCTTATCTGCCGAGCAAGATTTAGGCATCGAAAAAGATAAGCTTGAGCAAGTCGAAGCCAGTATGCGTGATACCGAACAGGAAAAAAATCGCTTACTCCAGGAAAACCAGAACATTCGAGGCGAACTGGAAAAATCTCGCATTGCGGCACAGGGCATCGAAGTAAAGCGTGAGACGGTCAAAAATCAGTTAAGCGAAGATAATTTTTCTTTAGATGCTGTGATAAAGCTTCTTCCTGAGGATGCTAACAAAAAAATCTGGCAAGAAAATCTTGAAAAAACCCGCAATCGCATTAGCCGTTTAGGAGCTATTAACCTTGCCGCCATTGAAGAATTTAAAGTTGCACAGGAACGTAAAACCTATTTAGATTCGCAAAATGAAGATTTAGAAAAAGCCCTGACAACGCTTGAAAACGCCATTCGCAAAATCGATAAAGAAACGCGATTCAAATTCAAAGAGACCTTTGACAAAATTAATGACGGCGTACAGGAATTATTCCCTAAAGTGTTTGGCGGTGGCCGTGCTTATCTAGAGATGACTGGCGAAGACCTCTTAGACACAGGTGTTGCGATCATGGCACAACCGCCGGGTAAAAAGAACAGCACGATTCATTTATTATCAGGTGGTGAAAAAGCACTGACGGCCATCTCATTAGTTTTCTCAATTTTCCGATTGAATCCAGCCCCCTTTTGTATGCTGGATGAGGTGGACGCGCCTCTGGATGATGCAAATGTTGGCCGCTATGCACGCATGGTGGAAGAAATGTCGAAACAAGTGCAATTTATCTACATTACTCATAATAAAATTGCGATGGAAATGGCAACGCATTTATTGGGTGTCACCATGCACGAGCCTGGCGTTTCCCGTATGGTAACCGTTGATGTTGAAGAAGCCGTGGAACTGGCAGCGCTATAAAATAGATTGGGATTCTTGAATCAAAGTAAATCTTTTGACACTAGCTATCGATTGATTTATTTATTTGATTCAAAAAGCTTACTCTCACTTGAAGTGTTTAAAAGCTACCAAAATCCATCAATAACACGAAAAAAACTTAAAAAAAAATCATTAACGTGATATTAATGCAAAAATCTTCTAATATGCAGTTAACGGACACAAACCGGTCAATTTTTAAGCAGTTAAGCAGGAGAATGTCATGGATCTAAGTATCAGGGACTGGCTTATGGTCATCGGCGTTTTGCTTCTTTTAGCTGTCGCGCTTGATGGTTACCGCCGAGCTAGACGAGAAAGACAAAACCAGGTCAAGCTTTCCAAAAGCGCAAAACGTTCTGCGCGTAATTACCGTACTGAAGACTTCAAAGATGAAGACGTAGATTACGACCGCGCCGATGTTGGCAGCGTTAGAACTGTTGACAACAGTGATCTAAGTGAAACAAAAGCTCCCTATGATATTGATCCACTTTTTGAAGATCCATTTGCACCGCAGCCTGCAACCGAAGCGGTAAGTGCCGTTTCACCTATCGACGATAGCGAGCCTCTCTCTTCCTCTGTTCCAGAAATTGAATTGCCAGATGAAACCCCTGAAGATCTCCCAGCACAGCCCATCGCTCAGTCGATTGCACAGCCAGAAGAAATTATCTTACTGAATGTAATGACCTCTCCGCCTAACACGCTCAATGCGAGCAAGCTGAAAGCAATCCTTGATGCGTGTGACTGTCGTTATCAAGCCAATGGCGTATTCTACCGATTTGAAAAAGAGCATGGCCAAGGCGACATTCAGTTTAGTGTGGTGAATATGGTCGAACCTGGCACATTTGGCAATGAAAATCTTGAGGGACTGGAAACGCCAGGCGTCAGCTTTTTACTTTGCTTGCCCGGGCCAGAAAACCCTACCGAAGCCATTAATTGCATGATTGAAACTGCCCAATGTGTGGCCAGCAACCTTGGCGCAACCATCAAAGATGAAAATCTTTCACATGTCACTGACCAACGACTTGAATATCACCGTCAACAAATACGTGACTTTTTACAACGCAAATTATTAACTGCGGATTCATGAGCCAATCTGATTTATTTTTTGATGCGAAGCAAGAAATACTCGAACTTCGCAAACGCCTTGAGCAATATAACTACGAATACTATGTCAAAGATAACCCAAGCGTACCCGATAGCGAATATGATCGCTGCCTTAATGCTTTAAAAACGCTTGAAGCGGAACATCCCGAATATCAGGACAATCTCTCCCCCACACAACGCGTCGGTGGTAAAGCCTTAAGCGCGTTTGAGAGTGTGACACATAAATTGCCCATGCTATCGCTGGATAATATTTTTGATGATGATGGCATGCAGGATTTTGAACGAAAAATCCAAGACCGGCTGAAATCCAACGATCCTATCGATTATGTACTAGAACCCAAATTGGATGGCATTGCTATCAGCCTCATGTATGAAAATGGGCAGCTAACACAAGCGGCCACACGTGGTGATGGAGTGACAGGCGAAGACATTACGCAAAACGTGAAAACGATTAAATCGGTTCCTTTAACCCTTCGAGGTGATGACTGGCCCAAAACACTTGAAGTTCGTGGCGAGATTTATATGCCAAAGGCAGGCTTTAATGCCCTCAACGAAAAAGCCAAAACCTCCGGCGAAAAAACCTTTATGAACCCAAGAAATGCCGCTGCTGGCAGCTTAAGGCAGTTGGATTCTAAAATTACTGCCACAAGGCCTTTGGAATTTTGCAGCTACAGTGTCGGATTTTATGAGCATGGCACACTGCCCGACAATCAATTTGATACGTTACACCAATTCCTCGCGTGGGGATTTCGTATTAACCCGCTCATGGAGAAAGCAACGTCGCCTTCCGAATGTATTGAGTACATCGACAAAGTAGGCAAACTTCGCGAATCTTTGGGTTACGATATTGATGGCATCGTCATCAAGGTGAATGTATTTGCCCTTCAAGAACGATTAGGCTTCGTCGCTAAAGCACCTCGGTTTGCTGTCGCATTCAAATTTCCAGCTCAAGAAGAAATGACCACACTTAACGATGTGGAATTTCAAGTAGGAAGAACGGGAGCTATCACGCCTCGAGCAGTATTAGACCCTGTTTTTGTTGGCGGCGTGACGGTAAGTTTTGCCACCTTGCATAATGCCGATGAAATTGAACGTCTGGGGCTAATGATTGGGGATACCCTTGTTATTCGCCGTGCAGGAGACGTTATCCCGCAAGTCGTTTCTGTGGTTCTCGATAAAAGACCCAAAAATGCTAAACCCATTAACTTCCCAACGTATTGCCCAGTGTGCGAATCACCTATCGAGAAAGATAGCGATGAAAGCGTTTACCGCTGTACTGGTGGCTTGACCTGCACCGCACAGATGAAGCGTTCCATTGAGCATTTTGCCTCACGTAAAGCCATGAATATTGATGGTTTAGGGTCGAAAATTGTCGAACAACTAGTGGATACTGGCCTAGTCACGCACTTAGATGCGCTATATACTCTAGACATCCAAACATTAGCCGGCCTAGAAAGATTAGCCGAAAAATCTGCCACAAATCTCTTCAATGCCATTGAGCAATCAAAAACGACAACCCTGCCCCGTTTTTTATTTGGCTTGGGCATTCGTGAGGTGGGAGAAACCACCGCAAAATCCTTAGCCGAGCATTTTAAAACCCTTGAAGCACTATCCTCTGCCAGTTTTGATGCGTTGATTAACGTTGACGATGTTGGCCCTGTGGTTGCGGAACACATTCACGCGTTTTTTGCGAATGAACAAAACCAAGCGGTGCTCTCAAGACTGCTCTCCTCCGGCATCAACTGGCCAGAAATCAAAACGTTAGAAGCAACTCACACCGACAATCCCGTTTATGGAAAAGTTGTCGTTCTAACCGGTAGCCTAACGCAGATTACACGAGAAGAAGCCACCGAACTTTTAGAATCTATGGGGGCTAAAGTGACAAAAAGTGTCTCCAAGAAAACTGATTGGGTTATTGCGGGTGAAAAAGCGGGATCAAAACTCACTAAAGCAGAATCACTGGGCATTAATATCGCAGACGAAGCAACCTTTCTTGCTTGGCGCAACAACTAATAGACCAATATTAAACGTTGCGTAAGTAATCGCAAAGTCGTTAGCTGCGAGCACTTATGGAAGATTGCTAACTAGTAGTTCATTTCACAGCGATTGTCTTGTTGCAAAACTCGTTCCCACGCTCCT
>JAPOUS010000353.1 GCA_026708525.1 Cellvibrionales bacterium
ATTTTTCTCCATCATCATACCCATGATAAACTTTAGTGTAATCAACATTCGGGTCATTATCGCTCCATACTTCTTCCCAGCCGGCACCAACAGGCACATGTCTGTTTTTATCAGTAAACATTGAAAATCTATTATGATGATTATCCCAAAAAAATGGCCGCCATACACTACTGTTTTGATCCCAGAAATGTATGTCACTATTACCATTGCTATGAATATATAAATCACCACCATTAACAGTCACATCTTGCGCAAAAATTTCATCAATATCTTTTCTAGCAAATTTATCATGTATTACGCCACCTAGCCTATCAGTGTCATGCACTCTTGCGCCATCTGTACCAAGCGTTCGCTTTTGAACTTCTAAAAATTGAGTTTGTTGAGCAAAATAACTGGAATCGTGACCGTCTAATGTATCTGCATATTTTGCAGCTTTTATTTTTCCTATTTCTTCATAGTCTTCGTATTCATCATCTTTAAAATAATCAACTGAAAAAGTATCAAGCTCAGTGATTTTCATCCAATGCGCAGTTTCAAATTCATAAATATCCTTAGCCGAATAAACAATTTTTGGAGTTTCATTATCACTTACTAAGTACTTTGATTTATCACTCGTACGTGCATGAAAGCTAGGAATCAACTGCTGACGCGGAAACAATGGCGCGCCGCCATCGATCGCCACCGATACATAAAAATCACTTTCGGTGAAATTAATTGGCTGGTTTTTAAGGGATGATAATGTAGGGTTGCCGGATACTTTGTCTTCTTGATACACCAACGGCTCGCTAGCCCCTAGGATTACACTAACATAACCATTAATAACGCTGACATTATCATGCGATTCTTGCCAAATGGGCTTACCTGTACTGGCTTCCATAAAAATCTCAAAAGTGAGCTTATGTAAACCATCGGTTACCGCTGTGTTGCCTTGATCATAGAGTCGACCTTGAAATGGCACCAGCTGCTGTTTGAATTCAACTGCTTGAACCTGAGCCATTCCACCGAGTAGGCAGAGAATAGCAAGCGCGATTTGCACTGACCTATTAACATTCCATATGCGCATGATGTATTACCTAATTATCGTTATTGCTGTCATTTGTGTTTTCTGCCGAGATTAACTGCCAGTTGGCGCTGGCCACCCTGGCCAACTGATGTCTCTGGGTTTACCAAAGGTGTATTCAATCTCAAGCTCGATATCGCTTAAGAATTCGAGCTTTAAATCCTGATTGTTTAAGCGGTTGTTTCGCAGCCGCAGGCCGATGTTTGTTACCGCAGGGCTATGCGTCTCTAACTGGGTGTTAGGTGCTGGCGCAGGGCTTGCGTAGCCATCGATCGTTGCTTCGACTGTGGCGATAAAGGGGGATTTATCGATAGTGCGACCTTCTTGTAATTCGTAGGTGATGACATCATCCCTAAAAGGGTATTCTGCAAAAAAGCTGCGGATAAAGGCGCGATCCATCAATACGATATCAACCAAGGCGGGTGAAACATTGCTGCTGCCACGAATTGAACGCGATGCCGTGCTGACCAGATTCAACTTGATGCTTTTGATCTTGATATTAGGATGTACGGGGAACTGGCTCTCGTCTGCTAGGCTTAACGAGAAGTTAAAGAGTAGATCATCGTTATCGGGGTTTAAGCCCTTACGGCGTTTTTCTTCGATATAGGTTTTAAAGCGTGCTTCGGCGATGATTGGGTCTTCGGTATCAAAGCCTAAAATATCATCACGAATTGAGAAACGTGCGGTGGCTGATTGGCGTTCTGGATAACGCAGCTGGCGCATTTTTACATCCCATTCTTCCAATGCTAAGAAGTAATCTTGCAGGTTCGCTGTGCCCTTGGTGGTGCCTGCATAAACGGCGGAAAAAATACTCTCAGCGCGCACGTATGGGTCGGATTTGACAGTGAGCGGCTCAGGCAAGGTGCCATCAAGTTTTAGTACTGGGTTGTTAAACTTCTCTGACCACATGTATTCCAGCGCCTTGGTGGCGTAGTAGGTTGTCTCCATCGCGGATTCAAAATGATTATCGGCTACTTGCTCTTGAATGGTAGCTTCTAAGCGGTAGGATGGGTCGTTATAGTAAGCGTTCGCTAAATCTTCATCGGCTTTTAGCCAATTAGCAACTAAGCGATCGAAGCGTTGGTTTTGGCCTCTTAAGATAGCCATTTGTCGATCAAGACTAACCATCGCTTGACGGATGGATATAAATAACTCGATTTCTCGCAATAACAGTTTTTTAATCAATGCAGCACTGTTGGTATTTTCTATCGATGCGGATTGAACCGCTTGTAATAGCGAAATATCTCGCTGATTGTCGGCAATTTGCCAAACCGCAGGGTTGATTTGTTCGGTAACGGTTAAGGAACCAGAAACAAACGCTCCAGGGCTTGCTCCGCCCCAGTTGTAACCTGCTGATAATGAAGTGGTTACTGTTGTTTGGCAGCAGCCTGCGGCTGTTGCTGAGTACGTTAGCGCTGAAATACGTTTACCGTTGCTCAGGACAATTTCACTCACGGTGTCATTGCGCTTTTCTTCAACTTCTATTTCTCTATGAATATTTTGTAGCTGCTCGTTTAATAATTCAATTTGCAATGCGGCTTCTTCAATGGCTAGCCACTGCACGCCCATTTGGCCAGTGTTATTTATTGTGACGTTATATTGAATATCACGTTTTAAATGGTCTAAGCCTTCTCGGGTGCGTAAATCACTTTGATCAATATCCAAGCCTGTGAGTGCTAACATTTCGTCAAAATACGTTAGGCGCTGGTTTCTCAACTCATCCCGTAGTTGGGTTTCATTCATTTTGTATTGAATTTCTTCGCTATTAAGTTCACGCTCTGAACTTATAGCAATATCAATACGGCTCTTAGCAAGACTAATAAAATTCTCTACACGTTGGTATGGGACAAAATCGCCTGCAAGCTTCAGTGGATTAAAGCCTTTAACAATATCCTGATAGAGCTGATCGGTATCGTTAAGCTGAACTTTAAGGCCAGCGCCATCGTTTTGATCAAATGCATCAGCATCTTGTAATGAAGCTAATAAAACCGTCTGCAAATAGAGGTTATTGCCCACAACTTTGGCTTTGACTTTGGCATCTTCTCGGCCTGCGGCGTTTTTGACGCGGTCGTTATTGATATCTAAGTCTTCTGGCCCTGGGAAGTTTTTTAACGGTGGGTGATCAATATCTTCGACATTGTTTTTATAAAAAATGTATTTCGCTTCGCTATTGGCAGAGAGGCCATAGCGGGTTAATGCATCGGCAAAGGCGAAATAATCGTTACTGACGATATTGCCATCCAAGCCGCCTAGATCATTTATGGCTTCGTCTGTGCTTTGCACTACAGCAGAGTTTGTTAGGAATGGGAACTCTGAATTTTCATCTGCGCCTTTTGAGCGTAGGATAAACTGGTGATTATCCAGTGTTTCGAGGTTTTGCTCGGTTGCGATTTTTAAGGTTTCGGCTGCAATGGTCAGCAGCTCTAGCTGGGTTTTGTTACCGTGTTCGCTGTCTTTATTTTGGCGGCGGAATTTTCGTAACCCCTTAATGAGGTATTCATTACCGATTAATAGCTCGCCGACGAGTTGGTAGTTAAAGGCTTCTTGCAGCCCCATTTCGGCTGATTCGATGTAATCCAAACCTACCGCCTCAGGTGGGTTGGCGACTATGCGTGAAAAATGGGTTTTTGCCAGCTCGATATAATCTTTATGGGCTTTTAATTGGCCTAGCTCTTCTCGCGTAAAGATATAGTTTGTGGTGTCTTCTTCTGGCTCTTCGCCTTCTGTTGGTTCTTGCTCTTCTTCAGCGGGCGGCTCAGGCGGTACTTGGGTAAAAAACGTGTCACTCGATGGGTTACAGCCTTCAAGCGTTGGCATCTCTTGCCCATAGCTTTTGTATAAATCGAAATAGGCTTTATCAAATTTGCCTTGCTCACCTGAGATGTTCTCGATCCATTCGTAGCGATAAGCTGAACCACAAACTAACAACAGCCAGCCTGCTCTTAGCTGATCATCCATAAACTCGGCTGCTAGATCGACACGTCTATCTTCTGCAAACGTTAAACTGCTTGCAAATAAAGCGATAACGAATGCTGCTAACTGGCTGATCAAAGCGATGCGAGTGTTTTTCTTGATTATTTTCATCTTAACGAATCGCCCTTAGTTCCAGGTCATCGAAATATGCGTCGTTGGCTGCACCCCAATTACGAACCCCGATTAACCTAACTCTTATTTTTCTTGTACCAGGCGGAGCAACCCGAGTATTGGTGTATTTACGCCATCTACCTGCTGTATGCCGATAGCCTGTATCATATTTGGCCAGTACCGCTGTATCACTTTTATATTCGACTATGACATGCCCTCTATCATGATGTGCATAAGTCTTGAACCACACCTTGAAGTAGAATTTTTGAATACCTGCATCAATCAACTCTTTTAAATCGCTAACATCTACCTCTTGATACATTTCAGCCCTGACATTGTTTTGCCCAGGCCAAAAGAGTTTATCTCCCTCTATTGGATCAGCTGGGTTATGAGCAAAATCAGTTGGCTTTCTTCCCCAGCTATGCCAGTAGCCACTGATTCTATACCAGCCATTTTCAGGCTTAGGAGTAAGGTTACCTGCGGGGTTAGTTAATAACTGACGATTAAACGTTAACGGGTTATCTACCCCTGTCCCAATAACTCCTACATCCATCTGAATAGCTCTCCCATCTGAGTCACAGGCATTAAGTGTCGCATCGCAAGGCATCTTGCCATACAGTCTTGTACCACGTTGAATATTGGCGAAAGGTTGCCCCATGGATGAAATCAATTTGAAGTGCTTGTTTTTCTCTAGACTTAGATCGACTGCTTCATCAATTGAGAAAGGTGGTATCTCTGGACCTTGATGAGGCGCATTAGTGTAATAAGCAGGGTTTGATGGTTCCGCCATAAACCCATCACTGTCTAAATTTTGGTCATGGTTTGGGCCGTCATGTCGTTGCGGGCGGTTAATATCAAAAGTTGCACTGTCTGGGAAGTTTCTACCTGAGATACCTGCAGAGCTTTGAAAGCTCATGAAGGGTAAATAAAGGCCAATGCGTTCTAAATATGAGAAAGTGATGTCCTTCGATTCAATGTTAACGATCATAGGCGCAAGATCATTGATAAGAGCTTCTAGTTGAACAAAATAGACGCCTTTATTTGCTTCTTCTTTCGGTATATCAATACTAAAATGCCTGCCGTTAATCACTGGCATGATATTAACTTCCGTCACTGTGGGTTGGTCATTAGCTTGTGTTCTTTTAAATAATTTCCACGTGCGGGCTGGGCTTGTTGTGCCCCAATCTGTTAAATCTATGGCTCTAATAGTCACGGTATTTGGCAGGTAATCATCAAGCATGGCAGAAAGCGGCGTAACAACCAACGTGGGTGTATCTGACAGATCAAGACTCACTGCAATATCACAGGTCAGCAAATACTGTTCTGCTGTGCAAAATTCGTTATCCGCAAAGCCGCCTACAAAAATCGGGAAGTTATTATTCTGATAGCCTAAATCCAATAAGCTGATACGGTATTCGCAAGGTACAAGGCCTGTGACTTCGTAATAGCCATTTTGATCGGTTTGTACCTGTTCGCTGATTCCACAACCCGAAATTAACACCGTTGCGCCTTCCATTGGGTTACTGCCATCACTTACACGACCTGATACGGTGTAGACCTTTGCACCTTTAATATCTAACGACCAGTGATCAAGGCGTGCGACGGATTCTTCTGAGCGGTTATGCACCAGCAATTTCCAAGTGCCTTGTGCAGACAAGCCATTAAAGTCATCCATATCGCCCTCAGAAGGGGTTACATCATCGAACCGAGCTTGCTTAAGACTCACGTCATCACCAAATTTATGCAACATGACTTCGACTGGGGTATCGCCGGGTGATTGCAGCTTAATTTCTAGATCCTGATAATTCGGGTGATCAATCGATAATCGTGTTTTTATATCTGTGATCGAAATGGGGGATGCAACGTCATAGCTGTATTCACTATGCGAATCTCGAGGTACTTCCACAGGTGGATGATCATCTTTTGTTTCTTCATCTTGGCGTTTCGGCTGCGCGCTGATACGTTTGCCAATGAAAGTACCGATTAGTTGAATAGGTTGGCCACTTAAACCATGAATTACTTCGTTAAATTCGCCTTTTAAGTCCAAAGGTGAGAGGCCATCTAAGCCATCACTGCGCTGACCGATAAATGCAAATTCACGACGGATGCTTTTATCTAATGGATTTGCCAAGTTTTCTGATTTTTTTGCAATAAAACTATGGCCATTGATTTTAAAGTTACCCGCTGGGTCACCAACAAATTGCCCACTGAGATAAGATAATTCTGGCACTAGCAGTGAGCGTCTATCATCCAAGAAGCCTTTAATCGTATCGCCGTCTCTTGCAACACTCATAAAATAGCGCGGGTTATGTAAGTTGGCAGGTTTGCCATCGATCGTATCGAGTTTAACTTCGAAATCGTAATCGCCTTCTAGCTCTGGCACTTTTATAAATGCGGTAATATCTTGGGTGTTTTCACTTGAGCCATTGGCAGCAATCGAAATCGTGCCACAGGCATATTCACCTGCAGGCATACCTGTGCGCCTAACCACGACACTGATCTTTTTGGCTAAATTGGTCGTGACGCCTGAGATATTTTTAACCAAGGTGTATTCGTCGTTTTCATCTACTACCTCAAACCAAAGCCACTTAAGCGATTCTGGGATGCTTGCTTGCCAAGCTAACAAGCTATTGCCCGTATTTTGAATGGAGAAATTTAGCTTTGAATGCAATTCACCAAAACCTAACACACGCTGTGTATTTGGGAAGTCGTATTCCATATCGGCTTCATTGTAATTATCGCATTCCTCATTGGCTTGCTTACCCCAATTGATATCACCTTTAATTTGTGGCCAAGTAATTCTCTTACCGTACTCGTTAATCTCTAATAATGGCTCCACATCAATATCGGGCGGCAGTAAGGTTTGTAATACTGGCTCAACCGTTTGATCATTCTGCATATAAATCCAATAGGCTTTATTGGGTTCTATCTCTGAGAATTCCTGCACTATGATCGTTGGGGGCTCATCAGCTACATTGCGTTGAATACTTTGAAAGCTTTGGGTCGCCTCGTTATAGCGCCATAACTCTTGATAATTAATACCTTTTAACGCCTCATCAACTGACACCGATTGCTCAACCGGAAAACCCATTAAATTCCAGCCTTTTTTAAGATTTACCTCTGTCGCTGATTTTATCTCGGATGCATCTAAACCTGAGTGATCGATAATGAGTTCGTTTTTACTCTTGATCCAATAGCCTTGGCCTGGTTTTAGCTCTGATAAATTAGTTAGCACAATACCTGATTGTGGTGGCCAACTTTGCCAAGGATAATAGGGCTGATTATCTGTCTCTGCATTAAAAGTCCAGACTTTAAACTTAATATCCTCATCTTCTATCTCGTCATTTGATGGAACGGCATTCGGAAACAAAGCACTTAACCTGCTATCCGTT
>JAPOUS010000338.1:0-2802 GCA_026708525.1 Cellvibrionales bacterium
ATATTGCATTTAATGAAACGGCACGTACTGCCATTATGAGTGATGATGCCTTTCATCAAGGACGTTATTTTGAACAAAACACCCTGCCACAAAAAGGCTTGTCGTTAGCCCGAATGATTGGTCATTTAACCTATTTATCGGATGATGGCATGGATAAAAAATTTGGGCGAGAGCTGCGATCAGGGAGCTTTCAATTAGGGCAAGACAGTGATATTGAGTTTCAGGTTGCAAGCTACCTGCATTATCAGGGAGAAAAGTTTTCGACACAGTTTGATGCTAACAGTTATATTCTCATGACAACCGCACTCGATTATTTTGATTTAGCGCGCGAATATAACGATGATCCTGTGGCGGCTTTTTCACATGCGCAATGTAATTTTTTAATTTTGTCATTTTCCAGTGACTGGCGTTTTTCTCCAGAGCGCTCAAAAGAAATAGTGGATGCATTGATCGCCGCCAATAAGCAAGTGGTTTATACGGACATTGAATCCACCGCAGGCCATGATGGTTTTTTATTGCATAATTCACGCTACGAATCTGTCTTTGGTGCCTATATGGATCGAATTTATCGTGAGATGATGGTCGAATCTAGCGGAGCATCTCAATGAGAATTGAATTCGATATTATTGAAAGTTGGATCAAACCCAATGCCCGTATCTTGGATGTGGGCTGCGGGAGTGGTGAATTGCTCGAGCAGCTTCGAAACAATAAATCGACGAATGGATTAGGGATCGAAATCAACCCGGGAGATTTCGATCAATGCATTGCCAAAGGGTTAAGTGTGATTAATCAAAACATTAACCAAGGCTTAGAAAATTTTACCGATAATAGTTTTGATACCGTGGTGATGACTTTAACACTCCAAGCGATGCGCCGGCCCGATCAGGTGTTGCTTGAGAGCTTGCGGATTGGTGAGACGGCAATTATTACTTTTCCAAATTTTGGTCATTGGCGCTCGCGTTTACATTTATTATTTCGTGGTAAAATGCCTGTCTCTGAATTTATGCCTTACGAATGGTACGACACGCCGAATATTCACTTTTGTACGATTCGAGATTTCGAAAAGCTTTGTAACAATGAAGGCATTAAAATCGAAAACCGAGCTGTAGCCAATACCAGTAACAAGCAAAGCTTTTGGGCAAAGGTCATGCCAAATTGGTTTGCTCAAGTGGCGATCTATCATTTATCAAAATAAGTGAACATATGATGAAAGCGCTAATTTTCTTTACATTGTTCTTACCTTTGTTTGTTTGGGGTTCGACAACCGAATCGCTACAGCAACCGTATTCAGCCTCACAAAATCAGGTGAAGTACGGCGATTTTGAGATTAATTTTGTGGTGTTTAATTCCACCTTTATTCAGCCAGGCATTGCAAGCGCAGCCAATTTAGTGCGTTCCCCTAAGATTGCTTATGTGAATATTAATGTGGTCAAGATTAATAGCGATGGCAGCCGTCAAAAGCATCACGCCAAGGTCACAGGTAATGTGTTTGATTTGATTATTCGCAAAGACCTTGAATTTGTCGTTTTGGAAGAAAAAGACGCGGTTTATTATTTTGCCCCAGTTGAAATACAGCATAAGATTCCTTTGTATTTTACTTTTTATGTCACGCCCGATGGGATGGCACAACCGAAAGTCATCAAGATGAAAAAGGTGCTTTATGCCGACTAGTGCGTTAGAGACGACTTGGGTATTAGCGACTAAAAACCAAGGTAAATTGAAGGAATTTAAAAAACTCTTTGCACCGCTTGGGATCACTATTATCTCATCAGCGGATTTTAACGCAGGCGATATTCCTGAAACTGGTACAACCTTTATTGAAAATGCCATTATCAAAGCACGCGCTTTAGCCAAAGTTTCAGGCTTGCCGACTATTGCCGATGATTCGGGGCTGTGTGTCAATGCGCTTAAAGGTGCCCCCGGATTGTATAGTGCACGCTTTAGTGAGGAGGGCACAGATTCAGCCAATAACGCCAAGTTACTAACAGAGCTGGATGCTATTGGTGCCAAGGATCGTTCGGCCTATTTTTATTGTGCGTTAGTGCTTTTACGGCATGCCGATGATCCAGCGCCTGTGATTGGTCTAGGGCAGTGGGGTGGTGAAATAGCAGCAACGGCTAAGGGCGACAATGGCTTTGGTTATGACCCGCTCTTTTATGTGCCGGATCAAGACAAGCACAGCGCGGAGCTTCTGCCTGAGGTTAAAAACCAACTCTCTCACCGGGCGAAAGCGCTACAGCAACTTATCGCTCAGTTATGATATTACCTCCTCTTGCGTTATATATTCATATCCCTTGGTGTGAAAAAAAATGCCCGTATTGCGATTTTAATTCTCATGTGACGGATTCATTACCGCAAAAAGCCTATATCGACCAATTGAAGCATGACCTTGCTTCACAGCTTGATTATGTGCAGGGGCGTGAGATACAGAGCATTTTTATCGGTGGCGGTACGCCGAGTTTATTTGAGGCGGCATCTATTGGGGACATTCTGCAATTCACGCAATCTCATATTCCTTTTGCAAGCGATATCGAAATCACGATGGAAGCTAACCCCTCGAGCTCTGAGCAAGCGAAATTTCAGGGGTTATTGGCCGCAGGCGTTAACCGCTTATCCATTGGCGTGCAAAGCTTTGATGATGGTTTGTTAAAGGCGATTGGGCGAATTCATCAAGCTTATGATGCGGTGAGTGCCGTTAATGCAGCCAAAAAAGCCGGATTTGACCGTATTAATGTTGACTTGATGCACGGTTTGCCAGGTCAGCGTCTTAAGCAAGGGTTAGCTGATATTCATCAAGCGATT
>JAPOUS010000338.1:2812-7507 GCA_026708525.1 Cellvibrionales bacterium
TTGACCTTGGTGTGTCGCATGTGTCGTGGTATCAGTTAACCATTGAGCAAAATACCCCGTTTTACTCAAAACCACCAACACTGCCTGCGGATGAGCGAATAGAGGCGCTTCAAGAGCAAGGTGTTAACGTCATTGAGCATGCAGGTTTACAACAATATGAAGTGTCTGCCTTTGCAATAAAGGGGCAAGAAAGTCGTCATAATCTCAACTATTGGCAGTTTGGTGATTACCTTGCCATTGGTGCCGGTGCGCATGGAAAAGTCACAACCGATCAAGGGTGTTATCGGTTTAAGCGGACTCGAGTGCCATCGCATTATTTGCAGCCAGAGTGTATGCGACCGCCAGAACTAGACTCTATTCCGGATGAAGATTTGTTGTTTGAGATAATGATGAACGGTTTGCGACTAAAAAATGGTTTGCCCACCGATTGGGTGCTGGAGAGAGGGGCATTAACGTATGATACGCTGTTAACGAGGGTTTCAGCACTGATGGATCAAGGGCTTTTGAGTCTGACGCCACAAAGGGTTAAAACCACTCCCAAAGGCTACCGCTATTTGAATAAAGTACTTGAGGGATTTTTACCGACCTAACGGTTGTTTCAGGCCGCCATTGATAATCTTTACTTCTACTCGATTTGTGAGTCATTTCCTTACCTTTATGTTGGTTGAAATTTATACTTTAAAAATAATAAAAAGGAAGCAGGGAAGTAGTTATAACAATAGGGCATTGTTCTTTTTTATTAATTGTGAATTCCTTCAAGAAAAATCTATAAAACACCTTCAGAATCAGCAAATGGACAGCCAACGCACGCTTACCGGCTATGCTTTTTTATAACCAAAATCGACAGATGACAGGCGTAACACTGGTTATAAAAGCTTCGGTTACAAAAAGGATGCTTTAGCGATGAGAGCTTTACCTGATGACCTATTCATTGATGTAACAACCCCCGATGCAAAAGGCTTAACGTTCTGTGAAGTTTCAGAGGTTGGCTTTACTCGTTGGCTTGATCAGTTACCCATTGCTAACCCCTTAAAGATGGGGCAATTATTGTATCAGGCAGCCGTTGAATTACGTTATTTGAATGTGCCAGTTAAGTTACGTATGGCGATGCTTAATGCATTATCCAGGCGCATTCATCAGCATGCCGCCATGATCCAAAAAAATTATCTGTATAAGCGCATTCCTTTATCAGCAAACGAAGGTGCATCGGCTGAAGTATATGGCGAATGTTTTTATGCACTAATTCAAGTAAATTTGTCTTTAATTTATGCGCATCAAAAAAAGGTGGGGTCGATTATACACCGCCCCTGGAAGGCATTACATGCATTACTCTCTGATACCTTAAGCTTGTTGCATAAGTTGTTATTGCATAATTATTTATTGTACCAACAACCTAAGCCTGGGTTTTGGTCGTTAATACATAAGCTATATCGTACGGCAGTGTTTGGCAATATTCATACCGAACGATTGGTTTCTGCTTCTGGGTTAACCATTGATGGCCAGTATCATTGTCTGATTTTATGGGGCAATATTCGCGCAGAGCAGTTAACGCAAAAAGATTTGATGTTTCTCAATGATCTTATGCCAAAATGGTCTGATTTGATTTACAGTCAGCCATATTCCGAAGACACTTTAGGCATTTGTTACAACTTCGATACCGATGCAGCACAAAGCCTCCCGAACCAAAAAATATTGGCCGGCGATGAGCAATGCTTGGTGGTTAACTCTTTAGTAAGCCGCCTAAAAGAAGATGATCAAGTTAAAATTCGATCAGGCCTTAGGGCGCATCTAATCCGAAGCCTTGAAGAAAAGCGTGAACGTCGGTATAAACGTTTCAATTCCGATGAACGACTTTCTGTGGTATTCGGGTTAAGTGCTGCGCATTTCTTTTTGCGGGATAAAATTCCCATGCATGAATGGGTATATTCTGGAGCGAAAAATAACCAATCAACGCCAAAACACAGGCATTTTAAGCCTAATATTCAAGATGTTCACAGGCCAACGATTGATATTTGGCATATGCCTTTTGCGTTAGATCGTAAACCTACTATAGATGCTGCTGATTCAGCATCGACGGAAAATTATGATTTACTACGCGCAAAAGTCGTCAATGCCAGTGCAGGTGGTTACTGTCTAGAGTTTTTAGGCCCTAAGGGTATTATGCTCAAAGCAGGGGAAATACTGTTACTTGACGGTGAAGAAACCTGGGTGTTAGCTCAAGTCAGCTGGCTCCGACATATTAAACGGCAACGTTACCGATTAGGCGTCGAGTTATTATCGCCTGCTGTGGAACCTTGGTTAATCAAATTACCTGAAGTGCAAGGAGAGAGTCAAAAACTGACTCGCGCGCTGGTTATCCCTGCCATTGGTGAAGAGGAAGCCAGTGTTATATTGCCTTCATTAAATCATTTTGTTGGACAAAAGTTGATTGCGATGAACCATCAAGGCCAGGATAACTGGACGCTTTCTTTTGAGACCCGATGCACAGGTGTTTTTAGTGAATACCGCTTTCAATCCCAAGGGGAATTCGCAAGATTTGATGGTGTTAATAAAATCAGCGCTGAATAAGGTTTTTTACTTGCTGAGTTGCTTGGCTTTAGCGGATGATAGAGCGTGTTGTCATCAGCTAGGCTAGGTTACCCAACTCATGAAAACCTTCAATGTGCTTATTCAGGTCTCCTCGGCAGAAGAATCTGCCTGGATTACAGGGCTATACCGCGATCAAGACCTTGAAGTTAGAGCGCATCGAGTCACCTCAAAAGAAGACCTAGTTGAGCACCTTGAAACCAGTGATTGGCACTTACTTGTCTCAGACGATAGCCATAAAGATTTTTCACTAGATGAATGCTTAATACTAATTAAAAGCCAGCCTATTGTTTTACCCGTTATTTATTTCTCTTCCCCTCTAAGCAAAGATCAAAAACTTCAATTGGTGGCGAAAGGTGTTAGCACTTTCTTAACGAAGGACGAAGAGGCCTTATTACCTTCTATTTCTTGGGCGTTAGCTGAAGGCTTTAAAGCGAAAATAGAGGCGACTAACTTAAATGAAGAAGTGGCTGATCTCAAAGCTCATACCAATCATTTAATGAATGAAAACCAGGCAGGTATTGCTTATCTGGCTGAGGGTATCATTATTTCATCGAATCAAAGTTTTGCAGACATTCTTGGTTTTGATGATATTGAGGCTATTGAATGTCACTCACTTATCGACTTTGTTGTCGATAAAGACAAGCTCAAGCGGCAATTAAAATTAGCTGAATCGAGCGATGAAGAGCAGTCGACAGACTTATCGCTAAAAAATGCTGAGGGAAAAGTTATTCAAGTTAACTTAACGATGAAGCAAGCAGCCTTGAACCAAGAAGAGTGTCTTCAATTACATATGCAACTGGCAGCGCAATCCGACATTTCTCATGGCTTGGGCAAATCGCTGGAAAAGATTCAATCGGATTATAATGATCTGACGATAACGCAATCCTACGCTGAAAGTACTTTTGTGATTGCTACCTTAAACGATTATAGCCGACACCTGGACCGTTTATCTTATTCAGGCGTTGATGAATTAACGGAAAAAATTGCCTATTTATTGGAGGATTTTAGCCAGTCGGTCGTCAGTAAAATAGCTGATGATGCTTATGCACTTCTCTTGTCAGTTGCACCTAATGAAGCGCAAGCGTCACTAGAAGAATTTTGCAAGGGCCTCGAGAATGAATTTATTGACTGTCAAGGCGGTAGCATCGCATTTTCGTTGCAAGTTCGCTTGTATCCTTGTGTAAAAGAAGACTTTACGACCTATTTTGATCGAGCATATAGCTACCGAATTAAGCAACCCTTAACCACAGAAACGGGCGTTGAGTTAATCCCGTTAGCTGTTGAGAAAAAATCTGAACTAAAGCAAGGCGCATTAACCAAAGAGCTAATGACAGATGAGAATATTCATTTGATGTATCAGCCTATTATGAGTTTACGTGGTGAACAAAAAGAAACCTACGAAGTCACCTATGAACTACAATCGGATATCGAGCATTGTGAGTTGCCGAACGATAGCACATTAGACCGATGGATTGTTATTGAAGCAACTAAGGCTCTGGCTGCACATAGGGATAATGGCCATGATACCCGTATTGCGATTAACCTCAGTGGTAAGGCGCTTGTTGATCCATCCTTTGCAGGGTGGATTAAAGTGGTACTTAAAGCGAGCAACCTACCCGTTGAATCTATTATTTTGCAATTTAATGAATCCGATGTGCTACAGCAGATGAAGCAGGGCGTCGAAACTTGCAATGCGTTGCTGGCCAACAAAAATTTGGTGGCTATTAATAACTTTAGTGAAAAAGAAGCCTCATTAAAGCTGCTCAAGCATATTAAACCGCAATTTATTCACTTCAATAAAGGTTTAACCAATCGACTCAGTGATGATGATATTTTTGAGATGGTTAAATCATTAGTTGAGAAACTTAACGAATCTAATATCAGCAGTATCCTCTCGAATGTTAGAAATACAGCAGAAATGGCTTCACTTTGGAATTTAGGCGCAAGCTACATGACGGGCAGTTACTTGCAGGAGCCTGCCAAAATTATGGCCTATGAATTTGCAGATATTCATTAAAAATATCTGCAATAAAAGTTAGTCATAGCTGTTGCTATTAATAGTTGCAAAAGTATTCGCAGTATAAACTTTTCAGATTTTCATTGATG
>JAPOUS010000350.1 GCA_026708525.1 Cellvibrionales bacterium
AAAAGAGGGTTTTCGACAAGCCTTATTAAATTATTTCCCTGATTCAGATATTTTACTCAATAAAAACCGCATGCCAGAGCGTTATGCCTTGGCGAAAGATAATGCCTTGCCGTTAGAGATGATGATAGATGTCTCTAAAACGTATAAGGGCATTGCCGAAAAAATTATTGGTGAACCGCTTGTGGTATCTGACGATCCACGCCAAGAAATTCTCGACGTGCTTAATAGTCAGTATGGGTTGATTCGTTAGCTTGTCATTAAGTTAGTAATTAAATGACAGGCCAAGCGAATAGACCCTGCCCAAGCCAACACTGTATTGTTCTACTGCGTTTGGATTTTGCGCAGTTGCTATCGTACTTTCAGCAGCGAGTGCGTACGCTTCATTAGTTAGATTTTCAATTGCAGCTCTTAGCGTCACTTTTTTATAAAGGTTGTGTTGCCAGTATACATCGATTAATTCATGCCCCGGATAGCTTAGGGTATTTGCGTTATCCAGATAATATTTACCCTGGTGAGTGATCTTAATGCCTGCTAAAGCGTGACTCGAATAATGCCAGACGCTATCAATAAAACCCTGAGTTCTTGGAATTAGCATCACTTGATTGTCGATCGCATCACCCGCCAAACTGGTACTTTTTAGGCGATATTGCGTGTCGGTATAGCTTGCACCTAAGGTGAATGCTAGGCTCTCCAAGGGTTGCCAAGAGAATTGGGAATCAACGCCTACAGCGTTAATGCTTTGATTGTAATGTTTCACGCCTTCGTAGTCCGATAAAATCACATGATTAATGCGTCGGTAATAGGCAAGAAAGTGATAGTGTAACGCATGATTGAATTTACCCATCAATACACTTTCGGCTGCATTGGTTTGTTCAGGCTTTATAGACTTGATGGGTTGCTTGTTTTGTAGTCGGTACAGATCCAAGCTATTTAACTGGCGATTGCGGTGATAAAGGTTAACCAGGATGCGGTGCTCGTCGGCCCATTGAAATTGCGCGCCAATTTTGGGTGTCCAGGTAAAATAGTTTAAATCTTCTTGATTGGGGCGGTAATAAAAACAATGGGTGCTATCTTGCTGGCAAGCTGAACCATCGTTAAGTTTATTGTTGTAAAAGTAATGGCTCTTATCAATGCCTATATCTTGATAAGTTGACCATTGTTCATTATAGAATTGCTCTGCAAGCAACCCCCAATGGAACCAAAGCGTTTGTGCGCTAAAATCATAATGACGTCCAGCAGGAAACCTTTGTGAGTAAGCATTTTTTTGCTGCTCGTTATAGTCGCCATAGGTGTAATCAAAATGAAAACGGGTGGTTAAGTCGATATTTTTAGCATAGGTTCGATTAAAGCTTGAGTGAATGCCTATGGAGGCAGCATGGCTTTTTTCTGAGGGTAAACCGGGAGTTTGATCCAATAGGGCATCTGTTTGGTTGAATCGAAAATATGGGGTTAATTGAAGCAGTTTGTCGGCATCAAAGTGATGTGCAATGTCCGCTAGATACACCAGTTGGTGAGCATTGTTGTTAGCCTTGTTAATCAGGTTTATTTTACGATTGCCTTTATTTTTGTAGGCATCTTGGCCTGGTAGATAGGTCATGTCATTTTGTTCAATGCTATTGATAAACAAATAATGTGTCGTCACAAATTCTTTTTCGCCTTGTTTGGCGGAGAATGCAAAATTAAATAGGTTTCTATCTGTATGCTGTTTGTAGCCATCGTCATGTAAAAAGCGCGACATAAGCGATATGTTTTCATTATGATGGCTTAATAGCATTTGATTGGTGGTGGTTGATTGGGCGTCGATGGAAACACCTTGGTTTGTCTCAAAAGGCAAGTCATCAAATGCAGTATTAAGCCAGGGTGACCATTGAAAAAATCGTTGTTCGCCAGCAGACGTTATGGTGACAGGAAAATAAGCGGACTTTAATGGGTTATCTACTCGATAAAATGTATCGGGTTGCAAGCTTATGCCGCCAACTTGAATTAACTTATAGCGGTTGTCTTGGGTTTGGGTTGTCAGTGGCGGAAGCCAGTTGAGCGCATTTGTGGCGTTAGTAAATGAGCAGGGTAATAGTAATAAGTAAAGCAAGCATCCAATCAGCAAGCGCATGTGTAACTCGAAACCAGTGAATTCAGCGCATTAGTTTAGTGCCAGCACTCAATGGATTCAATCATTTATAAGAAAACATAAGCTAAAAAGCCTGACCAAGACAGTGCTAATAAAAACCAGGGCAGCAAGTTAGGTTTGATGATTTTTGATGAGCTGGATGTCGATGTCTGTGCGAAGGTTTCGGACTTATCGATAAATGCTTGTTCGCGTTGTTCGGCCTTGGCTAAGGCTTTCTTGAGTTTTTTGTCTTGTTCTCGCACCTTGGCTTTATGTTGTTTTTTAAATTCAGCAATGCCTTCATCGATGCCTTCGCGAATAGCACGCTTGACCCACTTTTGTTCTTGAATCGATAAATCAGTGGCAGCAGATTTTCGCGCCTTTCTATCACCCATAAGGCAACTCCATTACATTCTGTGTCGATCTATGACAGCAAATACTTTAAAGGTTCCAATAAAAAAGGGCGCCATCTGCGCCCTTGATGAGTCAATGCCGTTTATTTAGTCACAATGACAGAAGAGCCATGACCAAAGAGGCCTTGGTTTGCTGTGATGCCAGCTTTAGCACCTTCCACTTGTCGATCTTTGGCTTCACCTCTAAGCTGCCAAGTTAATTCGCACACCTGAGCAATAGCTTGTGCTGGAACCGCCTCACCAAAGCAAGCTAAACCGCCAGATGGGTTAACTGGGATGCTGCCGCCTAAGCTGGTTTCGCCATTACGAACCAGGTATGATGCTGCGCCTCTTTCGCAAAGGTGCAAATCTTCGTACCAGTCCATCTCAAGTGCTGTTGATAGGTCATAGACTTCAGCAACATCAATATCTTTAGGGTCAAGGCCTGCTTCTTCGTAAGCTTTTTTAGGCAGTTGCTCACGAAAACGAACGGCTTCACTAGCAATGGCAGAGTCAGTTGCAATGTCAGGCATCTCAACTACTTCGTTAGCAAAGGTTGGGGTAACGGTTGAAATGGCTGCAACCTTAACGGCATCAGACTTGCCTATGCGTTTAGCGAAATCTTCAGAGCAGACAATAAGGGCTGCACCACCATCGCTGGTTGCACAAATATCCATTAGGCGAAGCGGGTTAGCTACCATAGCAGAATTTTGAACATCTTCGACGCTAAAGGCTTTTTTGTAGCGTGCGTTAGGGTTTTCAAGTCCGTGTTTAGCATTTTTAACTTTAACCGCTGCAAAGTCTTCAAGCGTGTCTCCGTATAAATCCATTCGACGACGAGCGTATAACGCGAAATAAGTCGGGTTGGTAATGCCGATGTGGAATCTAACCCAGTCAGGATCTTCGGGACGATAGCCCTTAGCCGGTGCTAAAAATCCTTTGGGCGTGGTATCAGCACCAATAACGAGCGCACACTCAGCTTCGCCGGCTAAAATTTTAGCGCGTGCGGCGGCTAGTGCTTGAGAGCCAGAGGCGCAAGCCGCATAAGAGGTATTAACCTCAGCACCTTGCCAGCCAAGTGCTTGCGCAAAAGTCGCACCTGCAACATAGCCTGGGTATCCGCAGCGCATGGTAGCTGCACCTGATATAAAATCGACATCCGTCCACTTGATACCTGCATCTTTAATCGCATCACGCGCGGCTTTTAATCCGTAAGTTACAAAGTTGTTGCCCCACTTACCCCAAGGGTGCATGCCCGCACCAATAATCGCAATCTTATCTGACATAATCTTTACTCCGAGGCGTTTTGGGCAGGCTGCCATTTCCAGATGGTTTTTTTGGCTTCATCATCTTCATAGAGGGTATCTAATACCAATTCAACAGGCATTCCCACTTTAAGATCAGAAACTTGAACGCCCGATATGACCTGACCAAGCACAATCATTTTTTCATGCTCAAGTTCAACGGCAGCAATTGTATAGGGCTCATAAGGGTCGGCAGCCACATAAGGTTCGGGGGGTTGGTATTGGGCATCAGTGTACGACCAAATGGTTCCCTTACGGCTCAGAGGGACCTCTTCAAAGCTCTCACTTTGACAATGGGGAGACTTACAAAATAAGGACTGTTTAGGAAAATAATATGTACCACATTCAGTACAGCGGCTGCCAATTAAGTGTGCGCCTTGGTCATCTTCCGCATACCAGCCCTCGATAGCAGGCAATTTAGGTTTTTCTTGCATTGACGGATTTCCATCGACTAAAAACTCGACATTGTATTATTTTTGAGTGTTTTCCGCTACTTTGGCTTATGCCTTGGCTAAATTCATTGTTTCATGGAGTATTTGCTAGGCTTACGTTGTCAAATGGGCTGATAAAGACGGCTGGGCAGAATTTAGTGGCAGCAACAGAATTCAGTGTATGTTCGTACAACATCCATAAAGGATATCGTCGAATATCACATTCCGTATTATCAGAGATAAAAAACGCATTAGGACAGCTTAATAGCGATATTTTATGCCTTCAAGAAGTGAGGGGTAAAGATAATCATTCGCAACAAGATTTGTGTGATCAAGTGGCTTTTATTTCCAAGGGAATTTGGCCATACCATAGCTATGGTAAAAATGTTGATAGGCGCCTTACTCATCATGGTAATGCGATACTAAGCAAGCTACCGATTGAAAAAATAGACCACCTAGATATTTCAACCTTGCGCTTATCAAAGCGAGGGGTAGTTGTGGTTCGTTTGCCTTTGGGTGTTGTCATGATTTGTGTGCATCTTGGGCTCTTGAGTCATGAAAGAAATAAACAATTGATTATGATAAAACAATGGATAAATGCACATTTAGCCCCTGAAACGCCCATTATAATGGCTGGAGATTTTAATGATTACTCGAAGCGATTGGATATTGAGATTTTAAAGGCAGGGTTTTGTGAAGTCTCTTCAATGAATAGTGGCAAGCGATTTAAAACCTACCCTAGTCGTCTACCCTTACTTCCCTTAGATCGAATTTATTTTAAGCATGTTAACTGTGTTTTTTCTGAGTGTATGCAGGCTCACCCCTGGCCAGAGCTTTCTGATCATTGTGCAATTCGCGCAGTATTTACTCTTAACCTGTAGAGGTAACCATTATGTCAATTCAACTTCCGCCCCTTCCATTCTCTGAGGATGCGTTAGAGCCGCATATTTCTAGAGAAACCCTTCAATATCATTATGGTAAACACCATAAAACCTATGTTGATAAGTTAAATGGACTGATCCCTGGGACTGAGTTTGAATCCTTAGACCTTGAAAGTATTGTTAAAAAATCGACAGGAGGGATATTTAACAATGCCGCTCAAGTATGGAATCATACCTTTTATTGGCACTGCTTATCGCCTGACGGTAAAGATAAGCCCGAAGGTGAATTGCTTAAAGCGATTGAAGACTCGTTTTCAAGCTTTGATGAATTTAAAGAAAAGATGACGGAATCTGCTGTAAATAACTTTGGGTCAGGCTGGACTTGGTTAGTCAAAGGGCATTCTGGATTATTATCCATTGTTAACACCAGTAATGCAGCAACCCCTTTAACCGATGATTCAGTAACCCCATTGCTAACTGTGGACGTGTGGGAACATGCTTATTATATCGATTATCGCAATGTACGCCCTGATTACTTAAAAAATTTTTGGGCGTTAGTTAATTGGGAATTTGTTGAGAAAAACTTTCAATAGGTATTGAAGGTTTCCCATTCCATGCGCCTGTTTGAGAGCACTCTGCTCTTGGCAGGCTGCTTAACCATGCAATTCTGTATAAACCCTCCCTTCCGTGATGTTTTTCTTGGTTTTTTATTCGAAAGTTAGTCTGTTTATTCTAATTAGTTTTCATAGAATGCAGGTACATCAAGGAAAGCTCTTGGTGAGATACAAGGTAAAGGTAAATAGTTATTTTAACTGTTACCAGAGCTGGCAGTTAATTTCTTTAAGGGTAAAGTTGGAGTGTTGTGATGACGGAAGAAAAGTCGACAGAAAGTGTAAAAGAAAAAGCAACGGATCTTGTTAAGAGTGTTTGGTTGGCAGGCTTGGGTGCTTATGGCAAGACCTTGGATTCTGCGCAAGGCCAAATAGACACATTGGCAGGAAAGGTGAAAGACGTTGAGTCGAAAACAGGTAAGAATTTTACGGAGTTTTTTGATAATCTTATCGTTAAGGGTAAGTCGTTAGAGGAATCTTCGCAGGGTAAGTTCTCTGAAGCAAAAGAAAAAGCGTCCGTGAACTACGAAGAAATGATGAGCCAGCTAAAAAGTGGCGTGAAAAATATGGGCAGTCTGCCATTAGTGAAACTAGGCAAGTCAGCCAGTTCTGATCAGTTAAAAGATATTTCCACTAAATTAGATGAAATTTTAGAGCAAGTGAGTACCACTGCGAAACCAAAAGCAAAGCGCACAGCTTCTGCGAAAAAAGTGTCTGAGCCTGCTGAATAATTACCTTACCAAAAATTTTTTTTCTTATTAACAATGCCTACATCATTCAGATGTGAGGCATTTTTTTTATCTGTGTAATTGCTCCGAATGGCGCAACCAACCGATGACTCACCTGCTTGATGCCTGAGGATTGACCTATCGTGAAATTTGCTTGATATCATTAAGGGGGCATCCCTATATGTCAGCATATATGGACGCTCTGAAAATATGCTCTAGAGATAATTCGTGATTTTTAAAGGGTTTTTCTTAGGGTGGATAAGGAAGTGGAGACAATTAATGCAAAATGAAGACTGAATAGCAGATGTTTGTCGCTTGGAAAGTGGAAGGAGGCGAGCCCCCTCCTGATTCTTAAAGCACGGCCTAATCGGTTGTTAATGATTTTTCAGATGATGAGCTGGCAGCGTGTTGTGTCTGCTCTTGTGGGCTTACGATATCATTTTTTACGATTTCTGCTTGGATATCTTTAATGGTTGCTATGTTAGCCGTTTTCTTTGGTGCGGGACTTTTCTTAGTGGCTGCCTTTTTCGGTGCTGCTTTTTTTACAGTAGCTTTTTTGGTTGCAGCTTTCTTGGCCTTGGTGGCTGATTTTTTTGTGGTGGCTTTTGCCTTTGTGCTCGACTTGCGAACCGCTTTGAGGCTTTCTTTTTTGGCGGATTCTAGTGCTTTTTTGGCTTTAAGCTCTGCTGCTCGTTTTGCTTTTTCTGCTTTTGCGGCCGCTGCTTTTTCAGCACGAGCTACCTTTCTTTCAGAGGCTTTTTGAGCCTTTTCAATTTTTAGTAGGAGCTGTTTTTCGTTGCGAATACGCTCACGATCAATACTTGCCTTGATTTTGTCTTCCGCAGCTTTGATCTTTTTTTGGTTTCTAATATCAGACTTAATCGTTCTTAATTTCTCTTTTTCTGATGTTAGTTCATCTTTAATGACGTCAAAATCTGCTTTAGATTTATCAAGGGTTTTTGATAGTGTTGCAGCGTTTTTAGCTTTTTTCTTTTGTGCGGCTAAGAACTTTGTTCGATTGCTTCTGA
>JAPOUS010000284.1 GCA_026708525.1 Cellvibrionales bacterium
GGCGGTTAATTATTGCTCGCGTTTCAGGTTTTTCTGAGTGAGTTACTTTTGATTAACTGGCTAGGCTTTTAACGTAATCGGTGTGATTAAGCTTATGGTATGACTAAGCTGATAGAATAGCGGTTTGCCTGAGTGGGACTTTAAGACTTTTATTCGTTTTTAACGGGACTTTAACAATGACGTATAGCAATGATCACCGTGTGAGCGGTAGCAGTAACTTCCAGGTTGATAATATTGGTCTTGTGCCCATGGTCATTGAGCAGACAGGACGTGGAGAGCGCTCATTTGATATTTATTCAAGGCTATTAAAAGAGCGGGTCGTTTTTTGTGTGGGGCAAGTTGAAGATCACATGGCAAATTTGATTGTCGCACAGTTATTATTTTTAGAGGCAGAAAACCCAGATAAAGATATTAATCTTTATATTAATTCTCCTGGTGGCTCGGTAACAGCCGGTCTTTCAATATATGACACCATGCAATTTATAAAGCCGGATGTCAGTACGATCTGTTTAGGGCAAGCCTGTAGCATGGGGGCTGTCTTATTAGCGGCAGGCGCTGAAGGCAAGCGTAAAGCTTTACCTAATGCCAGAACCATGATTCATCAGCCATTAGGCGGTGCGCAGGGACAATCGTCAGATATTCAAATCCAGGCAAAAGAGATACTCTTGATTCGCCACCGCCTGAATGAAATTTTGTCTAAGCATACTGGCCAAACATCCAAAACGATTGAAAAAGATACAGACCGAGATAACTTCATGAGTGCAACTGAATCGAAAGATTACGGATTGATTGATGAAGTCCTTGAAAAACGTCCAGTATCTGGTTAGTCTCGAGCAATAAGTGATTTTTCTAAGAGGTTGGTTATGACCGATAGCAATGACACCACAAGCAGCAGCGATGATAACGGCAAGCTTTTGTACTGCTCTTTTTGTGGTAAAAGTCAGCATGAAGTCAGAAAGCTTATCGCAGGCCCATCCGTGTTTATTTGTGATGAATGTGTTGAGCTATGTAAGGATATTATTCGTGAAGAAATTCAAGAAGCAGAAAGCACGGAAAGCTTATCTAGCCTACCGACGCCAAAAGAAATCAATGCAATTCTTGATCAGTATGTGATTGGTCAACAGCAAGCGAAAAAAGTACTCTCGGTTGCTGTTTACAATCACTATAAGCGACTCAATAGCGATGTTGAGATTAAAAGCGATGTTGAACTAGGTAAAAGTAATATCCTATTAGTTGGCCCAACCGGTAGCGGTAAAACGCTATTGGCTGAAACCCTAGCTAGGCTTCTCGATGTGCCCTTTACTATTGCGGATGCCACAACGCTTACTGAAGCGGGCTATGTGGGTGAGGATGTTGAAAATATCATTCAAAAACTGCTGCAAAAATGCGATTACGATGTTGAGAAGGCTCAACGTGGTATTGTGTATATTGATGAGATTGACAAGATTTCACGCAAATCGGATAACCCATCGATCACGCGAGATGTTTCGGGCGAGGGGGTTCAGCAGGCCTTATTGAAGCTCATTGAAGGAACGATTGCATCTGTGCCTCCTCAGGGCGGTCGCAAGCATCCACAGCAAGAATTTTTGCAAGTTAATACAGCCAATATTCTTTTTATTTGTGGTGGTGCCTTTGCAGGTCTTGATAAGGTGATCCAAGAACGTTCCGAAAAGGGTGGGATTGGTTTTCATGCAGAAATGAAAGCAGCAAAATCCGAAAACAGTTTTGGTCGAACCCTTCAAAAACTGGAATCATCCGACCTAGTACGTTTTGGCCTTATTCCAGAATTTGTTGGTCGTTTGCCTGTGGTTGCTACCTTGGAAGAGTTAGACGAAGCAGCGCTTATTAATATCTTAACTGAGCCGAAAAACTCTTTAACCAAGCAATATACGCGTTTGTTTGAGTTAGAGGGGGTTGAGATTGACTTCCGCGATGATGCACTTCATGCCATTGCCAAAAAAGCCATGGAACGAAACACTGGCGCGAGAGGATTGCGCTCGATTCTTGAAAGTATCCTGTTGGATACCATGTATGAAATCCCTTCAGCAGAAAACGTTGAACAAATTGTGATAGATGAGTCAGTCGTCTCAGAAGGATCTGAACCTTTGCTTGTTTACCATAACAATGAAGAAAACAAATCTGCACAAGAAAAGTAAAGAACGCTTAATCTAAGCGTTCTTTTCGATCAGATCAGCTTGATCCGTAATATCGTTTATGTGGGTAGGAACTTATGTCTGACAATGAAAATAGCACTATCAAGTTACCCCTGTTACCATTAAGGGATGTTGTTGTATATCCCCATATGGTCATTCCTTTATTTGTTGGTAGGGAAAAATCAATACAAGCGTTAGAAGCTGCAATGGCTAACGATAAACGCATTGCCTTGGTGGCTCAAAAAGAGGCCAGTAATGATTCTCCTGGCTTTGATGATATTTATGAATACGGCACATTGGCGACTATTTTACAGTTAATGAAACTTCCTGACGGCACAGTCAAAGTGTTAGTTGAGGGTAATGACCGTTGTGCATTGCAATCGCCTGATGACGCTAAAGGTTACACCGAGGTTTTTGTCGATCTTCAAGCAGAAGAAAATTCCGATGAGCCAGATACTAAGGCGTTATCAAAGCTTTTGCTGACGCAATTTGAAAAATATGTCAACTTAGGTAAAAAAGTCCCTGCTGAAGTGCTTTCTTCGGTTAACGACATTGATGATGCAAGCCGGCAAGTTGACACCATAGCAGCACACCTCTCATTACCTATAGATAAGAAGCAATTGGTATTGGAAACCGTTGACGTTTACAAGCGTACGGATTACCTCATCAGTTTGCTGGAAGCTGAAATTGATTTGTTTCAGGTTGAAAACCGTATTCGCGGACGGGTTAAAAAACAAATGGAAAAAAGCCAGCGCGAATATTATTTAAATGAGCAAATGAAAGCGATTCAGAAAGAGTTGGGTGATATGGATGATATGCCCAATGAAGTGGATCAACTGAAGGCTAAAATCACTGAGGCAAAAATGCCAAAGCCCGCAGAAGAAAAAGCCTTTTCTGAACTGAATAAATTGAAGATGATGTCTCCTATGTCTGCTGAGGCATCGGTTATTCGCACCTATCTTGATTGGATGGTGACGATTCCCTGGAAACAAAAATCTAAGATTCGACATGATTTAGCCTATGCTGAAAAAGTGCTGAATAAAGATCATTATGGCCTTGAAGAAGTTAAAGAGCGCGTGCTTGAATATTTAGCTGTGCAAAAGCGGGTTAAGAAACTTAAAGGTTCTGTGCTTTGTTTAGTTGGGCCGCCGGGTGTTGGTAAAACATCCTTAGGTGAGTCCATAGCAAAAGCTGTGAATCGAAAGTTCGTGCGTATGTCGCTAGGTGGTGTGCGTGATGAAGCTG
The DNA here is from genome assembly GCA_026708525.1 of Cellvibrionales bacterium. Classification (GTDB taxonomy): domain Bacteria; phylum Pseudomonadota; class Gammaproteobacteria; order Pseudomonadales; family DT-91; genus CAKMZU01. Next base: position 3,399 of record JAPOUS010000284.1, read on the forward strand.
AAATTCGTGGTCATCGACGAACTTATATTGGTGCAATGCCAGGCAAAATCATTCAGAAAATGGCCAAAACGGGTGTAAAAAATCCCCTTATTTTACTTGATGAAATTGATAAAATGGGTATGGATCATCGTGGCGATCCAGCTTCGGCGCTGCTTGAAGTGTTAGATCCGGAGCAAAATCATAATTTTAATGATCACTATTTAGAAGCAGACTACGATCTTTCTGAAGTGCTTTTTATTTGTACTTCTAACTCGATGAATATGCCGGGCCCTCTACTTGACCGAATGGAAATCGTTCGAATTCCAGGTTATACCGAAGACGAAAAACAGCATATTGCTGAAAAATATTTGTTACCTAAACAAGTCAAGAATAATGGCTTAAAGCCAAATGAGTTTTCACTGCCGCCTGAAAGTATTCAGGATATCATCCGTTATTACACGCGAGAGGCTGGCGTTCGTGGGTTAGAGCGAGAGATTTCTAAAGTTTCAAGAAAGGTAGTCAAAGAGATCATGCTGGACTCTTCCATTAGTCAGGTAAATGTTAAACCTGAGACGCTCGAAGATTACCTGGGGGTAAGAAAATTTGATTTTGGTCGCGCTGAAGACAAAAACGAAGTTGGCTTAGTGACAGGCCTTGCTTGGACACAAGTTGGTGGTGAGTTACTAAACATCGAAGCTGTGGTAACGCCAGGTAAAGGAATGCACGTACGTACAGGTTCTTTAGGGGATGTTATGCAAGAATCGATTCAGACGGCGATGACGGTTGTTAAAAGCCGTGCTCAAGATTTTGGTGTCCCTGCTAATTTTTTACAGCGCCATGATTTGCATATCCATATGCCGGAAGGCGCAACACCAAAAGATGGCCCAAGTGCAGGCATTGGCATGTGTACCGCTATGGTGTCTGTATTAACCGGTATTGCGGTTAAGTCAAACGTGGCTATGACAGGCGAAGTGACATTACGCGGACAAGTGCTAAAAATAGGCGGATTGAAAGAAAAACTTCTGGCGGCGCACCGCGGTGGGATTGATACGATTATTATCCCTAAAGAAAATGAGCGTGACCTTAAAGAAATCCCAGAAAAGGTCACCAAAGCTTTATCTATATTTCCTGTATCGAATATTAGCGAAGTGTTGGAAATTGCACTAGAATCTAAGCCTAAGCCGATTAGTGATGAAGAATATCTTGCTGGTATGGATGTACCGTCTAGTCAGCCAATAGAGCAAATGCCTGGTTCTCGTGCCCATTAAGTCACAGCAGTCATTGTGTGTTGTGGTAAATTGTGCAGAAAGTAGGCTGCCAAAAGATATAAATACCAATAGTTTTTAATTTATTTTATAAATTATTGTGACATTTTTAAAAATCAATGATCAAAAAACTTATATGCTTGACCGAGAGCCATTTCGTTTGGTATAAAAGTTCAACTTAAATGTGTGATGTAAATCCTTAACATATAAAGGGGAATAGAGTGAATAAATCTGAACTCATTGAAGCAGTAGCAACAAATGCAGACCTTCCAAAAGCGGCAGCAGGACGAGCCCTTGATGCAGTCATCGACTCCATTACTGCTGCTTTAAAAGAAGGAGACAGCGTTTCACTTGTGGGCTTCGGTACTTTTTCTGTTAAAGAGCGTGCAGCTCGTACCGGCAGAAACCCACAAACTGGCGAACCTATCCAAATTTCTGCTGCAAATGTACCAAGCTTCAAGGCAGGTAAGAGCCTCAAGGACTCAGTCAATTAATCAACCACTTCTTTTTATTTAGCGCACTACGGTGCGCTTTTTTATTGGTTAGCAATATATGTTACAAGGTTTTAGAGACAAAATTCAGGGCGGTCTTGCAAAGGTTATTATTATTTTAATATGTATTCCTTTTGCTTTTTTTGGTATTGAATCGTTTTTTCGTGGAGGGAATAGCCCGGATGTTGCCAAGGTTGGAGATGAGGCTATTACTGCGGCAGAGCTGAATGAAGCCATGGAGCTTCGGAAGCGACAGCTTATGAGTCAAATGCACGAAAACCTGGATTATTCGTTGCTTGAAGAATCAAAGTTACGTGGCCCAGCACTTGAGCAACTGATCGATACTCATGTATTAACTCAAGCGGCAAACCATCTTGGTCTGCAAATGAGCGAAGAGCAGGTGTTTAATCAAATTATCCAAGATCCAAATTTTCAGGTTGATGGAAAATTCTCCAATCAAAAATTTGCTGCCGTCATTCAACAGGCAGGTTTAAATGAAGAATTATTTGTGCGTTTGCTTAAACGAGAAGCTCTAATCCAACAATTATATACTGGATTTGGTGTAGCTGAATTTTTAACAGATGCCGATGTGCAAAGTTACAAGCGTATTGTGAATGAGGTTCGTGATATTGTTGCCATCACATTGCCTTTTGATAAAGTGAAGAAAACCACAACAATCGATGAAGCATCAGTAAAAGCGTATTACGAAGAGAATAAACAGAATTATAAAAGCCAAGAAAAAGTTTCTGTTGATTATGTTTTGATCAATAAAAAAGACTTTATAAAGCCTGTAACTGAAGAGCAAATTAAAGCGGCATATGACTCAGAATTTGCTAACTTTACACCTGCCCCCATATTTGGCTTATCGCATATTGAAGTCTCTTTTGCTGATAGCGATAAAGCAGCAGCAGAGCAAAAGATAAAATCCATTCAAGCGCGTTTAGCAAAGGGTGAGTCTTTTGCTGATGTCGCAAAAACTGACTCTGATGATCTTGGAACAAAAAATACAGGTGGTAAATTAGGTAAGGGTAAAGCCGAAGTTTTTCCGGAGGCGTTAATCACGGCTGTTAAAGATTTAAAGGCAGGTGAAGTTTCTGAGCCTGTAGAAATTGAAGACAGCCTACATTTAGTTCGATTAGACGAATTAAAGGTAGATAAAGCGCCTTCATTTGCGGTTAGAAAAGCGTCTTTAAAACATGAACTTCAAGAAGCGGCGGCCCAGCCAGAATTTACGCATGCAGTTGAAACCCTTAAAGACTTAGCTTTTAATGCACCTGACTTTGAGGAACCTGCGAAAGCGACAAATGCTAAGATCCAATCTTTAGCTGGGTTAACGCGACAAGACTTACAAACACGTTTTAGTAGCCCTCAATTTATCCAAGCATTGTATTCTGACGAAGTTCTTCAAGACCGGCAAAATACCGATGTCTATGAAATCGATGAAGGTAAATACATAGCAGGTAGAATTACGCAGCATCAGTTGCCGGAAGTCTTACCTTACGACGAGGTAAAAGGCAAAATCAAGCAAGATCTTTTGGCAAAAAAATCAGCAGAAGCTTTGGATGAAGCAGCAAAAGACTTATTAGCCGAGATTAAAAAAGCTGAAAAAACGCCTGAGCAAATCGCAAAAGCAAAAGGTTATGTTTATAAAGCCAAAGAAGCCGTTAAACGTAATGATATGACAGGCTTTGACCGTCAAGTCCTTCAGGCAGCTTTTAGTTTGCCAGTGACTGGTGTTAAAGATAAAGCTAGCACAGATACCATCACTCAGTTTAATGGCGATAAAACCTTGATTCTTGTCAATAATGTCAAATTGGGTAATGAAGCTGAACTTAAAGATAATGAGCTTAAATCACTGAAGATGATATTATCACAATCCAAAGGCAATAATTTGTTTGAAGGTTACCAAGCGTACCTGAAAGACCACACCAAGGTAACCATTAAGTAATTCAACGCCCAGGTTAGATGGCGTCGATGCGAGAGAGCCTCTGATTAAGTCCAAATGGCATCAGAGGTTCATTAGCTGTCTAATCTTTTTTCTGGCTAACCCTCTCTTGTTTTATTCAAAACTGATGGCTTGGTATAGCTGAAGCCTCTCTCATGTCACGCTTTGTGTGGCTGTATACATACCTAAAAGCGCTTCAATATTGGGGGCGTTTCCAAGACAATCATGGAAGCGAGACGCACCATTTCATCCCCGACAAAAACTACTAGAACCCTAACTGAGAATTAACGGTCTATTCTTGAACGGGTAACCTCTGATCGATCCGCTTGTTTTGGTCACGGCCACCTAGCACTTTTTGATCAGTTTAAATCCTAACCGAAAAAAATTAAGC
>JAPOUS010000276.1:0-870 GCA_026708525.1 Cellvibrionales bacterium
ACCAGACCAAAAAAGGCAATGAATGGCATTTTGGCATGAAGATTCATATAGGCGTCGATGAAAGCTTGGGGTTAATTCATAGCATGGAAGTGACTGCTGCTAACCATCATGATATTACAGTAGCCGATAAGCTTTTACATGGAGGTGACACGCAGTATCTCAAATGCAGGGTTTGAAGCCGCTTTATTTGAAGAAGAAAGTCTTAATCAATCAGGGCATAGCGCAGAGAAAGTAGCATACTTGGCCATTTACAGCCCGCTCGGCTATGGCATATTTGATGGTATTGATGAACCCATAAGCTATCGTTTGTATCAAACGACACTGGAGCACAGCGCCAAAACCATCGGCAGCCATCGCTATTTTTGCAGGAAGACCAATCCCTGGATGATGAACAGGAGCATGTAACTGAGACTGTGAATGTCCTTGAAATCAACGGAATGGCGTTGATTCAACAAATCAGTAATAAGGGTGATGATCCTGCTAACATTCGTAGACAATAGCCACATTACTTGTTGATTTTATTGTCTTTTTCTGCCATCTACTAATTTATTGAAAATTAGTAGTTGGCATTCAAGCTCAGGACACATCCCCCAAGCAACGTGTAAGTATCTCAGTAAAAAAATCTGCGCCTTTTTCACGTGCAAAGGCAATATTTCGCTCAGGAATCGACTCAGGTTCATTGTAATGGTTAAGTGCTTTTTCTAGGCTGGCTTCTCGCAAAATATGCAACATAGGGTAAGGAGAACGGTTGCTGTAATTGGCGGGATCACTCAGAGGCTCGCCGTCAAAATAATAATCGGGATGAAAGCTTGCCAATTGATAAACGCCTTCATACCCTTGCACTAGCATTTGCTCGGTGGCGACATCCAC
>JAPOUS010000276.1:880-37098 GCA_026708525.1 Cellvibrionales bacterium
TCCACTAAATCCAGATAATCATAAAAACCTTCAAAACGCGTTGGCAAAATCAACAACGTGGTTTCAATATCATCCTTTTCATCCAACAATCGACATTCATCTAACAAGGCAACCACTGCGTCACTGACATCTTGTGCATCTACAACCTGATAACGAATGCTCTTGGCTTTCACTTCTTTTCGTGCAAAGGGGCAAATATTATGCGCAACGACCAGCTGCTCTACCCAAAGTTTGGTCTGTTTAATGATACGCTCAGATTCAATAGTCATACTGAAAACTTAACCCCACTCGTCTACCCTCTCCTGGATACAATTGATAAGCCCCTTGAAAAATCGGCGCATCAATAATGCGTTCAGCATGGTATTCATCGAAAAGATTGTTAATAAAAATGCCCATACCCACACCTTGATAATGCATAAAATCTAATGCCAGATGGACTAAACCAAAAGCCGACTGTTCGGTCTGTTTATCCTGATCCACATCAAAAATAAAGCTGTCCTGATATTGAAAATCAATTTGCGCATGAATCTCACCTGCTGACAACGCATAAGTATAATCCACCTGTGCAACCCATTGCCAAGGTGGCGTTTCATTCACTTTTTTGCCCGATAAATCCTGACCGCCCATTTGCGCAGAACACGTCCCTGCCATTTGCTGACTAACCTGACAGGGTGCACCCGTAAAACTTAGATAATAAGCATCAATATAACTGCCTGCCAGATGCAATAATAAACCGTCTACCAGCATCCACTGCAACGCCATTTCAACACCTTGCGATCGCACACTGCCTGCATTGATAAAACGAAATGACGTGGTATTGCCATCATATGAGGCCAATTGTAAATCGGTGACTTCACTCACAAACACATTCGCACGCAAAAATCCTTTATGCGCAAAACGCTGTTTAAACCCTAGTTCCCAATTGATAATGGTTTCTGGGTTCAACAAGGCATCTTCTGGCGTCACAGGCTGATTATTTTTCTCAAAGGGTGCACGGTAAAAGACCGAATTGGAGCTGTTATCCAACGCTTGCCCTTTGTAGCCACGCGAAAGCAATGTGTAGACTAAGAGATCATCCATTGGCATATAGTTCAATCCAAAGAGTCCACTAAACCCTGTTTCATCTGTTTGAATCTGGCTTTTTTCATAGTCGGTGTCCCAAATCCAAAAATCTCCCCACTGCCTAGTAGTTCATTTCACAGCATTTGTCGGGTGGGGTAAGCTATAAAAAGCACTCACTCCTCGTTCCCATGCTCTGCGTGGGAACGAGTTTTGCAACAAGACAATCGCTGTGAAATGAACTACTAGCACGTGCAGTTAACTGATGCCAATTTTCATTGGGGTAAGCGTCTACGGTGATTTCAGCATGCAAACCAGCTTTAACCTATTGAGCATAGCAGTCTAATAGGTCGACTATACCCCGTATTTCATCAAGCGATGCTGTTAAAATAGAAGTTCTCTGAGTGCAACATGCATGCCTTCACTGATGTGCAGTGTCTTTTTGCAATTAGGTTTTCTCACACCATTGTTTCAATGCTTGCGTTTCTTGCGTCAATCCATGAATCAAATCTTTCTTATAAAGAAGTGACGCCACAAAGGCTAATGGCCCTGTAACTTTCAAAATTACCTTGTAATTCACGCCTCCTTCGCAGGGTTCAATCGTTCGCTCTCGCTGACCAAAAGCAAATAAGGTAAACCAGCCTGTATCGCACCACACAAATCGACTATGTGGCTTTAAGGTGACAATTTTATGTTTTACCTTCATGGTTTTTTTTCCGAGCTTAACCGTCACTTCGGTCAACTCACCTTCATTAATCATACCATCAGAGCAATCAATCACCCATGGGTTCCAACGATGGTAATTTTTAAGATCTGTTAATATCTGATAAACTTTTTCGTCCGTTGCTTTTATCAGTTGTTGTTTTTCTATGTACATTTTTTACAACCTTTTAGAAATAAACTGACATTACAACAATTTTGTATCTATAAATCACCTACTTACTACAAAATAACTTTTTAGAGTATTTATACCCGATGAAAAATTTATTCTTAATTTGCATTATATTCTCATTCATAAATCCACCCGCTCATTCAATAACTCAAATCAATAGCGATCAAAAACCCATTTATACAAATATATTTAATTTAAAATCTCATTGGCCAAGAAATATAACAGCCCAGATAGTAGAGCAAGAAAAACTCTTTAATACCGTCAGCCCAAAAGGGATTTTTTATATGATTTTTTCAAATAAAATCACAAGAAATAAAGACATAAACAACTATTTAAGTAAAAAAGAAGAATTAAAAGAATCTTATGCTTATACGATTGCAGATGCTTTACATAAAAATAATAACTTTGAAAAATTACCTTTACTTGAACTTACTGATAAAATTGATGAAATACTGACTAACCTTTTAGAGGAGGCTGATAAAGCAAGAAATCCCGACAAGTATCTAATTGAAAAATTAGGTAGTGTCGGCATTAAAATCACACTAACAACAACCATCAAAGAGGATCATAACCATGAGCAAGATAACGAAGATACGCCACTAATGAAGGAATCAGGCTTTTAATCTGCTACCACTTCAACCATGAGAATGCATCCTCAATTTTTTTCTTGGCAACCCCCGCAGCTTTCATCGCACTTTTCGCTGTGCTTTTACCAAAGCCTGCTTTTTTAAGGGTTTTTGCTAAGGCTTTATGGCCCTTATCCCACAGGTCATTAGCACGCAGTGCTTTAGCAATATCAGTGGAGCTAAAGCCTGCTGACTTCAGTAATTTTGCACCCGTTTCAGAGTCTATCTTAAGCGTATGCTTAAGGAATTTACCGACATCTTTAACGGCAAAGCCAGCTCCTTTTAGTGCTTTACTGATTGCCTCATCACTATGGCCTAAAGATTTAAGCGCCTTACCCACATCATCGACATTGATACCCGCCGACTTCAAATCTTTGGCGATGCTATTTGGCGTCGCTTTTAACGCATTTTTCATCGACTTGGCAATTTGGTTAGGGCTATGACCGACAGCTTTGAGTGATTTAGCAATCGCACTGTTACTGCTACCGTAAGCGCCTTTCAACATTTTCGCTAGATCATCGGCACCGTGCCCTGCCTCTTTAAGTAACTTGGTGGCTTGATTGGCGGTTTGCTTATAGGATTTTTTCAGTACCCCGCCAATATCTTTGGCTTCATACCCCACACCTTTTAATAGCTTAGAGGCAGCGTCTGCCGATGAATTAAACCCGTGTTTTAATTCATTGCCGACTTGGTCTGCCGTGCGACCTGCATCTTTTAAGAGTTTGGTTGCCGCTTTATCGGTTTGTTTAAACCCATTTTTGAGCGCCTTGCCGACGGTGCCTGCGGCTTTACCAATCTCAACTAGGCCATCATCAAGCGCATTGAGCCATTCCTCTGCCGTATCATAAAAATTCATCGCAGCGGATTTAATCTCGTTTAACACCAGCTTACCGAGCTTTTCTATTTGTGCATTGGTGGTATCCGCTTCTAAATCGAAATTAAAACTTTCGCCAGCGAAAGCAAAACGGCCATCAAGGGTAACGTAGGCTTTGTTATCTTGGTAACCAATTTCTGCATCGGTCATGACTTGCGTATTCACTTTGAGCTTACCCAAGTCGGCATTCACACCCAAAAGCTTGGCTAAAATAAATTTACCCTCTAACAAGAAATTAATCGCCCCTTCTAAAAACATATTGGTCGGTGAACCCACAGAGCCTGCAATCTTCCAATCAAAGTCGTAACGTGCTTCAATAAAGGATTCTTGCAAGGTGACTGTGGTATCCGACTCCACCAACAGATCGATGCCTTTGCTTGTGATATTGGCAAAAGCGGTGGTTTCTTGGCCCAGCAAACACAGCTTGCCATTCAGTGCAAAATGCGGGTTACGCAACTCGGGGATTTCATGTTTTGGTTGCTTAAAGGATGACAGGCTCATCAATGGGCCTTTTTTATTGCTAACATCACTTAGGCGGAAAAAGTGTTTGTTCACTATTTGCAATGGCTTTTTCATATAAGCCGTTGCTGCAATGCCTTTTTTGTTGGAGACTTCAACCTGTACTGCCAAGCTCTCGCCAGCTATTGATAAACACCCGGATAAAAAATACCCTTGCGTGAAGGTCAGTTTACCCATACGCGCACCTGTTGGTGCAATGTACACTTGTGGCGTAATGGCGACCGTTAATTTCTTATCTTTTAAGGTGACCGTATAATGGCGCATACCTTCAGCCATATCGGTCAGGCTCCAGATCTTGCCTTTTTTGCGTACCACAATCAGCAGCAGATCTTCACTGCCTGAAATAGTCGCACCCACATCGGCAAAAGCCGAAGATACGGCGGCATGATCTTTATTATCTAAACTTGAAACCGCTGATGCATCAACCTCAAAGCTTCTTACCGATTTGAGTTTAATGGTTTTAAAGACATTGCTGACGTCTTTAGGAATGGCAGAAACTTTAGCAAACTCTTTGGTTAATACAGCAAGTGAGATTGGACTAATCGAGCCTGCCAACACACTTTTTGATGGATCAGTGGAATCCAAAATCACCGCAATCGATGAACTAAAGGCTTTGCTATCAATTTGTGCAGCAATACCAAGACTTGGAATACCGCCAAAGTTAACGCCTATCGCCAAGCCTAAATTACTGAGTTTGACATTATCGAAAGGAATGGTACCCACAGCGGAACCTGCAAAGAAAACTCCACTTGGCAATAAACTCATCGCCATATTGAAATTCACTTTTTGTTTTTGGATTTTGACTTGTAAATCGCCAGCTAAAAATAACGAGACTTTGCCATTTTCGAGCATAAAGCCAAACTGGCCAGCCAATGGGTATTTACCTAACAAATCGACTGAGAGGCTAGCAAATAATCGCGTGACATCCGAAGGGGTTAATCCGACCTGCAAGGTGATATCCAAGGTAGGATCTAGGCCTAAAATATCACGTAAGAGTTTTAGCTCTTTAGTATCAAGGCTTAAGCTGGCATGACCATTAAAGCCTTTAACCACTCCGCCGCCAGATGGCATTGGGATGGAGCTGGAATTAATCGCAGGATTACTAAAGGCCGATAACTCAGGGAAGCTAAAGGATGGGCTATCGAAACTCGACACTAACAGCGTGAGTTGATTTAAAGTCACCGCATCATCAATGACTTTTAAGCTTTTTAAGCCGGGTAACGAAGAAAGCTTAGGCTCCTTTAACGCCAATCCAAAGGCTGCGCCCATTTGCCCACGCTGCTTGCCGACTTGCAGTGCAAAGGTGCCCACCTTATCGACTTCAGTTGCCATCACTAGGGTGTAGTCTGATGTGGCCTTTCGCAATTGGATCGAATTATTCTTTAAATCCAGATCAAAACCTTTGGGTAAATCGAGCGCACCGCCTGTAAAGGTGTCTAAAATATTACCCAGTGAAGTTTCAGGAATATGGCTATAAATTAAAATATTGCCAGGCGTCTGATAATTGACTCGCAACAGATTATCGCCGATATAGGTCTTGCCACTCACCGAGCCGCTAAACCCTTTGCCTTGGTCATACTTGGCAAACATAGACACATTTTGCACATCAAGGGTGGTGATACCGACAGGGACTTTAAAACCCGAGGTTTCTTCATCACCCGCCATAACCATGCCAAACGAATAGGACTCACCGGGAATCACAGACAACTTTAAGCTACTAATGGTCAATGCCGCGGGCGCTTTAATTTCTGGCGCATATTGTTTGAGTATCTTGCCTAGTGGAATACGCTCACCTGCGGCCATTTGCGCATAAAATGCAAAATCATCCTGACTGTCTGCCGAAACCTGACACAATACATTACCAATTTCCATGGTTGCTGTTAACTTGGCCGATGTTTGGCGAGCTTTGGTCGTACTAAAAGGATTTTTGAAGCGGAAAGTACAGGCAATGGCATCTAACTCAAACTTGTCTTTCCAGATCACCAGATTCAAATCCGGCATGCCGACTTCTATTTGAATATCATCAACACTGAATCCGTCTGAGTAATCCACTAAAACACTTAGAGCAGAAACTTCTAATTTTCCTAACGCTTTACTGACACCCTGCAATGGCCCAGGCAAACGTTGGGTTAAAAAGTCCATGCCACCTGCTGAGAGATTATCCAGCGATAAACCGTCACACTCAGCTATCACAGCAAACTGATCAATGCCTGGCTCAAAGGGAATGCTAATCAGCGTTTCAATCCCTGCTTCGGGTACATTGATCGAACCGACAAAGCCCTGCTCAGGTGCAAACATCGGATTCGTCTCTCGGCTTTGCCAATCTTCACTGATCGGCGTATAGATCATTAACTTATCGCCTGACAAAGTAATAACGTCTTTACCAAGGCTTGTATTAATATCAATCTCTACACCTAATAAAATACCGGGCAAGCCTTCATCAAACTGATCCGCAATAGACCAAGGGAATACGAAATTACTGATAGGGTCATTATGCTCTGCAAATAAATCGATAGGCTGTTCGCCTTCAATCGGCAAACGTATCGTGCCGCAAACAGGCAGTTCGGTGGTAACATTAAAAGCATTCGCCGCAATGGCAATAGGCCCTTCAGGACGCACTTTACCCACAAAGTTAATGCCGGGCTTGACTGCATGCGCCGTTTGTCGACAAGTGTAATCACAGCTTGCCACCATAAACCGTGCATCAAAAAAATTCAGCGTATCTAGTGCGACGTGCGTCTGCTGATAACTCTCGCCTGTGGCGCGATCAAATAACATCGGCAAGGTTTCATCCGGCGTTTGTGGCAAGTCTGGAAAACTTTTACTAAATCGCCAATCATTAGGGCCTGGATTCATGCCTAATAATTCAAAGGTCATCACCGCTTGCAGTGCGTTTTCTTCATCAAACCAAAAATCAATTTGCGCTTCACGGTCGGGGATATTCAAATAGCTTGCAGTACCTGTGATAGAGACGTAATGCTTGGACTCATCACATTGATTGACCTTGGCTTGATACAGCGAAAAGGCTTGGTTTTGAAATCCTAAACGAAAAAATTGTGATAACGAATCAGGAAAGTCGGCAGAATTAAGGGTCAGCGAACTTTTTTTAAGTGAACCACCGGCAACCCCAAGTGTGTCCAATAACGCTTGAAAATTCATAGTCTACTCTTTTTTATTCTTTTATTTATTGCTGCCAAAAAAATAACTACACAGCTTGTGGTTCATAAAACTTGATCGCCTGACGCGTGCCCGTCCATACGTTGGCATCAGCCTCAGGAGGGCGCGGCCAATACAAGGGGCTAGTGGCTGCTATCGGAATATCTAATTCCAAGTGTGGATTGGCATTACCCAGGTTGGTGAATTGGTTGGTAGGATTTAACACACCTCGCGTTGTTTTTCCCCAGCGAGATTTATCCGTTGGGTTATAGCTGGTAATCACACGAATCTCACCACGCGGCCCACCACCGTAGAACCCATCACAACGCGCAGCAAAGCCGCCATCGGTGACACAGACTTTATCGGCTAAAATGCGCTTACTACAGGCGACGATAAATTGCGCAGGGATATCCCCCGTCACGCGTGGATAACGTTTTAATGCACCATGATCCAAGCACACTTCAATACCTAAGCGCACACCACCAATGGTGACTACATGGTCTCGGGTTGTTACCCACATGCCTTGACGTTTTAAGAATTCGGCACGATCTATCCAAGGGATGTCTTTATCTTGTAACTCTTCAGGAAAATCGCCCTGTAAAATCCGCATCGATGGCACATAGTCGATATTAGAAGGGGCTAATTTTTCAACCGTTGGGGTTTTCCCCATCAAGCCACCATGAATCACCAAGCAAGTGTTTTGATCAACTTTAAATTTTTTACCGAAGCCATATTCTTTGCTTTGATCGACCTCTTGTGTCCACATAATGGTTCCTGGCAGAACCAACCAATCCTCCAATGCCTCGCATGACTTAATCGTAGTTGATAACACATCCGCTATAGCTCGGTACATTTTCTCTGTATAAGATACGGTTTCATTCGGTGGACGAAAATAAAATTCGGGGGCTGAAAAAACATTAAGCACACCATCGGTTTGCAAATCATCGCGTGAAGCCATTGTCGTTGCGGCAAGCTCCAGCACAGTTAAAAAACGCTGCACCCGTGCTAAGACATCCGCATCATTTCTTACTGTACTGACTGAGTCTTTATCCCCTAATAATTTAACGCTAAAAATCGGTGGTTTATCTTCAAGGACTTTTTGCTTATCAACCAAGCCTGCAACGATATCCATATTGCCAAAGTTTTGAAATATCTGGCGTTGTTCCTGTGCGCTTATCGTCATGCCAGCAGGTATTTGATAGATTGCCGTATCATGTGTGCCATCTTTTAATGCAACCGTACCTACATGATAGGCAATATAACGGATGTGCGTGTATGCCATAATATTCTCTTATAATTATTTGTTATAAAGCAGCAAAAAGACTAACTTAAAGTGTTAGTTAATATGGTATATAAAATCACAAAAATTATAGAATATATTCTAATGCATAGAAACAGGACAAAAAAAATAAAAATTAACCGTGCCTACATATTTGAACTGCTTCGGCTACCTATCATCAAAATAATTATTTCATCGATTAATTAACAGCCAAAAAAACATAGAGATAGAGAAAATAAATACATAAAAATATTTTGAACGATTTGATAACTTTTCAATCAATATATCTAACTATTAACAAGCACGTTGTATTTACCTCAGCATACCCGCAACTAACCTTCCTAACTCTACCCTTTAGAGGTATTTATGCAGTAAACCACTCTCACCCACTCATTGAAATCGTTCAAACTCTAAAGAACTTGCAACGTCTAGGCATATTTTATGATTACGGTAATAGGCTCAATTGGATTCCTTGTCCTGTTGAGCTTCTTCAAAGCACCCATACTCTTATCCATTGTTCTTGCGTCAATTTTAGCAGGACAACTTGCTGACCTTACCGTTATCGAAACCATTTCAAGCTTTAATGAGGGCATAAAAAATGGCGCTACCATCGCCCTAAACTATGGATGCATCGGCGCTTTTGCAGCAGGCCTTGCCAAATCAGGCGTCACAAGCTGGGCATGTGAACACCTCGCAGAAAGCCACCTAATAAAGCAAGCGACGCAACCCAAATTTATTATTCTTTTAATCATTTTATTAGCATCTATTAGTTCTCAGAACATTATCCCGATTCATATTGCATTTATTCCCTTAATTATTCCTGTGATGTTGCACCTTATGTCACAATACCAACTGGATCGTCGTGCTGTTACTTGCTGTGTCTGTTTTGGGCTTGTCGTCCCCTACATGACTATTCCGATAGGGTTTGGCAAGATTTATATTAATGATGTTCTGTTCAATAATTTACATATTTTTGGCATCGATACCCCCGAACTTAGCATCGTTAAAGCGATGTGGATACCAGCTCTAGGAATGTTGTTTGGGCTTTTTATCGCCACATTTATTAACTACAAAAAACCCAGACAATACCAACACTCCGAAAAGCTTTCAAAAAAGATTCACACACACATTCGCCCCCGCAAAAGAACGATCGTTGCAACACTGTGCATTTTAACCATCACACTCGCCTTGCAAATATTCACCAACTCTATGGTTATCGGTGCATTAATTGGCTTTAGCTTGTTTACTATAACAGGGATCATCAACCTAAAAGACTCAGATGATGTATTCTTGCTAGGAATAAAAATGATGGCCAATATCGCTTTTATAATGATCGCAGCGCAAGGATTTGCCCAAGTTTTATCTGACTCTGGACAAATTTTACCCATGATCAAAACACTGGGAAGTACGCTAACGCAACACAGAAATATTGGAATTTTTGCCATATTGCTTGCAGGCCTGCTAATTACTGTAGGCATTGGCTCATCATTTTCAACTGTGCCTATCATCGCTTCGGTATTTGTCCCTCTCGCACTTGAAATGAAGCTTGAGCCCTTATCAATTATCACTCTCATTGGAACCGCAGGGGCTTTGGGCGATGCCTGCTCTCCTGTGTCTGAAACCACGCTCGCACCGAGCATGGCCTTAAATGCAGATGGTCAACACGATCACTTCAAAGACACCATCATACCGTGCTTTTTTCATATCACCCTCCCATTACTTATTTCTGGGTGGGTTGCTGTGGTGTTCATGAACCGTTAAGGTATTCATGAACAAGCCTTGCTGCAAGCTTTGCGGTAATCATCTCTTTATCGTACAAAGGGTTCATTTCAGCAATATCAAAGACAACAATCAATTTATTATTTTCTTTACAGAATTTAATTATCCAACGCAATAACGTGATAACAAACTCAGGCGATATACCAACCGCCTGAGGTGCGCTTACACCGGGTGCGACAGACTGATGGAATACATCAAGGCACAGGCTCAAATAAACATGTGATAACGGTTTTAGGTAATCTCTCAAGGTTGATTGTATCTTTTCAATATTTTGAAGATTCGATGAAACGTCATCAATTATCACGGTATTTCTTTTTTTAGCGAAAGCAACCCCGCCTTGAGTATTTGCCGTAGGATTAAAGCCAACCACCGCATAATGGAAGGTTTTCTCAAAAGATTCAGACAACAATGCGGCCTGGGTAAACGGCGTACCTGATGAAGCTTCCGAGCCATACTTCCTGCAATCAAGGTGGGCATCAAAATTAATGACCCCTAGCGTAAATTCGTGCTGACTTTTCATTAAGGCATCAAAAGCCCCTTTAAATGAAGCAAAACCGACCTCATGACCACCGCCTAAGACGACAGGTTTAGCGTTTAACACAATGAGATCTGTAAGCATTGTCGATAATTCGGCTTGCGCGTGTTCCAATTGATTTTCATTGATTACATCACCCAAATCATAAGCTTCAAAAGCATTGACCACAGCCAAATTTGCCATCGCCTGCCGAATAACTTCAGGGCCATTTTTTGCACCAGGCCTGCCTTTATTTCTTACCACACCTTGATCACTACAAAAGCCTACAAACACTATTTTGTCGACAAGCGTATCATTCAGATCTTGAAGATCGACAAATTGGATTAATTGATGCCATCTAGGAGAAAACACCAATTCCTCATCATCGATACGCCCACCCCAAGCCTGCTGATTGATTGGATTAACCATAGACTTTCTCCCCTCCAATAAACACAGCTACAGGAGAATACAAGCTCATACCGTAGATTAATTCCGAGGGTGATTGAATATTCCACAGTGAAAAATCGGCAGTCATCCCTTTCTTTAATTGCCCTCGCTCATGATCAACGCCTAGAGCTTTAGCTGCAATTCGCGTGATCCCTAACAAACACTCTTCCACTGTGCAACCTAGCAACACTGCCGCCATATTGGCTGCGAGTAGTAACGAACCACAAGGTGAACTACCAGGGTTTAAATCAGTAGCAATTGCAAATTCCACACCCGCTTTTCGCAACTCCGGAATTGGCGGCTTTTGTGTTTCACGTAAAAAATAAAATGCCGCAGGTAATAGCACTGGGGTCGTTTGTTGCTTTGCCAGCACTTCAATCCCTACATTATCCAGATACTCTAGATGATCAACAGATAAACCATTCATCTCAGCTAACAGTTTGGAACCACCTAAACAGCTAAGTTGTTCGACATGTCCTTTGATTTGCATGCCCAACGATTGGGCTTTTTTAAGTACTCGCTGTGATTGCTCCAAACTAAAACCTATCGATTCACAAAACACATCACACTGAGATGCCAACCCTTTGGATTGCACCTTAGGTAAAAATTCCTCTACCACCCACGCAACATAGCCCTCTGGATTATGTTTATATTCTAAAGGTACCGCATGGGCTGCAAGGCAGGTTGCCACCAGTCGTTGAGCCAAATCATTATCTAGCTTTTGAATAACTTCCAGCATTTTAAGTTCTGAAGATTCATCCAATCCATAGCCTGATTTAATCTCAACAGTGGTTACACCTTCAGATAGCAAACGCGATAAACGATTCGCTGCACTTTGATATAAATCTTCTGGTGTCTCTTTTCGCGTGGCATTCACTGTATTTTGAATGCCACCACCCGCCTTTGCGATTGCCTCATAACTTTGTCCTTCCATACGCTTTTGAAATTCATTTGCCCGGTTTCCTGCATAAACCAAATGCGTATGGCAATCAATAAACCCAGGCAGCAACCAGCCGCCTTGTCCATCAATACATTCCTCACCTGCTAACGATTTTTTTCTATCCTGATTTTTTCCAAGCCAAAGAATTATCCCTTCCGACACTATCATGGCTGCATCTTCAATAACACCTAAAGGCACACCACTATCACAACTCATTGTCGCTATGTTGACATTCGTGATTAAAAAATTTTTTTTCATCATTCAGTAAACTTTTTTTAAAAACAACTTTCTATTTGTATAGACAATATGAGAGGAAAAAGTTTTATGGCGAAACCTGAATGGAAAAAAATCGTACACCATATAGTCCAAGCAATTAAAAACAAAGAATTGCTTACTAATGATAAAATTCCATCAGAAAACACACTCTCCAATCAATATCATGTCTCGAGAATGACAGCGAGAAAAGCACTGGATCAACTGGTCAATGATGGTATTTTATTTCGTATTCAAGGCAAAGGAACCTATGTTTCTAACATTAGCGCAATAACTTCAACCCTTGAAATAAAAAATATCGCAGATGAAATAAAAGATCGCGGACATTCACATAACATTAAGATCATTTCGCTTAAACAAGTTGAACCTCCTGAGACGATACATCCCCTATTTTTATCCAAAGAACTAAAACCCTTTTATAGTCTAATGATTCATTTTGAAAATGAACTTGCTATTCAAGTAGAAGAACGCTGGGTAGACAATATCGCTGTGCCAGACTACCTATCACAAGACTTCACGCAGCAGACACCTAACCACTACCTATCCGCCGTAGCACCACTTGAAAAAGCCAATCATCGTATTCAGGCGATTACGGCGAAAGCATCTATTGCCAATCTTCTTGATATAAGCAAAGGATCGCCTTGCCTACAAATTGTAAGGCATTCCTACAGCAATAATCGATTGATCAGCTTTGCCAGACTTACCCACCCAGCCGACCGATTTCAATTAATCAGTGGCGAATTCACTACACATAGCATTCCAGATAACAAACACCATTAAACATCCAGGAGAAGCCTTGATGAAACCAACTGATACTCACCAAACTGATCACAATCGACACATTTCCGCGCCTAGAGGGAATCAACTCAACGCAAAAAGCTGGTTGACAGAAGCACCGCTGCGCATGCTAATGAATAATTTAGATCCTGAAGTCGCTGAACACCCAGAAAGTTTGATCGTCTATGGCAGTATAGGACGGGCTGCAAGAAACTGGGAGTGCTTTGATCAAATTGTAAAATCACTAACTGATCTTGAAAATGATGAAAGCCTACTGATTCAAAGTGGCAAACCTGTGGGTATATTTAAAACTCACCCTGACAGCCCAAGGGTTCTTCTGGCCAATTCAAACTTGGTTCCTCATTGGGCCTCATGGAATCATTTTCATGAACTGGATAAATCAGGGCTTATGATGTACGGACAAATGACCGCAGGATCATGGATGTATATAGGCTCGCAAGGCATTGTCCAAGGAACGTATGAAACCTTCGTTGCTGTCGCCAAACAACATTTTGACGGAAAACCTAAAGGAAAATGGATACTCACCGGTGGATTAGGTGGCATGGGTGGAGCCCAACCTTTGGCAGCAACCATGTCGGGATTTTCGATGCTTGCCGTTGAATGTGACGAGAGCCGTATCGATTTTCGCCTAAAAACAAAGTACCTAGATAAAAAAGCCACCTCATTAACCGAAGCCTTAGCCTTACTCGATGAAGCAAAAAATCAAGAAAAACCCATAAGTGTTGGCTTACTCGGCAATTCAGCCGATATTTTTGCCGAGCTAGTTAATAAGCAAATCACTCCTGATGTTGTCACTGATCAAACAAGTGCACATGATCCTCTCAATGGCTTTTTACCACAAAACTGGAGTATAGAAAAAGCATCAGCCTTGAGAAAAGATGATCCAGAGGCTGTTACCAAAGCATCGCGCGCGTCTATGGCCAATCAAGTGCAAGCTATGCTAACGCTTAAAAAAAGGGGATCAGCCACTTTTGACTATGGTAACAATATTCGACAAGTCGCTTTTGAAGAGGGCATTTCTAATGCCTTTGATTTTCCTGGATTTGTACCTGCCTATATACGCCCTTTGTTTTGTGAAGGCATTGGCCCCTTCCGCTGGGTAGCACTATCAGGTGACCCTGAAGATATCTATAAAACAGATCAAAAAGTTAAAGAACTCATTCCCGATGACGCTCATCTTCATAATTGGCTTGATATGGCGAAAAAACGCATTGCCTTTCAAGGTTTACCATCAAGAATATGTTGGGCTGGTGTTAAAGATCGCGTACGGCTTGGGCTGGCTTTTAATGAAATGGTTAAAAGTGGCGAATTATCAGCACCTATCGTCATAGGTCGTGACCACTTAGACTCAGGTTCAGTGGCTTCGCCTAACCGAGAAACAGAAGACATGCTGGATGGCTCTGATGCTATTTCCGATTGGCCTTTACTCAATGCGTTGCTAAATACCGCAGGTGGTGCCACTTGGGTCAGCTTGCATCATGGAGGTGGCGTTGGCATGGGATTTAGCCAACATGCTGGCGTCGTCATTGTCTGTGATGGCACAGATGCCGCAAAAAAACGTATCAGTCGAGTCCTTTTCAATGATCCTGCAACCGGCGTTATGCGTCATGCCGATGCAGGCTACGACATTGCCATGCAATGTGCCGAAGAAAACGATCTCAATCTGCCAATGCTAAGGAAATCGCTATGAAAACAATGAAGCTCACTCCTGGCACACTCACCTTAAAACAATGCAGCGATTTTATTCAAGAAGAAGTATTCGTTAAATTAGATCCTCAAGCGACACAGGCCATTGACCGATCTACTGCATGCATTAAAAAAGTCTTACTTAATGACAAAACTGTCTATGGCATTAACACAGGATTTGGACAACTTGCCAATACACGAATCGATGCAAGTGAACTAGAAACATTACAGCGAAGTATTGTGTTATCTCATGCAGCAGGGGTTGGTGAATACCTTGATGTACCTGTGACTCGTTTGATTATGCTACTTAAAATCAATTCATTGTCTTTAGGATTTTCTGGCATTCGATTATCGGTCATTCAGAGTTTAATCGATTTACTCAATGCTGAGATTTACCCCTGCATCCCTGAGAAAGGGTCGGTTGGCGCATCAGGAGATTTAGCACCGCTTGCCCATATGAGCGCCGTACTTATTGGCGAGGGGCAGGCAAGTTATCAGGGCACTATCTATTCAGGCAAAGAAGCATTGGCCAAAGCTGGCTTATCGCCGATCTCCCTTCACCCTAAAGAAGGGCTAGCGCTCTTGAATGGCACCCAAGTCTCAACCGCACTGGCGTTAATCGGTTTATTTGAGGCGGATAATCTTATGGCCTCGTCATTAGTGATTGGTGCTTTATCAATTGAAGCCGCAAATGGCTCTCGAAGACCATTTGATAAAAGAATTCACGCAGCCAGGGGACATAACGCGCAAATAATGATTGCACAGTCACTAAGGCATTTGCTTGATGAATCTGAGATTGAAAAAAGTCACAGTCACTGCACTAAGGTACAAGACCCTTACTCACTTCGATGCCAACCTCAAGTATTGGGCGCCTGCCTTCAACAACTGCGCCATGCAGCCAGTATTTTATTGATTGAAGCGAATGGTGTTTCAGATAACCCACTCATTTTTACTGACACAGATGAAATCATCTCTGGTGGAAATTTTCATGCAGAACCTGTGGCTATGGCCGCTGACAATATTGCCCTAGCAATCAGTGAAATGGGAGCAATCAGCGAACGGCGACTCTCATTACTTATTGATAGTAAATTAAGTGGGCTACCGCCATTTCTTGTTAACAATGGCGGTGTCAATTCCGGTTTTATGGTTGCGCAAGTCACCTCTGCTGCACTAGCGTCTGAAAATAAGTCTTTGGCGCACCCTGCTTCAGTGGATAGCCTTCCCACATCAGCTAATCAAGAAGACCATGTTTCAATGGCGACTTTTGCGGCAAGGCGTCTCAGGGATATGAATAAAAATACCCAAGTCATTTTAGCTATTGAATGGCTGGCAGCTTGCCAGGGCATCGATTTTAGAGCGCCATTTAAAACCTCAACGCCATTAGAAGCGGCAAAATCAGCGCTTAGGGAATGGGTTCCCTTTTATGAGAAGGATAAGTATTTTGCGCCAGATATTGAAAAAGCGACAAAATTGATCGCTAACCATAGGTTATTTTCCCTAGGAAGTGAATTCACCAGCATTTTATATAGCGAAAAAATGGCCGCTCAATCGGATTATCAAAACAGCCGCTCTGGAACCTTTAATTAAGTCACTGTAACAGCCTTCAGCCGAAGGCAATCGCTAATTATCAAGCAATATTTAATGCCGTTTTGGCGTTAGTTAAAAACAGCTTTCGATCATCCAATCCATTCAACCCGCCGTTGATACGCTTGGTGATCGTTTCAATATCATCCTTATCTGCATAGTCATTCAAATGACGCGATTGCCAATACCAAATAGCAGCTGTCACAGCACCCTCTGGGCTATCTGCGATTAGCTCAGGGTTTGCGACATAATCCTCGCCACAGTATTCCGATAGCGATTGATAATTAGACTTTCCGGTTAATTGAATCAACCCTCGGCCTCGGTAGCGCCACCCATCGCCTGAGGATTCATCCCCATTGCCCATGCGATCGGCATACACACAATTAGCAATAGCTTCGGGTTTTCTTGCATAATCAGCTGCCGGCTTATCATCTGAGAAATACTTACCAAACACTGCATTAAGTGCTGACTCACTATAATTAAGATTTTCTATGAGAAATTTAAAACTCCCGCTTTCGTGTGCAAGTTGGGCAATAAAATGCGACTGTCTCAGTGGCGTATTAATGCCTGCCTGCATCATCCCTTGAGACAATGGCGCGGCAAATTGATTTGCCGTATCCGCTGCAATAGACGGCATAATTTGCTGTAAAAGATCGGCGCTGATATTACTTGTGTTTTCATCAGAAGACGTTTTCGCTAATGACGCATCCTCTTTAGGTAATTCAGTTTTAGCATCGATTTCGCTCTCTTGCTCTGAAACGCCAGGGATTTCTAACCACTGACCTATGTTAATGGTATAAGGGCTTTCAATACCATTGGCTTCGGCGATAGAGAGATATTGACTGGACTCACCATAAAATTTCTTTGCAATTTTTGATAATGAATCACCCGATTGGACCTGATAGCGCATAAGAAGCATCCTTGATGGCGGCATTGAAATGATTTCAGAAGAATCATTTCATTATTATTAACAATTTGAATTAACGCCAAATTAACAGGCAAGCACTATCAAGACAAGGCAAACCAGAAGGAAATGCAAGAAATAAAACCAAGATCAAAAAACGTATTATTTTTGTTAGATTCTATAAAAAAGACAAACAGTGATTATTTTGTTTTATGTATCGGCCAATCAATATAAGCCAAGTAAATCAAGGCAATCAAATTACCCACAGGTAGCAGGAACAATAAGCCCAGCGCCCCATGAAAACCTGCCCGCTTAAATATACGCCAGCCTGAAAAAGCCAAAATAAGGTAAGTGGCAAGAAAAAGAATAAAACCTGTCATCAATTCTTCTCCCCAGTCTGATTATCCATAGGCCAAACAGCTAACACCAAATACAAAAGCAATATCAGATTAATACCTGGCAACCAAAATAGTAACCAAGGAACATGCCTAAAGCCCGCCTTATAATAAATGGTTTCTAGCGCATGACCTGAAATCAACCAAATCAACACTGAGGTGAGAATACTCAAAATAAGCAGCATAGAATTCCCTCAAAAAGAGGACATTCTATGCCAAGATAGGATTAAGCGCTAATCGTCTTCGTCCATTGCCATAAGCGCTGCATTCCCCCCTGAGGCGGTTGTATCAATACTGATCGTTTTTTCCATCAACATCGAAGCAACAAAGCGCGTGCTCGCTGCATTAATCATTGGCAAAATCGGCCCTTCTCTATCGGCTAACACCGCTTTAATGGTATTTGTCAATCGGCATTCGCTACTTAACACCACAGCTTTAAGGCTTGGATGTTCGAGAATAGCCAGCAGATCGTCTTTTTTTGCCAGTTGAATCAAGTCTTGAGTAGCTGATTGGTTAAAGGCATCAAATAAGACCTTTGCTTCTTCGTAAAATACATCCGAGACAATAGTAATCACAGTATTGCCTAAGGCCACAGCGGACAATAAAGAGGTCATCCAATCCAAGAAAGACGTTTCTGTCGATGCATAATTTAATATGCAACCTCTTGCACTAAAGTGCAACGTATTCGATTCGCCTGTAGGCCCAGGCAAAGCAACCGGGCCTGCATAAGCCAACTTAATGTCGTTTAAGTATCTATTCACTCTCTCAAGGCAGTCATTCACATCCAAATGCCTTGATTGTGCCATCTCACTATCCGCCAACTGTGCGGCCAATATACGAATTTGGCTTACTCGATCTGCTAAAGGTAAGTGCGCCCATTGAGTACCAACAGCTTGGGCTTTCTTAAATAGCGAATTGACATCCATCTTTGCTTGCGCATTCTTATCGAGCGCTTCTGAATCAGCAATCCCTTCAACCGCCTCAACATCAGCCAATAATCGGCCAAGATAATTTGGTCCGCCCGCTTTAGGGCCTGTCCCCGATAAACCATGTCCACCAAAAGGCTGAACGCCTACCACAGCACCAATCATATTTCGATTAATATAAATATTGCCTGCACCCGAGGCATCTGCCAGTCGCATGGCGCGATCATCAATCCGGGTATGGACTCCCATCGTCAGGCCAAAACCTGTGCCATTAATGGATGCCATAACAGCATCTAACGCGTCTGCTTTAAAACGAATCAAATGTACCACAGGGCCAAATACTTCTTGTTTTAGCAAAGCAATATCATCAATTTCATACAATCTTGGTGCAAAAAAGGTATGAGAATGATGAGGAATATTGACATCACAGGTATATAAACACTTGGCGGAATCACCTAACCCATCCAGATAATCTACATGATCTTGCAGCACTGATTGTGCTCTTTCATCGATGACCGGCCCAATATCTGTCGCTAACCATTTAGGATCACCGATGACTAATTCTTTCATTGCACCGGTGATTAATTCTATGGCTTGGTCAGCAATATCTTCTTGAACAAATAAGACGCGAAGGGCAGAGCAACGTTGTCCTGCACTTTGAAACCCTGATGCAATCACATCATCAGTTACCTGTTCGAGCAATGCGGTCGAATCGACAATCATGCAATTTTGACCGCCTGTTTCAGCAATTAACGGCACTTGATGCCCTAATCGCTTTGCCAGTTGGCGGTTTATCGTTTGCCCAGTGGCCGTTGAGCCTGTAAACATTACCGCCGCGATTCGAGAATCAGACACAACCACCTCACCCACTTCACGCCCAGAAGCAATTAATAGCTGGACGACATCTTTTGGAAAACCCGCATCAAGCATTAATTCGAGTGTTGCCTC
The DNA here is from genome assembly GCA_026708525.1 of Cellvibrionales bacterium. Lineage (GTDB taxonomy): Bacteria > Pseudomonadota > Gammaproteobacteria > Pseudomonadales > DT-91 > CAKMZU01. The sequence continues at coordinate 20,480 of JAPOUS010000276.1, forward strand.
AGCAATGAGGCTGGTTTGTTCAGCAGGTTTTGCTAAAACCGTATTCCCCATAACCGCAGCTGCGGCAACTTGCCCTAAAAAAATGGCTAAAGGGAAGTTCCATGGGCTAATACACAAAATCACTCCTCGAGATGGTGCGTTCTGATACTCTGGCGTTTGAGCCATTTGAGCATAATAACGACAAAAATCGACGGCTTCTCGCACTTCATCGATACCATCTTGTAGTACTTTACCTGCTTCTTTAATACAGAGGGTAATCAAACGATCTCTATGCGTTTCAAGCAAGTCTGCAAGCTTAATTAAACAATTGGCCCGTTCAAGCGTTGTTTGCATCTGCCAGCCTGAAAGTGCCGCTTCCGATCGATTGATCGCGTCTTTGAGAGCTTCTTTGGAAAAATGCGGCACAAAACCTATGACTTCTTGGTGATTAGCCGGATTGTTAACGGCTGTCATGCCGGTATTTTTTGCAGCCACTGAGAGTAAATCATGCTCATGTTTCAATAACTGCTTTTGGAATGGACCTAAAAATTCAATATCCGTTAAATCAGCGCCTTGAGAGTTTCGTCTATCAGCAAATAACGCCGCAGGCTGCGGTATATAAGCATTTGCCTTATCGGTTAAGGGTTTGATGGCATCCATAGGATTCATCAACAGATTTTCTAACGACTTTGATTCATCCAAGATAGCATTCACAAAGGATGAGTTTGCGCCATTTTCTAACAGTCTTCTGACAAGGTATGCCAGTAAATCTTCATGCACTCCCACAGGTGCATAAACGCGACAAGGCACCTTCGTATCGTTCAACACTTTGGCATAAAGCGACTCGCCCATACCATGCAGGCGCTGGAATTCGAAACCGTCAAAATTTTCTCCCGCTAAGGCCAAAACCGTTGAGACACTCAACGCATTATGGGTTGCGAACTGAGGGTAAATATGATGCCTTGCATTTAACAATAATTGACTGCACGCAATATAACTTAAGTCCGTACTGGCTTTTCGGGTAAACACCGGAAAGTCATCCAAGCCGCCTTGCTGAGACCACTTAATTTCACTGTCCCAATAGGCACCTTTCACCAAGCGCACCATCATTTTTTTATTGGCACGCTGGGTTAAATCAATAAGCCACTCGATGACAAAAACCGCGCGCTTTTGGTACGCCTGCACGGCGAGGCCAAAGCCATCCCAGCCATCGAGATCGCTATCTAGAAACAAGGCTTCGATAATATCTAAAGAAATATCCAAACGATCGGCTTCTTCAGCATCTATGGTAAAGCCAATGTCATACTCTTTCGCTACCAATGCCAACGCTTTAACTTTTGGTACAAGTTCACCCATGACCCTATCATATTGTGCGAAAGCATACCGAGGGTGAAGCGCTGAGAGTTTGACAGAAATCCCTGGGCTAGCTTCATGTCCTAAGCCTGCGCCGTCTTTACCAATGGCGTGAATCGCATTAAGGTAACTTTGATAATAGGCATCAGCATCCGCCATCGTTCGCGCACCTTCACCTAGCATATCAAAGGAAAAACGGTAATCCGCAAAAGCCTCTTCATGCGAACGTTCAAGCGCTTCATCAATGGTTTTTCCAGTCACAAACTGCTTGCCCATAATGCGCATCGCAATATTCACCGAACGCCGAATAACAGGCTCGCCAAGTCGGCCCACAGCTTTTTTCAGGATGTTCAGCTGTTCGCGCCGCTCGTCTCGGTTATAGGTCACAACCTTACCGGTTAACAATAACGCCCAAGACGATGCATTAACAAACAACGAGTCACTATTACCTAAGTGTGAAGCCCAGTTCCCCCGAACCAGCTTATCTTTAATCAAATCATCCTGGGTTTGTTTGTCTGGCACTCGCAATAAGGCTTCGGCCAAACACATCAATACCACCCCTTCTTCAGATGACAAAGAAAATTCATTTAATAAGGCATCAACCCCACTTTGGCCTTTGCTATCCAAACGAATATATTCCACCAATTGTCTGGCCTGATCCCAAATTTTGGATTGCAATGGCGCTGGTATCGATGCTTTTTTAAGTAAATTCGATACCGCTTGGTTTTCATCTATACGATAGTAATGGCGAATGTTTTTACGAAATTCACATGTGGTTTCAAAATCATGATCAAATAGCATGGCAAATACTCATCTATCAACAATATAAATCGTGGCTGTAACGCTTTTGCTAGCGATCAGACACGTTCAATCACAGACAGCTACAATGGGAAGGAACTCAGCATCATTTTAGTATGGCTGACTTACCCCTCTTATCAAGAAAAGGAACACGAAGCCTGCCTGAGAACTGACGCTTAAGGCTGTCTAAGAAATAAACCAGAAGGAAAACGCATTGAGCAATTTAAGAGAACTGGCTTTTATTGGGAGGACGTTAATCCACCCTACTCTGGCCCTAAATTTACAGGGAAGTTCCCAAGCTTATGCATTAAACCTATGAAAGGTGGCTTTTTTGAATTGTTTGCAAAACCGCCGAGCTTTCTACACAATAGTCGATTAAGAAAAATTTGCTGTTTGGAAGTCTTTCATGTTTTTGTTTCCTTTTTTTCAACAAGAAAACGATCTGCTCACCATTACCCCTGAGCAAGGCAGCCGCTTCGCCAAAGAAATCGCCAACGATTTCAACCCAATCCATGACCCTGAGGCAAAACGCTACTGTGTTCCCGGCGATCTTTTATTTTCGCTGGCATTAATGAAATACGGCCTTTACCAGAATATGCATTTCCATTTTCAAGGCATGGTGGGCAAATCAACACCGGTTAAATTCCTTAAACCTGAGGAAAAATCGATACACATCCTAGATGACAAAGAAAAAACCATCTTACAGGCTCATTGTGATGGGCAAAAAATCGCAGATACTGAACAACAAGCCGCACTTGAGTCTTTTATTCGAGGCTATGTATCATTTTCTGGCCATAACTTTATTCAGATTCTTGAGCCACTGATGCAAAAACATTCGGTCATGATCAATCCACAGCGACCATTAATCATTTACGAAAGCATGTCTTTCAGCTTGGAGGTTGAGCAGTTCAAAGAAGCTGTGCCTAAGCTTACGCATTCAGAATTACACATTGACGGTAAACGCGGCGATGCACACCTGTATTTTGATATATTTGATGGAGAAACCGTCATAGGCTCCGGAAAGAAAACGCTTATTTTAAGCAGCTTAAGACCTTATGACGCACCGGCGATGCAGGAAGTCAAAGACGTCTACATAGCCAATAAAAAGCGCTATGAGCTCTCCGCTTCATAGATTCAAACAATAAGCACTGAGCCTCAAAACCCATTAATAGCGATCCCCTTAAATTATTTTGCAAATATAAATAGTATCCCACATCTACAGGTGAGCAATTTTAGTCACCGCCAAATAAATACAATTCAGGGACAGGTAGCGATGCCTTAAGGTAGTGCCAGCTCGCAAATTAACGCCTGATTTTGTAACGCTGAGAGCTTATCAGGGTAAAGTCGCAATCCTTTAGGCGTTATGAGCAAGGCTTTGCCATCCTTAAACCCAATAAAACCGGCTTGATAGCGATCCACCCAAGGCGGTTCACCATCAAAAATATGAGCAGTAGGTAAATCTTCCAATCCTAGAAAGCCATGCCCTAGGGGATCATCAATAGATTCTAACGATTGATAAAGCGCGAGGTTTTTTTGGCTCAATGCCAACACCAAACCGCCTTTAAGCTGCAAACATTCAATCCATTGATTGGCTTTTTTTCTTGGTGGTAAAATGGCTTCTACCAATTCTGATCGATTTAAAATCAATGCATGTAACCCTAGTTTGCTATGGGTGGGTTAAACACCCATAGCCGATAATATTTCAACTAACTTTTCTGATACACCGGTCAACACTGGATGGCTGGCCGAGCAACGGGATTCTATCATAAGCAGGGTATCGCGAATATCATCGCTATTCTCAAGGCCAGGCTGATCTTTTTTATCGATATAGGCATCCAGTTGATCGACCAGATCATTCAACTCTTCATCTTTTGTTTCTGATTCATCAATGGCTTCTTTTAACTTTTCTACTAAGTCAATCAGTCGTTTTTCCATAGAAAATCCTAGCGAAACAAGTCATTTTGCTGAATAATATTATTAAACGAACTAAATTGCCAAACTAATTACTCTCTAAGGAATGCTCATGCAAGAAGATATTGTCAAAAGATTAGTACGCGCAAAAACGCTACTGACAGTTGCTATTTTTATTCTTGTTCTTGCAGAATTCTCGTTTATCTTATTTCAGGTCTTTGACTTTTTGTGGGCCGCCATTGGTGCGGTCATTGTATTACTACTAAGGCTTGGATTTTATATCTTCAAAGATAAAAATGGCTGGGAACAAAAACTCTTATTAGGTCTCGCCATTATCGGGGTGTTTGGCCCTGTTATTTATTATATTTACAAAATCTTGTTTGTTGATCATTCATCGCTTTGGCTAATGATCTTTCTAACCGCAAGCTTTTTGTTACCTGTTGCCATTATGTTTTATGTCAACCGCTTACTCATCAAGCTCATCGCCCAGCCAGATATCGACTAAAAAAATTCAAATAGCGAGCTAATTCCGTAGAGAGAATAGCTAAATCAGCCCGTTTTTAGCATAATGAACACCAAAATATAAATAAGTGGTTCTTTCTGGTGTTCAGCCTATTTTCTCTTGGCTTTGTGTTGTTAACAGGTGTATTTTTCGCTTGGATTTTTCTATTTCGTCAAGTCAATCCCAATCGACTGCATAACGATAAACGGATCAAGCGCAATATCAGCATCTATAAAGAGCAAATAGCTGCGCTTGAAGGTGATCTTGAACACCATCGCATTAGCCCAAAAGATTATGCACTCTTAACGACAGAAGCCGCCAGAACACTACTCAACGCAAAAAACCAATCGACACCAAAACCTAATGGGCAGCCTAAGTGGTTAACAGCAGGGCTTGCTCTTTTGGTACTGACGCCTTTTCTGGCTTTTCCTCTTTATGGCGAACTCGGCGCATGGGACGACATTCACATCAAACATTCCTTAGCTGCACTTGAACAATCACCCAGCCAAGCAGCCTTTAATCAGCAGGCGACTCAGCTCCTTAACGATATAGAAGAGCGGTTAGATGATAAAAGCAACAATCCAGATTATCGACTAATTGCCGCAAGACTTGCCTACACATTAAAAGCCTACGACAAGGCAGCCATTCACTTTAGTGTCATCGCAGAGCTTGTTCCCGAGAACGCGGAAGCTTTAGCCATGCTTGGCCAGTCACGTTATTTAGCGAATCAACAACAATTTAGTCTCCCTGTGCGGCAACCATTAGAGACAGCATTAACCCTTAACCCACACCAAGCTACGGCATTAAACTTATTAGCCATGGATGCCTACGAACGACAAGAATATGAAAAAACGATTGAATACTGGCAAAGGCTGTTAACCCAAATTACTCCAGATTCTCCACAAACACAGATGCTGCTTCAAGGTATTGCAAAAGCTAAAGAAAAACTGGGCACAAAGCCCCTACAAACTAGAGATATCTTAAGTGGAAAAACACCCAAAGAAACACAAGGTGGCATTCAAGTTTCAGTAACGCTGGCTGAAGAACTCTCAACCCTTGATCCCAACCTGCCTGTTTTTATCTTTGCCAAAGCCGCTAATGGGCCACCTATGCCACTGGCTGTTCAAAAACTTAAGGTACGCGATTTACCCATCACAGTAACACTTAATGATGAGACCGCCATGATGCCGAGCATGAAACTGAGTCAGTTTCCAGAGGTGATTATCGGCGCTCGCGTGTCTCTTTCTGGTCAACCGCAAGCCGCCAAAGGCGATTGGCAATCTGTATTAGTCGCTATTGATCAAGCAATCGCAAACACCACGAATCTTCTCATTGATACCGAAGTAAAATAACTGTCAATACGAAGGCTCAATATGAAAGGTGCCATAATAGCGACCCGAACGCGTCGCTTGTTTAATAGATTGAAACACAGGCAAACGAAGGGTATACCTTCCTGCTATGATAGGTATTCGTAGCGTCTGCTGATCGAGTGCATGAATCACATCATTGTTTCGCTGGAGACCAATCCCTGGCCCCACATCGCCTTGGTACAACCAATCAACAGCAAGATGAAATGAAAAATTGCTCTCAATCTCAATAACTAAGTCTTTATTTAGAGGAATATAATCTTCTGCAATTTGTTGGCTTTGACTTTTCACTAGTTGACTCTGAATACTCACAAAAGGGGGCACGGTCAGAGCCAGAGGCCATTGCTTTTGACTTGTTTTCAATATCAAAGAATAATCACGAGGTTGAACCTCTGTTGATAGGTGTAAATCCCCTGAAATGCTATATTCTCCTGCACCATTAAATGTCACTCGCCAACGGTTGTGTCTAATGTGCAATAAACGACTTTGCCCGCCGAGAATTTTCGGCTGGAATCTCAGTCTATCAGCACCTAACAAATCAATGTCAAAAACATGGGGCTTATTCGTATTCACAGTAACATGTAAAGGGGTTAATTCAAACACTTGTTCTTGAGTCTTCATAAAGCGAGGTAAAGACACACCCTTCCACTGAATAACTGGCGTCTGTTCAATCGATACAAGATGCCGTAACTGTTGATGACTAGTTGTAAGCAGTAGTTCAATCGTACCCGATTGATTCGATGCATTAGATAATGCATCAACATCCAGACGAATAGACTCGCACCGATCAAGTTGACCAAATGCACGCTCATTCCCATTCACTTGAACAGCTAAAGCTATATTGGCAGGTTTCGTCAAAACATATTGGCATTGCCCTTTCACAATAGATTGGGTTAATTGCCTCGATGATATTCCAACCAGTCTATGAGAATGCGTGCGGGTCACTATTTGTGTGGTATCGATAAAATGCACACGAAGATTCGGCACATGCATATCACTGCCCAGCATCAGAGATTTATTAATTAAACTGGGTAAGTTTTTTATTTTCAGTGTCAACTGCTGTTCTTTAGCCAATGAATGATTCATTAAAATATAAGGATTTGTAAATACAGATTCCTGACCATTATCCTCGACGACATAGATGGCCGATGCAGGAAGTGTTTCAACACCTGAAGCTTCTTGCACAAATAATCGAACAGGTTTTTTTAGACGCTTAAAAGGTAACGTTAACTGAACAAATTTTTGCCCTTGGTAGGCCTTAAGATCAATAATCTGCTCAGGTATCAACCACAGGGTTTTAGCATGACAACAAGGCACCCAAAACATCAAACACAACCCAAGTCTAGTCAAATAGTGCTTCAACATCTGGATCATCCGACTCTTCAAGCTCTGTGGTATCGGTATCGGTTTCACCTAACAACCCCATAAGGACTTTGATTTGCTTCTCAAGTGATTCAATTTTGCGATGATTCGTTTCTGCCAACCCTTTTGCCTCAATCGAAAGTGCTTTGTTATCGAGCGAGGTATTTTTCGTTTCCGTTAGGCCATCAACAACAGCTTGATTCATCCCATCCATCCGACCAATAAGAATACTTAAATCACGATTGTATTTTTGTTTTAATTCTTGGTTTAAAATTTGTGTACTCAAAAGTAAAGGGTCTGCTTCTTTACCTTTATTCACAGCACACCCCATCAAAAAAATAATCCAACAACCCACCATTATTTTTATCATGATACCCCCCTTTAATCGCCAACTTTTATGAGTGATGGCTTAATAAAAATCATTAAATTTCGTGTCCGTTGATTTTTTTCATAGGTTCCTGCCTTTACACCTGGAAATGACTTGGTGTAATCTACATGCGTTGCATCCAACAACCCACCAATGGCTAGAACCTGCTCATTACCCACATTAATAGTGGTTGAAATTTCTCGTTGAGTAACTACAGGGAGTTTATTGCCATCACTTTGATAAGCACCGGCCAGGGTCAAGGTTCCCACCCCCGCATTATGTATAGTTAAATAAATATCCCCGTTGCGGGTTAGTACTGGAGTTATTTCAAGCTTTACTCCTGTTTCATAATCTTTGGTCATCACCTGAGGGTAAGTCAATGACCCTGACAACACCGGCACAATTTGCTGAGTTTTGATGTTTATTCTTGCAGTTTTACCCGATGCAGTAATGACTTTAGGCGTTGCTAAAATGTTGGCTTCCCCTTCTTCTTCAAGTGCTTTAATCGATTGTACTAAAAATTTTAATGGGGCATTTAGAGGGTTTAATGCCACCGAATCGACAATTTCGACTGCACCTGTATCTCTATCCGCAGAAACAGACAGACCATTTTGCCCACCTAAAAAACCAAATTGTACGCCATTGGCAGATAGATTAAATTCAGTATTCGACCACCAATCAATACCAAACTGTAGACTATGCCTATGCTCGACATCTGCAATAATTGCCTCAAGTGCTAACATAGCTGGTTTTTTATCTATACGCTTTAACATGCGTATAATTTGCTTCACCTGCCTTGGCGTGCCAGAAATCATCAACCCCTGAGCTTCCATCGTCGATTGCACACGGTCAATCAAATTTGGGGGGATAAATCCCATCAATTCTGAGGCGGTTAAATACGAGGGTTGATACAACTCATAGGTTAAATAACTCCCGTACCCGCTATCTTCAGGTGCGACAAAAGTGACTACGCCGGGCGAAAATTGCCACAGCGCATTAATACTAGAGGCCAATAAATCTAATGCCTTGGATAGAGGAATATTCGTTTTATACAAGGACAAGCTTTTGCCTAAGGTTTCCTCAGAAAAGAGAAAATTTAATCGGGTTTGCTTACCGAGTGCATTTAAAATATCCGCAATGGATTTATTCTTCGCTTTAATATCAACAATATACCCATCGATAGCAGAATAATTCTCGACATAATTATGCTCGGTATTTATTTGTACTTTTTGATTAATCTCTGTACGTGTTATCCGTGCAAAATAATTCGACAGATCACTTTCAGTCGATAACAGATACCCAAAGTCGCCATCATAAAGCCCGGCTGAGACATACTCGGATAAACGAGCCAAACCTTTGTGGTGTTTTTCTGATTTAGGAATACAAATCACCCCATCAGCTTTAGCTACCAACGCCTGATCGATTAAATAATGATTAACAGAGGCGATAGACTTAGCATCAGCGTTTTCAGGAAGGGCTTTTTCACCTACAAACACCATATGTTCGTAGCTGTCCTGATTACAAACTGACTTAACACTATCTTGAGATTCATTATCGACTGGATTCGCGTTAAAGCTAATTGATAACGCTAATCCAGCAATCAAAAAGACGCGATATTTTTTATTTTTTTTCTGGTTCAATAAAAGCATAATGGATCTTTCCGTCCACTTGGCTAACTTTTAAATATTGAGTGTTTAAAGGCACATTGCTATTGGCCTGCTGTACAGTGACAACCACTTCATACAACCCTTCTTTTAAACTATCAACAAAAAAATAGGCTGAACTCTTTTCTCCGGGTATCAATGATGCTTTAGAGCGATTAGCCGTTTGCTTAATTAACTTATTGGTCTCTGTATGTAACAGCTCGACATGTGCTTGTAACTTATCTAAATAATTCGGAGAGTCATTTTTGAAGCGAACAAACAATTGCACTTTGCCGTCACCCAATACGTTAATTCGTGGCTTATCGGCATAAGCAAAACTTGGCTTACCTTGGGCTTCCTTTTGCATGGCAAAATTAGCCGATGCAGGCATTTTGCTTTTATGTTTTTTAGCACTGAATATCAATTTACCAAATACGTCTTTTTTTCCATTTTTTACTTTAACTGTCACCTCTTTGCTTGCATAAGGCTTAAGGCTAAATTTTTTCGGTAAAAATTTGATATTTTTTGATATTTTTTTTGATGGCATCTGCAAGAAAAAGGGGCGAACCAACATATTCTTACCCGTTAAATTTCTAACAGTTACCTTGCTATCCAACCACTTTTTCTTGCTATCAGAATCAGGCACGATCGAAAGATATTCAGGTTCAATTTTAAGCGGTGTTAATAATTTATCATCGTCCCTGCTTAACATACTATTGGCAATTTTCACCTCATCCGCCTTAGTTACCTGAAACTGGCTTTTTTGCTCAAGGGGAATAGCCCCACCCTTACCTTTAATATTGCTATTAACGCTAATAGCTAATTGATACTGATTGGCAGGAATATAATCATTAAAGATACAGCGCACCTTGGTTTTTTCATTCGCAAAGGTTTCAACTTTATGTATCGGTTGTGTGAATAATAATTCACCTGATTTTGATAACAGCTCACATCGACCCGTGTTTTCTACTGCGAAATTCGCCTTGTTATCAACAAGTGCTGACACATTTAACAGTGACCCTGCCACATGATCGAAACTCGCCTCAGATTGACCTAACTTAACGAATTGATTTAATGAAGGCATCGACTTTTTAGGATCAGATAATCGTAAAGTGACAGGAATGGCCACTCGCGAAATAGCATACATGGTTGTTGATGTTTCCATACTTTTATTTTTTTTTCTTTTTTGGAGTACTTCGATCGTCTTCTCTTTATTTTGGCTAATAAAAATAGACCCTCGATAGTCTCCCGGTTTTTTTGTTTTTATTTGTATTTTTGCCATTACCACTTTTTCTTGTTTTGGCTTAACAACTATCGACTTCTCAGACAGCAGCACCCAGGATGCCAATGAATTTTTTTCATTCGGCGGCATATCATAATTCCAATTTTCATCCGCATCTTTAGCAGAGCTTGCCACAGTCATATCTAAATATTCGATTTTATCCATAGACGTATTAACAATACGAATAGGCACTTCGAGCGTATTTTTTTTTCCATCCGCTTTAGCATTAATATATGCTGGCGTAATTTTCAAACCAGAAAAAGAAGAACAAGAGAAAATAAAACTTGAAAATATAAATAAATATTTAATTATTTTTTTCATTTTTATACTTTTTATTTATGTAAACACTTTTTAACTATAGATGATTTTCTATTGCATATAATTTTTTTGAACCAAAAAGGTTTATTTGTAATTTTACGGAGTAAAAAAATAAAATGAAAAAAACAAAAACACTATCAATTTTAGGTCTTGGCTTAATCGTATCGGGGCAAGCGCTTTCGAGTGGTGACGAGGTGTCGAACTCTATTGACGTACCACAAACTTTATCGATCAGCACCCCGTCTGACCCTGCTACAGGTGATGCGAGCTCAGGTAGCGCGATGATCTCCACAACCTGGACAGTTACCTCAAATAACGCCTTTGCAATTTCATTTGACGGTAATTCTAAAGATGAGTCTGGTGCAACGATTTCTTTCCCACAATTTACCAAAGAAGACGTTGATGCGAATGGCGCAGGTAAAGGCACCTATGACGTCCTAGACACAAAATTTGGTGTTGAGGTCACTGAACATGACAGTACCGCTGTGAGCCCTACTTGGGGTGGTGGTGCAACACCTACAGGTGAACCTGCTGATTTGGTTAAGAGCTTAGATGCATCAGGCAGCCCAGATGCCGCCATTGGTGCCATCATGCCAGGTGATGATACCTCTACTGCAAAGGTAACATTGAATGCCAAAGCTGATAAGGATCAGTTTGACCAGTCTGGTAACTACAACATGTCTGTTACCATCACGGCAACCGCTGAAGAACAATAATTAATCGATTGATCATTGTTCACTAAAATGCCTGCAACCGCAGGCATTTTTTATTTCCCGCCAACGGTTTTATCGATTTTTTTTAAAATCCCTCGAAGCATCGCTAATTCCATATCATCCATGCGTACCCGTGTAAAAAGCCTGCGCAATCGTGTCATGGTTTGCCTTGGCGTTTTAGGATCATGAAAGTCAATATCGATAAGCACTTGCTCCAGATGCGCATAAAATAATTCCATTGCTTCGGTTGAGGCTAAAGGCACATCCCAATCACGTTTGTCGTTCTGGGTTTCTTTTTCAGATGGCAGCGCCTCACCAAAAGCTGCCAAACGCAACTCATAAGAGACGACCTGAACAGCTTGGGCCAAATTCAACGAGCTATATTCATCAGCGGTTGGAATATTTAAATGGATATGACACTTCTGTAACTCTTCATTCGTCAGACCACGATCTTCTCGACCGAATAAAATCGCAATATCCTGCTTTGAAGGTTCTTCTTTCGCTCGCAAAGCCACTTCTCGCGGCGTCATTAATGGCCAAGGAATTTTTCGCTCTCTGGCACTGGTGCCAATCACTAAGCCTGAGTCACCAATGGCCTCATCAACGGTTTCAGTCACCACCACATTATCCAGCACGTCCAGTGCATGGCCTGCGCGCCAAACCGCCTCTTCATCCGGGTATTTTTTGGGCGCCACTAGGTACAGCCGCCCGAGCCCCATGTTTTTCATAGCGCGAGCTGCCGCTCCGATATTGCCTGGGTGAGTGGTATTAACAAGAATGATACGGATCTTATCTAGCACTGGGATTCTCTAACTAGCAATAAATTCATACTATTTCGTAAAATTTTCGCTATAATACCGCCCTTTTCCAGCAAGTAAAGTCGAGTTTCCCCATGCAACCTATGGCATCCATGGCGCTTAGAGCCGCGCGTAAAGCAGGTAATCTTATTGAGCGTGCCTTTGAAGACGTTGATCAGTTGCATGTGAAGACCAAATCACCCTCTGATTTTGTCACAGAAATCGATAAAGCTGCCGAAGACGAAATCGTTGCGGTTTTGCAAAAAGCCTACCCTGATCATGCTTTTATTACCGAAGAATCCGCAGCAATTGGCGACCCTGATACCGCAGAATACACATGGATCATCGATCCGCTGGACGGCACCACTAATTTTATTCGGGGCATCCCACATTTTGCGGTTTCAATTGCCTGTATGAAAGGCAACAAAGTTGAGCATGCTGCCATTTACGACCCTATCAAGCGTGAAGAATATGTTGCATCCCGTGGTGCAGGCGCTCAATTAAATGGTCGTCGTATTCGTGTAAAACCAACTTTCGATCACGAAAAAGCGCTTTATGGCACAGGCATTCCCTTTGGTCAGGCAGGTATTGAGCGCATGCAGCAATTTCAGGCGATTCAAGAGAAACTCGCACTCGGCAGTGCAGGCATCCGCCGTGCAGGTGCCGCTAGCCTTGATCTTGCCTATGTTGCAGCAGGTCGTTTAGATGCCTTTTGGGAAGATGTCTTACAACCTTGGGATAAAGCAGCAGGCGCATTATTAGTATTAGAAGCTGGTGGATTAGTCTCAGATTTTACAGGCGGCAACAATTACCTTAAACCTGGCAATATTGTCGCAGGATCGCCAAAAGCTTTTAAACAAACGTTACAGGCAATCCAACCAACACTAACCTAACTTTAATCGAGGTGTGTATGAAGCTCTATGATGTGCATAACGAGTACAGTAAAGGGCATTTAGATAAAACTGAACTCACCTCATCTCCCTTTGAGTTAGCCGAACGATGGATCGCTGATGCAACGCGCCATCACGACATAGAAGAAGCCAACAAAATGGTATTGGCAACAGTTGACCCAAACGGACAACCGTTTCAGCGTGTTGTGTTACTTAAGGAAATAACTTCTAAACATTTAGTCTTTTTTACCAATTACCACAGCCGCAAAGGTCAGCATATTGCCAGCAACAACCAAGTGAGCCTGCTGTTTTTTTGGTCTAGCCTTGAGCGACAAATTCACTTTACAGGCCGTGCAACGCCCCTCTCACATGAACAAAGCGAAACCTACTTTCACTCACGCCCTTACGCGAGTCAGTTAGCCGCAGCGGCCAGTCATCAAAGCCATCCCATTGCTAACAAGCAAGTACTCTTAGATAAGGTTGAACAACTCAAACAGCAATACCCAGAACAAATCCCTATGCCTTGCGAATGGGGCGGCTATAACGTTTCCTACGACAGCGTAGAGTTTTGGCAAGGCGGTGAACACCGCCTGCATGACCGATTCATTTACCAACTTAAAGAGGCGGTTTGGGAAATCACTCAACTAGCACCTTAAATGAAACCTAACCGCTAAGGTGTCCGGTGCTATTAGACCTCAACAATGTGGTCAACAACAGGAAGTCGTATCTGTAGCCACACACCATATTTGACCGTAGGTCTTGAATTTCTTATCTTATTGAGTTCGTTTTTTTAAATTTTATATTCAGGTTTACATTTTCATGCTGCGAAACAGTTATCAGTGGTTATTTCCCGTCCTGCTTAATCTCAGTATGGTTGCTTTGACTTCTCCTTTTAAACCAACTCCTACTTATGTTAGTAAAAATTGGATCACCATTAGGCCATATTGTTGGAATGATAAAAATAAACGCAAACCCGCTGTTTTAGAGTACCTGGGAGAGGCTATTAAACTAAGTGCAGATTCAATTGTGGCTAAATGTGAAGTCCCAACCAATGAGAAGAAAGAAACAGTCAAAATCGGCGTGGAAATTCAGAACACTGGAAAGTTTCCTTTTTTATTTGGAGTAGAAACCCAAGAATTCGAATCAGTATCAGTTCCAAAAGTTAAGCCAGACTTTGCTATTAATCCGGGCTCTTCCCATCAATTTGACTTTAGCACCTCTAAAAGTGTGGGTAACAGAAATACATTTCTTTTTTACACTAGAAAAGCTATCCAAAATCTTCACAACGCAGGAGTCAAAGGCACTGAGAAATTTTTAACAGATAATCCATCCAACCACATGAATCAAATGTTTCTGCATTTTGTGTCGTTAAAGTTAGACAACGGCTATTATAAGAGAGAAAAGGAGTTAGCAGAGAAGTTAGAAAGGGAAAAAGAAGAGTTAGAAAGGGAAAAAGAAGAGTTAGAAAGGGAAAAAGAAGAGTTAAAAAGGAAACAAGAATTTTTAGCAATGAAAGAAGGACATTTTCTCGAACATGATTGTTTTGAATTTTGTGAATTTAGAAACCTAAGGGTTGATAGTGCCAATACCCCTGAATTTACTGGCGCAATTGGTCATTCAAAAGACCAAACAAGCATGCAAACTGAAGATATCGAGCATCCTTTCCTTACGCTCTACAAAGAAGATAAAACATATAAAGCAATGGTTGACTCTCAAATGGTTTCGTTAGGGGAATTAGCTATAAATTTAATTTTTTATACAAAAGGAGAAAAAGTAAAAGAAAACTCTCTGACAACTGAGTTTAACGAAACATTAAATGCGGAAAAATTTAGCACAACATATAAAAGTGCAGGCTGACCTAGCACTTTTGGCCAGTACAAATATTAATCGATAATAAGTGGCTCTGACAGTCCGCCCAGAATGTCGGGATTTACGGCGATGAAACTTGAATGGCTGAAGAGGCACATCGACATAAAGTCTGCTCCATACCCAGAAACACTGCGTTTTTTTATTGCCTAGATCAAATCATCCGACTAATAAAAGGTTTAGCCTCTTTGCTCAAGGTTAATAGAAGACACCTACCAGACTCACTCAGAAGAACCAAGCATGATTCCGTGTGAGTAAGGCCATGTGCTAATGATATGAACACCATCTTGCCTTGAATGCTTAGTCCCTCACATCGTTTTATCACCTAGAGAAATAATGTCTTTTCCTCTGCTGAATAAGCCAGATACAAATGGTTAAAAGCCCTGTACGAGCAAATAATAATATTGAACTTAATTTAAAATATATAACCTACTAGAGAGGTAATTTTAAATTTTTATATTATGGTAATTTTATGTCAGATCAAAACATTTATAAATGGTTAATTGTCATCTTACTGAGTCTCAATATAGTTACTTTGGCTGCCTCCCTTAGTCATTCGGCTTCTACTACTGTTAGTGAATCTGATATCATAGTTTGGCCATATTACTGTACGGAAGAACACCCCAATGATAAAATATCGTTAGATAAATACATTGCAACAAGAAGCGTAGATATTAATACTACAATTAACGTCCCAACTGAAAACGGAAGTGCCCTTATCGGCTTCCATGTTTTAAACACTGGAAAATATCCTGTTAAATTTGGGCTGGGTTTCCAAGAACCCGGATCAACATCAATTCCAATAGTTGAGCCAACATATGTTCTTAATCCGCGCACAACATCTACATTTGACTTTGATACCTCTAAAAACGAAAGTGATAGGATGAGGCTTCGTTATATGAATAATGAAAGTGTTGCAAATCTTCACAATGCAGGGGTTCAAGGCACTAACCAATATTTTAAGGGGCAAAGCATCGGTAATAAATTGTTTATGACTTTTATGTCTTTACACTTTGATACAAACCTTCTTGAAGATACAAAGCCTCTTAAAAACATTGCATCAGACAGCTGTTGTTATGGATCTGACTCTGTACCCAAACTCAGCGCCTCTGATTTTACTGGTGCAATTGGTTATTCAGACATCCCAACAAAAATAAAAACTTCACGTGTCGACGATCCTTACAAATCGCTCTACAAAAATAATTCCAAGTTCAGAAAATTGGTTGATGAAGAGAAAGTTTCGCTATACGACACATGTATAGCGCTAGATCTTGTCACAAATCAACCAGATTTAAAAAATATACATAAAGTTAATTTTAAAGAAAAGATGAATTCGCGCATCTATAAAAAAAATTATGGCCCTAGTTGAAAGGATACGATGTTAATCTGTTAGTTGATTTTAGCGAATCAATAACCAACAGGAGAAACACCGTATGGCTCAAAATGATAAAGTTGTTGAGTTAAATAATCA
>JAPOUS010000297.1:0-1934 GCA_026708525.1 Cellvibrionales bacterium
GCGGATCAAATGATGATCATAGTATGAGGAGGTTTGCCGCTGCTTCCAATCTTCGAGGCCGGTTTCTTTATCAAAGGCTAAGGCTGTTTCTCGCCATTGGTCGTAAGTGTTGCAATGATCAAGATCTTGCAAAAGACTTTTGATGCGTCTCGACATGAGCGTTCCTTGGCAGCGTGTTTTTTTTATTTACTTGGCTTGTGCCGGTATTGGCTTTTTGGTGTTCAATAATAGCAGGCAGCCGTCATGAATAATAAGGTTTCTGTGATTTGCTGGGTTGCTCCCAGGCAGTCGCCATTATACCCGCCAATTTTTTGTTCAAACAAGCCTTTAAGTAACACTGGTGTGACAAAAGTGATCAAAATAAGCAGAATGCTTATCGGTATAGGCAGCAATGAAAGTGTTATTAACAACATAAAAGCAGCAATAATGAGCAAAACCTGTGTGTTAGTCTCACTTTGTTTGGTCATTTTTACGGAAGGTGCATATTCAGTGTAGCGACTTTTCAGCATGATGATGAGCGGCGAGAGCCGACTCATTCCGTGCGCTAGAATGAAAATAATAAGAAGTTTGTCGGTGGGCAATTCAGACAGCATGGCAACTTTACTACCCACTATTGCGATGAGTCCGAGTACTCCATAGGTGCCAAGTGTTGAGTCTTTCATTATATCGAGACGTTTCTGCTTGCTCGATCCACCAAATAAACCGTCACAGCAATCGGCAAGGCCATCTTCATGAATGGCACCTGTGAGAACAATGCCCAATATAATCAGTAACCAGGCAAGGCCTGTAGGTGAGATCGCGTCAGAAAAAAAAACGACAGGACAAGCTGCCAATGCACCAATGAGTAGCCCAACCAGCGGTAAGTAATTAACAGAGTCAGTAAAGTGTTGGCCGCATAAGTGATCTGATTTGATTGGGATTCGAGTAAACTGAATAATTGCTGCTTGAAAATTATGGAAATGCTGTTTGATTTGCATGCGGCAAGCCAAATTTAACCAGGAGTTGTGTATCATACCAAACTCTGTGTTGGGTTCGTATCTTGAAAAAGGGTCAGGTTTCTGGTAGATTTCGCGCAGCCTACGGTAGGAACAAGTGCAGCTTGGTGGCGAGTTTTCACGCCAACATACAATAAGTGCAATAATAAGCTCAAAGGCAGATTGTCAAATTCAAGGCTTAATGAAACTCCTTCCCATACTCGGCAGATAAGTTTTCCCTGAGTGAGTCGTCCTCATTTTTTGGAATTGTCAGCCCAGAGGCATCATCATAAACCCAATGCATCACTTATAGGAAGATCAATAGGAAAGCTATGGCTGAACAAAAAGCAACGAATGTCTATTGGCATGAAGGTGAAGTGACACGAAATGACCGTGCGAACCTTTTAGGCCAGCAAGGGGCAACCCTCTGGTTCACTGGATTGTCAGGTAGTGGTAAGAGTACGGTTGCCGTTGAGCTTGAAAAAGCGCTGTTAGCTAAAGGCAAGCTTTCGTATCGTTTAGATGGCGACAATGTCCGTCTTGGCATCAACAAAAATTTAGGCTTTAGCGCCGAAGATCGTACGGAGAATATCCGTCGTGTCGGTGAAGTATCAAAATTAATGGCTGATTCTGGCGTGTTAGTCTTAAACAGTTTTATTAGCCCTTACATTCAAGATCGTGACCAAGTCCGTAGTTTGCATGAGGTGGCGAATATTCCTTTTATCGAAGTGTTTGTTGACTGTAGCTTGGAAGAAGCTGAAAAACGTGACCCTAAAGGTCTTTACAAGAAAGCTAGAGCTGGCGAAATTAAAAATTTTACAGGTATTGATGATCCTTACGAAGCACCGACCAATCCAGAAATACATTTGCATACTGACAAAATGACCTTAGAAGAAGAGGTCGATGCAATTGTGGCTGCGCTGGCGGAGCTTAACTTATTAACTGAGCCAAAGGCTTAAT
>JAPOUS010000297.1:1944-7449 GCA_026708525.1 Cellvibrionales bacterium
AGTGACAATGATTAAACCTCACGGGTGTGACACCTTAAAGCCATTGTTTATTGACGATGAAAGTCAACGAAATGCTTTGCTTGATGAAGCGGCAGCCTTACCTTCGTTGCTATTAACTTCAGCCGCTGCTGCTAATGCAGTTATGTTGGGTGGTGGTTATTTTACGCCACTAGAAGGCTTTATGAATCTTGCGGATATGCAGTCTGTAGCGGATTCGTTAACCACAGCCAATGGAACTTTCTTTCCAGTGCCTGTTGTTAATCTTACCAAAGACGCATCAGGTTTTAATGAGGGTGACCGCATTGCCCTTAAAGACCCTAACGTTGAAGGTAATCCAGTGATTGCTATTCAAACCGTTGCACGCATCGAAGAAGTGTCTGATGAGACATTAACCTCAGTTGCAGAAGCAATTTTCGGCACAACGGATAAGGCGCATCCAGGCGTTAGTACCTTTTTATCGCACGGTAACTTTTTAGTTTCAGGGCCTATCCAGGTGTTGAATTTTAGTTATTTTGAGACAGATTTTAGTGATACTTTCCGAACAGCGGTGCAAATCCGCAATGAAATTGCCGAGCGTGGATGGGAAAAGGTTGTTGCCTTCCAAACGCGCAACCCGATGCACAGAGCGCACGAAGAACTTTGCCGTATGGCGATGAATGACCTAGAAACTGACGGTATTTTGATTCATATGCTCTTAGGTAAATTGAAAAAAGGGGATATCCCCGCTGAAGTACGTGATGATGCCATTCGTAAAATGGTTGATGCGTATTTCCCTGAGAACACTGTGATGATTACCGGTTACGGCTTTGATATGCTGTATGCTGGCCCTCGCGAAGCGGTACTCCACGCATTATTCCGTCAAAATTGTGGCTGCACCCACTTTATTGTTGGTCGTGATCATGCAGGTGTTGGGGACTACTACGGTGCGTTTGATGCGCAAACCATTTTTGATGAAAAAGTTCCGGCTGGCGCCTTGGAAATCGAAATCTATAAAGCCGACCATACAGCTTATTCCAAGAAACTGAATAAAGTAGTTATGATGCGTGATGCGCCAGATCACACCAAAGATGACTTTATTTTATTGTCAGGAACTAAAGTGCGTGAAATGTTAGGCAATGGTATTGCGCCACCTCCTGAATTTTCTCGCCCGGAAGTTGCACAAGTCTTGATGGATTATTATCAATCACTTGAAGCAGAAACAGCTTAATTTATAGGCTGTTGTTTGGCCCCCTTGCTTTTTTCAAAGGTTGGGGGTGTCAACGGCTAGCTATTTTTTTATTGGCAAAAGCATCCCCTTTATATATAGTTAGAAGAAATTTGACTAAGGCAACAGCCTAAAAATGAATCGATGCTAATGATCAATTTCATATCACATCTTGAGCACCTTTCCTTAGCAGGACTCTTCTCTGCAAGGGCTCTCCTGCCCGTTGGGGCATAAACGACACGCTTAACAATTTCTTTTTCATAATTTTTTTCATAATTTACAAGTAAAACGAAACAACTCCTTAGGGGGAAACTCCATGTCGAAAGATAAATTAGTTATCTTTGATACTACATTGCGGGATGGTGAGCAAAGTCCCGGCGCATCGATGACCAAAGATGAAAAAATTCGTATTGCCTTGATGCTAGAGAAAATGGGCGTTGACGTAATCGAAGCAGGTTTTGCCATGGCAAGCCCTGGCGATTTTGATGCCGTAAAATCCGTTGCTGAGACAGTCAAAGACAGTCGCATTTGCTCATTATCACGGGCTAATCGAAAAGATATTGAACGTGCAGGTGAAGCGCTTAAATATGCCAATGCCAGCCGTATTCATACCTTTATAGCTACGAGCCCCATTCACATGCAATATAAATTGCGTATGACGCCTGAACAGGTAGTAGAACGTGCAGTGGATGCAGTGACTTTTGCTCAAAACTTTACTGATGATGTTGAGTTTTCGTGTGAAGATGCAAGTCGTACAGAGTTCGACTTTATGTGCCATATCGTCGAAAAAGTTATTGCCGCAGGTGCGCGAACTATCAATCTACCGGACACTGTAGGTTATGGCGAACCTTATCAGTTTGGTAAAGTCATTGGCAAATTGATTAATAATGTACCCAATGCAGACAAAGCCGTTTTCTCTATTCATTGTCATAATGATTTGGGTCTTGCGGTGGCTAACTCATTATCTGCTGTGCAAAATGGGGCAAGGCAAGTTGAATGTACTATCAATGGTCTTGGCGAGCGAGCAGGCAATGCATCACTTGAAGAAATTGTTATGGCTGTGCATACCCGTTCTGACGTATTTGATGTAACGACAAATATTAATACCCAACACATTGTGCCGGCATCGCGTTTAGTTTCTAGTATCACGGGATTCCCTGTTCAGCCAAACAAAGCGATCGTTGGGGCGAATGCCTTTGCCCATGAAGCAGGTATTCATCAGGACGGTGTATTAAAGCATCGCGAAACCTATGAAATTATGCGAGCGCAGGACGTCGGCTGGGGAGAAAATCGTTTAGTGTTGGGTAAGCATTCAGGTCGTGCGGCCTTTGTTTCACGTCTAGAAACGATCGGCCACAAATGTACGTCAGATGAAGAATTGGATACGTTATTTGCACGCTTTAAATTGCTTGCAGACAAAAAACACGAGATTTTTGATGATGATTTGCAGGCCTTGCTAACAATTGACTCACAAGAAAGAGATACAGAAGGTTATCAACTGGCGCATTTTCAGGCAGCATTGGCAAGTGGCAGTGATCCAAAAGTTGCTTTAGATATTTCGCTGAATGGGGAAATCTATAAGGCAGAAGAAACAGGTGACGGCTTAGTGGATGCAGCATTCAAAGCTATCGAAAGCATTGTCAAAAGTCAGGCAGAACTGGTGCTATACTCGGTCAATAGCTTAACTGAAGGGACAGATTCCTTTGGCGAAGTGACGGTAAGGCTTAAACGTGATGGGCGCATTGTCAATGGCCAAGGATCGGATACGGATATTATTGTGGCCTCTGTTAAATCTTACCTTCATGCGGTGAATTTATTGAATCAATCACAACGTGCGCACCCACAGGAAGGTATCTGATGTTATCGCCAGAAGGGAAGCTACAAAGCTTGGAGTGGATGGGCCTTAAGCCGTTACAATCAAGGCAGCCTCTGCCAAATGCTCAAGCCCCTCTGGCATATTACACCGAAACCTTTGAAAAACTGAGTCTAGCTCGGTCTGCTCAATCAGCTAAACTTGGTTCGACGCCACTTAGTGCCTTGCTTCATCCCGCTGAAGAATCTTCACCCCCAACGCCTGATAAGCAAGCCGTGGCTGTACCAGTACCAACACCTATCAATCACATACTGCCCAAAGTTACGATTGATTCCGAACGGAATAACACGGCTGTACCAGCGGATTTTACTGCTAAACCCAATAAAACAATGCACGAAGCGCTGAAGCCTTTTCGTGTGCGTTATATCCTTATCGATAATGTTCTATGCTTGCTAAATCAGCCTAAACGTCAATGGAGTGAGCAACAATCCGGGTTGCGGTTTTTAACGGATGTGGTGATGGCGATGAATAAACAGCTTCCTAAAACCACGATAACAGATACTTTCCAGTGGCCAACAGCAAAAGGGTTACCTGATGACGATTGGGCTTTGGTGGCTGAAATAATGCTGAATTTTTTTAGGGGTCAGTTACATGATGACTTGCCTTCTCTGAGGATTTTATTTTTTGGCTGGGAAGCGTTTTTTGAAAAAGACCCTCTTAGAGAAAACGTATTTGTGTCTGTATTTGATAAGCTGTACCAGGCATTATCATGTCAAAAAAGTTTTTATGCGCTAGCACCGCTACCTCAATATCTCAATGATCCAATCGCTAAATATCAGTTGTGGCAAACCCTTCAGATGGCCAGTGAGGCAAATTGAGATGGATTTAATTGAGGCGCCTATAGATGAGCTTATTCGCCCCATGGCTCGTGATGATATTCCTTCGATTGCCGAAATAGAGCAATCTGAGGGGTATAGTGCATGGAGTAAACCCTTGATCGATCAAAGTTTCCGGGATCATCAGGGCTGGGTATCCATCACTAATGGGCGATTAGTCGCCTACGCTTTTTTTAGTCGAGTGTTAGATGAGCTAACGTTACTAAATATCGTGACCAATAAGCCCTTTAGGCAACAGGGGGTGGCAGAAAGGCTGCTGACAAAAATATTTAGCATCTATCGTACTCAAGGGGCGAAACGTTGTTTTCTAGAGGTAGGCGAAACGAACCTCTCAGCCCAAACACTTTATAAAAAGCTGGGTTTTATTATTGTTGGTCGGCGCAAAGCTTACTATAAATCCCAGAGCTTAAATGATTCACCAGAAGACGCACTCGTTTTACAGGTTGACTTATGAAAGAAATGATCACAGATTTTTGGTCGCTAGCATTGCCCGACGAATGGAAAGCCGAGCAGGAAGATGAGACGGTTATTGTTATAGATGCGGATCAAATCAGTGTTATCGAATTAACGGTGTTAACGCCTGATAGTGGGATGACGCTGGATGATTTGATTGACAGTATTAGTTCCAATGAATACGTAGGCGATAGATTGGCTGAATTACCTTGCCTTTATGGCCATTTTGAAGATGAAGGGGCTTTTTATCGAGAATGGTTAATCCCCCTAGAAAATGAAAAATTGCTGGTTATTTCTCATGGCTGCGACCTGGAAGACAAAGGATTAGATGACTCCGCTGTGGATGAAATTCTCTCTACGCTTTTAGTGGGCGAAGGTGACGAGGAATAAGCTCAATCAATGTTGAAAGGTTACTTTGCTTTTTTAGGAAGTAAAACGGTTTGCGTATTGGATAAATAATCGTGCAGGGTTTGCTTCTTCTTATCAACCATTGCCCATAAAAAGCCCAATCCAAGCAGTCCAGCAGAGAGAAGGGATGCGAGTAGTCGAATATAAGCAGATGGAAAAGTAATGGTGTCACCTTGTGGGTTGAGAATGGCAAGTCGCCAGGCTTGCATGCCTAAAGTTTGGCCATTTTTCACCCAGAAATATGCAAAAAATAGCGATACATTGACTAGGCAAAATGCCAAGGAAGGTAATCGCCACCCTCCAGAAATCGCCACTTCATTTTCACTCAAAGGCATACCGATGCTCATACGGAGCCCCACCATGACAGCCATACTTGCGATCAGAATGGCCGCAACGAGAAATGTATCGTAAATCATGGCAAAAAAACGTCGAAAGAAGGGAGGATTTTCGTGAGTTTTGAAATTTTTCATATCGAATATTAAAAAATAGTCTATTATAGCTTTAAAGGGCGTCCTTAAAAGCGTTATGATTTTTTGATTGAGAAAAGATGTTGATGAATGCGAATAGATTTGATTTTAGTGTGAACTGTATCAAATTTTGATTTGTGTATGAGTGAGCATTTCTGAGTGAACATTAAAGCTAGTTTGGTAACGATCCAAACTATTAACCTCAATTAGCAATCTAAGTGGCGATTAACTTTACAATCATTGAAAAATTTAATCCAATTGGAT
>JAPOUS010000321.1 GCA_026708525.1 Cellvibrionales bacterium
TCAATAATGAAGAGCTGGTCGGTGCGTTTAATCAGCACATTGACCAACAAGCGGATGACAACGAAGACAAGAGCAAGCTGTACTCCAGTGAAGCCTTTATCGTCAAAGCATCGGGCATCGAGAATCGCCATGTGATTAATAAATCCGGCATATTAAACCCTAACCGAATGCGGCCAGAGTTAACAGAACGGCCCAATGATCAACTGAGTATTCAAGCAGAAATGGCGGTAGTCGCTGCCGAAAAAGCATTGATTAAAGCCGATCTAAAACCAGAAGATATTGATTCAATTATCGTCGCTTGCTCTAACCTCCAACGTGCTTACCCAGCCATCGCAATAGAAGTGCAACAACAATTAGGCATTGAAGGCTTTGCTTACGACATGAATGTTGCCTGCTCATCAGCCACCTTTGGGGTAGCCAATGCGGTTGCCAGCATTCAATCCGGTCAAGCCAAACGAGTATTGGTAATCAACCCTGAGATTTGCAGCGGGCACTTAGATTTTACTGACAGAGACTGCCACTTTATTTTTGGTGATGCAGCAACCGCACTGGTGATCGAATCCGAAGCAACTGCTCCAGCCAATCATGGCTTCGCCATACTCGACACGAAACTAACCACCCAATTTTCAAACAATATTCGAAACAATGCAGGCTTTTTAAACCGCACCAGTGAAGATACTCAGTTCGCGCGCGATAAATTATTTATGCAAAACGGCCGCAAGGTATTTAAAGAGGTTTGCCCTATGGCTGCCGAACATATCAGCACCCAAATTACCGACAACCAAATGACGGTGGGAGATGTTAAAAAGCTTTGGCTTCACCAGGCTAATCTTTCTATGAATCAATTGATTGCCAAGAAGGTTTTAGGACGTGAAGCATCCGAGGGAGAAGCGCCCATCATTTTAAATGAATATGCCAACACCAGCTCCGCAGGGTCAATTATTGCGTTTCATTTACATCATGAAGATTGCCAGGAAGGTGATATTGGTGTGATTTGCTCATTCGGTGCAGGCTACTCTATTGGCAGCCTGCTAGTGCAAAAACGTTAAGCTTTTAAGGCAAGCGCAGATAGCTTGCCGCAGCCACCGGATCAGGATTTTCCATAAAAGGCACAACACCGAGACAAGGCGCACCAATCATATTTTTTAACGTCTCGACATTTTCCTCCATAAATGCCATCTCAGGATCAACCTGAGAACCAACCCAACCGGCAAGCTTCACGCCGTCAGAATGCATTGCCTTTAATGTCAAAAGGGCATGGTTCAGGCAACCTAACTTTAAACCTACCACTAAAATAACAGACAAATTAAGTGGTTTTATCGCATCTGCCACCGTTTCGCGATAACTCAAAGGGACATACCACCCCCCAGCCCCCTCAACCACATAAAAATCTGCCTTATTCATCATAAAACCATTGATAAATCCTGTAAGCTGCCTGGCCGACAATCGTCGATTCTCTTTTTCTGCAACAATATGCGGCGCTGCGGGTGCATTAAGCAACACGGGATTAACCTGACTGTAATCCAATGACTCTGTCGCATGGTGCTGCAAAAGATACGCATCAATATTTTGACGTTGTCCTTCAATGTCTTCAGAGCCTGCCGCTAAAGGCTTCATCGCACGGGTCGTTAAGCCCTCGGCTTTGGCTTTTTCTAATATCGCGCAAGCAATCAACGTTTTCCCGGCATCAGTATCTGTGCCCGTCACAAAAAAACGCTTTGACATAAAAACTCCAGGATTAAACGATTTAAGAAAATAATGAAAAGGCGCACTATGCCGTTTGTAACTGTGCTTTTTGTAACTATGCCTTTTGAAACTATGCCTTTTGTAAATGAAGGTAAATCACTTCGTACGTGGCAGGCAAACTGCCATCAGGCAATTGAT
This sequence comes from Cellvibrionales bacterium, assembly GCA_026708525.1. Classification (GTDB taxonomy): domain Bacteria; phylum Pseudomonadota; class Gammaproteobacteria; order Pseudomonadales; family DT-91; genus CAKMZU01. Next base: position 1,885 of record JAPOUS010000321.1, read on the forward strand.
AGGCATTATACGCATCCACCAATTGAGTTAACCTCTCTTTGGTCATTAGTCCTTTAGATTGCTTGCCTTTAACAAGGGTAGCGCCTATGCCTTTTAAATCTTTCATTACATCAACGCAGCTTGGGTAAGTAAGTACTTCCTCCGCAGATTGAGTGTCGACAACCGTTAGAGGCGACGCTTTGATGATTTCAAGAACAGCATCAAAAGGCAAAAACTGATTAACGTGCTGAAACTTATCAATCGACTCAAAACTCCCTCTCAGCTCAAATAACGATTTTGGCCCCAAGGTTGAAATAAGCACTTCTCCTCCAGAGACTAACAGCCGGTGCCATTCATTCAATAACGCACTTAATGACTCAACCCACTGAACAGCAAGACTTGAAAATATCGCATCAACCGATGCATTTTGAAGTGGTAAGGATTCAATATCGGCTTGAATCCACAGAGCATTTCCGGAGTGATTCTGTTTAGCGTAATCCAGCATACCTGATGCTAAATCGACACCTAAAAGATGTTGGCTATGACAGGCTAATTCTTCACTGAAAAATCCGGTTCCACAACCTGCATCTAACAAATGATGAAAATGCTTACCCTTAATTTTTGCCAGTAGTTTTTCACCAACCAATTGCTGGAGGTGCGCATACGAATCGTAAGTCACCGCTGCTTTACTAAAACGATTAGCCATTTGGATCTTTTCTTGATGCCGACTTTCGCTTGCTATGCAATTTTCCAGCTGCGATAAAAAACCTTCAGACTGTGATAAAAATATGGGGTGTGTCGCTCCCTCAATCATCGTTACCACCATTTTAGGAAACCGATCTGTAATCCACTTGGCAAGGTCGGATGAAACCAATGGGTCATGCTCACCAAAAAACCAATACACCGATTGCCTTAATCCAGCAAGCGCTTCTCGCTGATCAACCTCATAAAGCCACTCAAGCTCAGACATTAGTTGTTCTTTACTCAATTTAGGCTCTACCTGACGTAACGACTTTAATGCATTGACCAACACCTCTGCCTTTTCATCGCCATGCACTTGAAGTCGATCAAAATACGCCAATGATTTTGCTGTATTTTTTTCAAGGCGCTGCTGAATCGCTTGAAAGTTAGACTGCACCACACCTAGAGGGAAAGATTCATCGGCTATGAATTTCGGTGTTGTTGCAACCAAAAATAACCCCTCTAAACCCACTAATCTAGGCTTTGCCGCTTGCAAAGCAAGGTTTCCGCCTAACGACCAACCCATCAACCAATAAGGCTTCTTAGATTGCTTAAAAAAATCTAATAACACCCTGTGTAATGATTCTGATGCTTGAGCGAAAGACACTTCTTTATCTGAAAAAACCCTATCCAACCGATAAACATCAAATTGCAAAGCCAATGAAGGCAAGATTAAATCAAAAACTTGTGTCGATAAGCCCCAGCCACTGACAAGCACACAAGCTGGCAAGTCATTTGTAGCGGTGAAACGACTGCCTTCATATCGATTCATCACCCATAGGGATGAATCATGCTTTTGACTCAGACACATTATCGGTTTTCCTCAAACCATTGCCCGAGGCAGGCCAATAGATAATCAACATCTTTCAACGAATGCGATGCGGTTAAAGTAATTCGTAGTCGACATGAACCTACAGGCACAGTTGGGGGGCGAATGGCCATCGCCAAAATCCCTTTTTGTTCTAAAAATGCTTGGCAAGACAGTGCAGCGTCTTCAGACATTAACATTAATGGCTGTATGGGCGTTGAAGAAGGCATCAGGGGCAAGTCAATTGCCTTAGCGCCTGAAATAAACGCATCAATTAATGACTGCAAATGTTGTCTGGTGTGTGGCGATGTTAACAGTAAATCCAACGCACAAGAAACGCCTGCGGCAATAGCCGGCGGGGATGCGGTTGTATAGACATAAGACCGACCATACTGTCTGATGGCTTCAATTAACGTTTTTTCGCCAACCACTAACGCACCAGCGCAACCTATCGCTTTACCCAGGGTTAGCACCACCAGCGGCAAATCATCTTGCGATAACTTAGCATAATCAATTACTCCCAAGCCGTTATCACCTAAGACGCCAAACCCATGCGCATCATCTAAGTACAATAAAGCATCATGGGCGTTAGCAAGCGATATCAACCCTTGTATATCACAAATATCACCATCCATGCTAAAGACAGAGTCCGCACAAATCATGCGATGGCGAGCGGGCGTTGATTCAAGCTTGGCCTTTAGGTCGCCCATGTCATTGTGTTTGTATCGCACAAACGAACCGGGTTGCGCCAAGCCGCCATCAATAAGAGAGGCATGATTCCAACGATCTTGAAAAACTGCATCTTTGCGCTCAAGCAGGCTAGTCATGACCGCCAAATTTGCCATAAAGCCGGTTGAGAAAAGTAGCGCATCGTCTCGATTAAGAAGGGTAGCAATTTTTTGCTCAAGCCGGTCATGTGCTTCGCTATGCCCACAAATACTGTGGGATGCTCCACCACCGACACCGTATTGCTCAATTGCCTCAATGGTTGCTTGGCGTATTTCAGGATGATTAGCAAACCCCAAATAATCATTCGAACTAAAATTTAACAGCGATCTATCACCCATATGGATTTTACGACCCATCGGCGAGGCAACCTTTCGCACCTTTCGCATTTGTTGGGCCTGATGACGCTTATCCAGTCGCTCTCGCAGCCGGGCGTGTAAATCTTTCATCGACTAACACAGCGTTATAAAAAAGCGACTCGCTTTGTGATGCTACTTGCGCAGCTGAAGCTGGCTCATCATGGGCATTCTCACCAAGATCATCAATAATATGTTCTTCGTTATTAATGCCTAGGCGCTTAAATAATTGCCTGTCTTTAGATTCTTCGGGATTATCTGTGGTCAACAATCGATCGCCATAGAATAATGAATTAGCACCAGCAAAAAATGCCAAGGCTTGCATTTCATCGTTCATGGTCTCACGACCTGCTGATAAGCGAACGTAGGAATACGGCATAAGAATACGCGCAATGGCAATCATACGAATAAATTCGAACGAATCAATTTGCTCTTCTAGCGTTAAGTCCAGTGGCGTACCTTCAATTTTAACCAGTTGATTAATGGGTACTGAATCAGGATGAACAGGTAAATTTGCTAACTGCTGTAGAAACCCTATACGATCTTCCCGGGTTTCACCCATACCAACGATACCGCCCGAGCAGACTTTCATGCCTGCGTCTCTAACGTGTTGCAAGGTATCTAAACGGTCTTGGTATTTGCGGGTGGTAATGATTTGTTTGTAGTACTCAGGTGAAGTATCAAGGTTGTGGTTATAGTAATCAAGACCCGCGTCAGCCAACTCACTCGCCTGGTCTTTATTTAGCATACCTAAGGTCATGCAGGTCTCCATACCTAAGGCCTTGACGCCTTTAACCATGGCTGTCACTTTTACCATGTCTCGGCCTTTAGGTGATCGCCAGGCAGCTCCCATACAATAGCGCTCAGAGCCTGCTGCTTTGGCTTCTTTCGCTGCTGTGATAACCTCTTCAACTTCCATCAATTCTTCATAAGTTAAGCCCGTGTCATAGCGATTACTTTGCGAGCAATAGGCACAATCTTCAGGGCATTTGCCTGTTTTGATGCTTAAGAGTGTACTTAACTGAACTTTATTTTGATCAAATACCTCTCGATGAATACTTTGCGCTTGGAAAATCAAATCATTGAAAGGCAACTCAAAAAGAGCCGCAATCTCATTATATGACCAGTCGTGCTTTGTAGAAATTTGCGTACTCTTCATGTTGGCGACTCAACCTTATTCTAATAACTGCATTCTAATGACTGCTTATTCATGCGTGCAATTTAATGCCCAAAAGGCACGAACTAGAGCTTAAAATCAAAAAAACGCTATATTAACAAAGCTCCTTTTGCTGTCAACTTTAATAAATAAAAAAGTTAACTTGAGTGAAATCTCACCACATCTCTACCCAAAAGATGCGCCATCTGACAGCCTCTTATCCATAACACCTTTCCTAACTTATCAATAGTCCCAGACTGATCAATAGATAAGTGCTATGACCATTGTATTTTTACTATTCAGACGTGGCTATTCAGGACATCTCTGTTAGTGGATTTGGGGGTTCTTCGCTTAATATTAAGATGCGCTTAAAATCCACTGAGCCATTCATCCAACGGACGTCAAAAGCAATTTTAGAGGCACCTGTCAGTTAAGCAGTATAAAAAAAAGGAGGGGGTTGCTAAGAACACCTTTCAATTACCCCCCTTAAAGCATGCATCTATTTAAAAACAATCTATCAACCCTCTACTCCTTATCGCCGAATCCCACTAAGCTAACTGCGAGACAATATACGAATCATAACGATGAGAAATACTTTAGTTAACCTCTCAAACGCCTGCTTGATCTGCCAAGCATCTATGTACCAAGCAAAATCACCCATTAACCATCTCTGCTTATACTGTCTTGAAGCGTTAGAGCATAAAAGTGCGAGCTGTTCTATCTGCGATTTACCCATCAGCAACGGCGAAATATGCAGCTCCTGCCAGAAAAACCGTCCAACATTCGATCAAAACATTTCCGCCGTACTGTATTTCGATTTAGGAAAACGCCTTCTACAAAGGTTAAAAACTCAACAAGAAAAAAAATACATACAATTAGCCGCAAACTTATTGACGTTTAAAATCAAAAACCGCATTCATACACTGGACTACCTAACACACACTCCGCGATTTAAATACGAAGAACTGAGCACCCAATCATCATTAATAATAAACCTGGGTTTTGAAATTTCAAAAGCGACTAAAATCCCTTTTAAACCTTTTTTAATAAAACAATTAAAAGACAAGCCAAAGCAAAAAAGCCTGAATGCTAAAAACAGGCTAAAAGCTGTGGCCGATTGCTACGAATGCCATTGCACTTTCCCAGGTGCATCCATTGGCATCATCGATGACATTTTAACAACTGGCTCTACAATGAACGCTTTGGCAAAAACATTAAAAGATAAAGGGGCAAAAAACATAACCTGCTTAACTCTTGCCAGAACGCCAAAAGTTAAAAATAAAAAGATTTAACCTAAAAAAATAAAGGGGCATCCATTCAGGCATTCAGGCATTCAGGCATTCAGGCATTCAGGCATTCAGGCATTCACAAAATATCTTATGAATCAAATAACGATGGGAAGTGAAAAAAAGCAACAAAGGTATAAATATTCACCACCGATGCGTAAAAATAACATAAGTTAAGATACAAAATTGTCTTAATTTGAAACTTTTCATTGTTTTCGATGCTATTTTGACATTTTTTTTCGTTTTTTTTTTGAAAGTTAGCAACCTTTTGATTTAGAATAGCCGCACAAATCCTTGACCGATGCATTATTTAATACATCAAAGATCCCATTCAATGATATCCAACTGGCTAAATCAAACAGGTAATAACTATGGCAGCTGAGAAAAAAACAACTGAATCAGTGAATGATATTCAAAATGAAATCGAAAAGCTGAAAATCAAGCTTGAGAAACATCTCTCTTCCAGTGTTCAATCCACCACAAGAAAAA
>JAPOUS010000031.1 GCA_026708525.1 Cellvibrionales bacterium
TTTAGATCTATTTCAAAGAAAAAATATAACTGCATTGGAAAAGTCATTGAGACGACAGATATTCATGGTTTGAAAAGCAAAACGCATTATGATGTTTTTGAAAGACCTCTTGAGCATCATGATATTAATGGTAACCATACTGAGTATCACTACAACGATTTTCTCTTAACGACAACGACTTATCTTAATAAGCATAAGACCCATGAAAAACGTTCCGAGCCATGGAATTTACTAGAAGTAGATAGTTATTACCCTATTTTTAGCAACCCTTATGATTTTCAAATGGAGTATATTGAGCATACTATCCGTCATTCAGGATTTAATAAGAAAATTGAAGAAACTAACGCTATTGTTCATCGCTATAATTTAACCAAGCGAGATGCTGTCACTCGTGTTTATCAGTATGATGCCAAATTAAATCCAACATCTGAGATCACTTATGGCTATGATGATTCAACGTTAACGATCGATTATGCGTACGACATATTCAACAATCCAGTTACTAAGCAGAAGAAATTGCAGTCCGGCAAGACGCTTTCTGCAAGTCCAGGGGAAACCTTGGTGTTCAATCAAGACGGATTGTTATCTGAGGTTCAGTCAGCGGCATTAGACTGTGGGGATAAACGAATCACTAAGTACATTTATGATAACAATGGTAGAAAAATAAAAACGATCCTACCAAGCGGCAAGGCTATTCATCAAACCTATAACCCACTTGGATTGGCTGATGGTTCCAGCTGGCAAGTAGAAGGTGAAAATTATCAGGTAAACTATCATTATGATGCTGATCGGCGTTTAATCTCTGCAAATGATAGCCAGTCGCAGGCGTTTACTTTTGACTATACAGCTAATGGTTTATTAAAGCAGATGACTTACCCTGATACATCAACCTATAAAGCCACTTATGATGATAAGAATCGTAAGTTACTCGAAACATTTCCTTCGGGAAGAAGCCAGTCTTACCATTATAAACCAGAAGATAAAGGGAAAATTAGTGAGATTCACAGCAGGGATCTTACTGTGCAATACACTTACGGATCGGATGATAATGATGTAAAGCAGCAGCTAGTACAACGTAGTTTTGATCACAATCAAGTCGGATTAAGCACAGAAACTTTTATTTATGGTGCGTTAGGTAGTCTTGTCAAATCAACGCTGCTTAACCAAAGAGAAGGGCTTGTTTATGAAGTTAATTATCAATTCACGCCACGTAAACAATTGGCTAGCGTTTCTACCCATACCCATAATGGGCATATCCCGGTTGATTCGGTTAGTTTATCTTATACCTATAATGCCTTAAATCAACTGACTTCCGAATTAGCTATCAATGCAGGGAGCCAAAGAGAGCTCTATTATCGCTATGATGCGAATGGCAATTTAACGCGTGAAGACGAAGTGACTGATAGTGATACATCAACGAGCTTTTTTACATTTAATGCGCTTGATCAGCTGGTAAAAATCACCTCTGACTATAGGCCGTTTAGTGGAGAATTAACCTATGATCTGGATGGGCGGCTCATCAAAGACCATAAGGGTGTTGAGTATACTTATGATACCAAAGGGCGTTTATTGACGGGTAAGGCTGGGGATAAAACTTTTCAATACGCCTACTGGTTAACTGGGCAGCTAAAAAGCCGGCAGCCTTCTGCTATTGAATGCACCAATTTACCTTCTATTTTTTATCAGAATCAGGAGGGTAGTTTAGTAACGATGAAAGAGGCGGATGCTTGGCACGATTTACTTAGGGATAACAAAAGTATTTTCGCATCCACTGACAACACAGGTACTGAATCATGGGTCATGTTAAACCATAGTGTCGGTGCTGTGGTTTCTAAACAAGGTGAAATTTCAACACAAGAACATATGGCATATGGCAGCCCAATACGAAGAAATCTATCGGGGTTGGCCAATGTGATGAGTTGGCATCAAGCGTATAAAGATACTTCACTCGACTTAGTCTTCTTGGGTAGTCGATTTTATTCACCGACCCTCAAACGTTTTATTGCGCCGGATACCTTGCTTGTTGATAATCGCTACCGTTATGGCAAATCCAATCCCATCTACTATTTTGACCCGACAGGTAAAAATGCGCGAGATGTTAATTATGGATTAGGCGGAGGTGCCACTGCATTAGGTATTGTTGGAGTAATATTTGCGCTTCCGACAGGTGGAGCATCGTTAACATTAAGTGGTGGTGCAGCAGTGGCAGCAGGTGTATCTACCGCTTTATCAGGAGCGTCATTGATAGGCTCACAGGCGGCGTTGGATTCAGGTAACAAGCAGGTAGCTAAAGCGTTGCAATTCACAAGTATTGGGCTTGGTATTGTTGCTCTTGCATCAACAGGTGTGTCGCTAGCACCAGCGGTTGAAAATTTTATGACTGTAGGGCGTTTTAATGTTACGGCTAATTGGTATGATCATTCTATCTGGCACACACTCGTTAAAACGTTGAGTAAAGTAAACAGAAATTATGATAAAGCGTATATCGATTTTTTAAATCCAGAGACAATGCTCGTACCTGAAAATCGCGTTACATCAAGCATAGCGTCAAGTTCGCTATCAGTCACTCCAAGTGGATCCTTTCTAACTGGTATTGTCATTAATCCTTTTGAAGCTGCTAATGCATTTCCTGATGCTACGGTCATACCAAATGCAGCCAGTTCAACGTTACGCTCAACCTCAAATGGCACCGGTGTGGAGTCATTGATAAGCTCTTCAGCGTCTTCTTCTATGTTATCCCCTGTTGAGGTAGACGTTGCCCCAGCTCCATATTATACATCATTACCTTTTGATTCTCCCCCTCGAGTACATCAGGTTAACATCTTGAATTGGGGTGAAGTGAAAGGGTTCAGGCGTCTTACGACGCCTGTCCAATATTTGGAAGATAATGTTTTTACTGATGAGGGCAATGTACTGTCGTATTAAATAATTGGAAAAACTTTTGAACATTCAAGATTATTACTTATCTAACACATAAGTTGAATCTTTAGCCCTGAGTCTCTTGTGCTGATTATGTGGCTGATTATCTTGGTTAGCGGACTGTCAATAGGAATACTAGCTAATACTAGCTAATAATCGCAATTAATCTCATAAGAGAGTAGAAAACATCCATAGCAAGCGAAAAGGTGAATATATGAAACCACGTTGCAGTCTAGGATATATGTTGAAAAGGAGTTTTTGGTTAGCTTTGTCCTTTATAGGATTGGTCGCATTCAATTCGTCAGTCGTTATGGCGGGTGCTGAGGGTTATGTCATCATGACCTATTACTTTGATTCGCCTCTAGCGCAAGATTTAAAAGTCGATCTTTCAACATCTGGTGATCATCAGTGCATGTATGACTGGGAAATCAAGGATCAGACCTCCTTTACGATTCCAAAGGGAACCATTGGCCTTTATGAATTAAATAAAGACAATGGTATTTATTATGAGTGTAAATCAAGTAGTACGGCAGGGGATACTTGTGCTACTGATCCTTCTTACTTCCATGTAGAAGTGAAAGCGAGTGATTCAAGATATTCTTGGACGGCACCATTAAAAGTTAGATCAGGAAACTTTTTCTATCCAAACTCTAACCGGTTATCATTTTTTGGCGATGATCCTAGTAATCAATTTATTTGTGTAGGTCGTTCATTATGCAGTAACAAAAAATATGAATACCACTATACAAACAAAGCGACATTGCACGTAATTTATCGCCCAACGTATTGATAACTTTTTAAAAGACAAAGACTTTGCTTATGTGCCGGCAGTTTTCTATTCTTATCGTGTTAGCTGCTGGTATATTCTACTCAGCTATTTCCTTATGTGGTTATACTGGAAGTCACGCTTATAACAACACATCCCAATCAACGACCTCGGTCAATACTGCGACTGGGACTTTTCATTTTTCTTATCCATTAATCAAAGCCTCTGGTATTCATTTACCCTTTACTATCAATCTAACCTATTCATTCAATGTTGAAGGGATGTTTGGACTGCCGAATGGATGGCGATTGGATATAGATTATATTGATGGAAAAATCGCACAACTCAGTGGCAAGCAATGGTTGATTGATAATAAGTGGAATGATGAAACCCTAACTTCCTCAGGTTTAAAATACTTTAATCAACACGGTACCAAGTTTATAGATGAGGGACAAGAAAAAAATATTCCTGAAGATACGACCTTATTTTACCGGTATAAATCGTGTTACAAAGATGGAAGTGTTAAATATTTCTCGCATCAAGGTCTACTTGTTCTTGAGCTAGATCGTTATGGAAATAAGGTGTATTTAGAGTATGAACAACCGGTCAGTGACCTTCATAAAGCCAAGTTATCATCAATAAAAGATAACTATGGTAATTTTTATCGTTTCAGTTACGAACCAAATTCGCTCATTATCCATTACCCTGACGGGCGTAAGCAGACTGTTTACTATTCAGCACAAGGTGTTAACACAATCGTTAATCCTATGGGGCAGCGATTTGATTTGAGTTACGTTTATCGCAATGGTTATTCATTGATCAGGACGCTCAAATCACCTACGGGATTAGGTACAGAGTTAACCTACGATAGTGTTCCGTATAAGCAGGACGGTAAATCAAAATCTATGCCTGTTGTGATTGGATTTATGCAGTTTGATTGGGCAACAAATAAGATTCATCATCAGACACATTATAGTTTTACTAAGGGAAAAAACTATACAGGCTTTCCTTTATATGAGTTGTCTAGCTCCTCTGATAGTTTGATGGATAGCGACGATAAAACTTTTCATTATACTGTTGAAGTGAAGCAAACCGACGGTGAGCTTATCAATCCAAACATTCATCATAAAGTTTACGAATATAATTTTTTACATTTACCAATCGAAGTGCGAACGCTAAAAAATGGTAAGAACTTTATAAAAGTTCGTTACCAATATGAGATTAGCCCATTCAAATACAGTCGCATAACGAATTATGACAAGCCGGCAAAAGTGATCCATGAAACCTGGAATGAACAATTAAATGACTATATTCCAAGTAATCGAGTTGATAACACTTACGATAGATACGGGAATAAAACCCATGAAGAGCATTGGGTTTATAGTAGGGATGATAGTGACTGGCATCAAATAAGATCACTCACGTATGCCTATTTTACTGAGCATTATAGTTTGTTGTCAGAAACATTGGACACCGATAAAACGACAGGAAAAACTGTTAAAACTGCTTATCGATTAACGCCTTCGAATAAATCACATTCAGCCAAATTGACTTTTTATCAAGAGAATGCACAAGCATCTTGGCGGCCTTGGCAACAGATAGACTTCCAATATGATGATAAGGGAAGGGAGGTTGCTAATAAGCTGAAGTGGTTAGCTGAGGGTATGCCAGGGGTACAGTCAACAGAACATTACACGCATTATTTGTTTGATCCTTCAACGGCTGTGTTAACTACACAGCATGAAAGCAGCTTAGGCAATATTTCGCAGACACTGACGGATACGCGAAATAATCAAACCATCGCTGAAATATCAGCGATGGGCGACAAAAATCAGTATTTTTATAATGCCATTGGACAGCGAACGGAGGTTATCGATCCTGAAGGCAATAGCCATAAAACGAGTTATCAAAGCTATGATCAGTATGGATGCAATACCCATGTGACTACAACACCTTTAGGGTTTACACAGCAAGAACATTTTGATGCGTCTGGCCGATTGATAAAGCGTGAAGAAATGTTTGATGGACGCTACGTTACTCTTGAAGAGAAAGCATACAATGCCTTTGGAAAGTTAACGATTCATAAAGATCAATTTGGACAAGTCTCTACTCATGAATATGATGACAGCATCCGCTTAATTAGGGTGGTAGATCCCTGGAACAATAAAACAGATTTTCATTATGATGATGATAATCTAACCCAATTAATCTCGCATAATGGCCGCCCTTACCAAAAAATTATTAAAACGCCTTGGCAGCAAAAAGTCGAAAAAATCAATTTTCCAGTAACTAATGATATATCAATAGACTCTGTCTCGAAGGTAATCATTAAAAATGGCTTTAATCTTAAGATTAAAGAGGTCAGTTCACTCATTAATACTACCAACAATACCTATCATAAAGGAATCACCAGCCGCTACTATTATGATGCTGGCCATAACCCCCTTGTGATCGAAACGCAGGGATTTGATGGTTTACAGTCAACTAAACATACACAGTATGATTTGTTCAATAATGTATTCACTTTTGTTAAAACACAAACGATCAATGATAAGAAAGATACTCGCTCAGGTTATCGTTATGCTTATAACTCAGATAACCAACTGATAAGTGTCACTTCCCCTGAGTCACAACATCATGATCATCTCGTCACTAGGCATCGTTATAATAAAGATGGCCGAGAAATCGAAAAAGAGCTGTCAGATGGCCATATAATTAAGTATGAGTACAATCCACGAGGGCTAATACAGTCTGTTAGTTTCCATCGACTAGATAAGCCTTACAAGGTGTCGCATCATTACGATGCAGATTCGCGGTTAATTCAAACAAAAGATTCTGAAAATCAATCATTACACTACCAATATGATGAGCGAGGGCTTTTAACTCACTTTTACTATCCCGATGGCAATGTTCAACAGTATTTATATGATGCTCACCACAGGCTAATAAAGCAGACGAATGTCGGTCACTCACTCTTTAGCTATGAATATCACCCCGAGCATAAGGGAAAATTATCAAAAATTACTACAGGTAATGATCAAGTGACTTTCACCTATGGTGAAGATGATAATGGCATGAAAGGGCAGCTTCTGCAATTGGATAGAGAATTCTCAGGATCTGGTAAAACACAAGAAGTATACACCTATGGGCCTTATGGGAGACTCTCCAGTAGCTCAGTCACTATAGATGAAGGCATTCTATTATTGGCGAATCATTACCTGTATCAACCGAGAGGTGAGTTGGTTGAACACCTTATGGAAGCAGTCACAAATGATAATAAACACGTTAAATACAGTGTGAATTATCAATATGATTCATTCAAACGTTTAATAAACGAGATGCATTTGACTACATCAATAAGTGATACGTCAAAGGACGATCACCAGAGGCAGGTCGATTATCAATATGACAGTAATAACAATCTGGTTTTTGAAAAACGTTCAGAAGAGGAGGGGAACGCTCAGACCATAGCCCGTTTCTATAATCCCATGGATCAATTAGTTGCTTTCAAATGTGATGATTCTAGTGCCGCAACAGAAATTATTCATGATGCTAATGGACGATTGCAGGTGGATGATAAAGGGCGTCATTATCAATATGACGACTTAGGTCTGTTACAAACAATCCGCTCGGCAGATGGTAAGAATCTGCTAAGATTCTCTTACCTGCCTAACGGATTATT
>JAPOUS010000187.1:0-19864 GCA_026708525.1 Cellvibrionales bacterium
CATGCGGCTGACATCAATCGATAAGCTTTCACTTTGATTGAGTGATAAGCTTATTAATAGTAGGAAGACAATGCGGCTAGCCAATTAGATTTTTGTATTTTCGTACATGTACACTGACAGCAATTTGTTATTGAATTCGCTAAATTCAAACTCATCAACATAGGTTGCTTTTAATTGGCTGCCATCGTTAAACTCCAGACACAGATGAAAACTGGCGGAATACCGATAGGGGTTTTTAATATCTGAATAAATATGTTGGATTTCGGCACGGCCAGTTTTTATTGTAGGTAAGAACCCGCTATAGAAGCCTTCGGCCTTGACAATTCCCGAACCCGAAGAGGCTACCATGGCGCCGCAATTGAATAAAGATAACATGCCCTCAACATTCCCTGTTTCCAGGTTTTTCATATATGCCATGATGGTTTCGAGGTGTGTTTTGTCATATTTTTCTGGTTGTATTTGCATCACAGAGTTTGGTTTTTTGTCTAACCATGTTGTTAAGAGGACGACATTTTGATGTGCAAAGATTGCAGGGCAAAGCCAAATTGTCATTAAGCACAGGCCTTGGGTAAGAAGCTTTTTTGTGTACATAAGTGCCTCGATATTAATTAGCGTATAACGTTCGTATAATATTAGCTTTAAAGCGTATTGCAATAGAGATTTTCTTTTTTATCAAGGTGTCAACAGTTTAAGTGCAGGGTCGATTCTTTTGCGGTTGTTACTTCAAACATATTGTTTAGCCTATTTCACAGCATAGATAGATCTGAGAAGGTTTCGGCTGAAAAGTGCTCAACGGATTTGTTTTGATTAACTTCCTATGGATCTGTTCAAACACAGCGCTCGAGCATAGATTTCATCAACCAGAGATAAAATTTTTGAGAAATTTCTGCAAGAAGTCGGCCTGTTTAAAGAAATTTGACGAGGCATTTAGCCTCTTTTCTGGCGTTTAGGCGGTGGATCTTATCTCTATCAAGATTGCTGATGGGTGTAGTGGGTACTGCAACGCTTAATGTGTTTTATATTATTGTCAGTCTTCAATCGATTGGGTCTTCGATCTTGTGGCACTAACTGCTAGAATAAATCCTTTACTAATTATAGAGTGGCTATTGTTTTGCTCTCAGCATGGATTGGCCTTAGATATCAGCGGTCAAAAAATCAACAAGGTTTTTTGTCTTTACTGTCTTGGGTTTCTTTATTAGGCATGATGCTCGGTATTGCCGCATTGATTGTTGTTCTTTCGGTTATGAATGGCTTCCAATCCGAAATTAAACAACGTATTTTATTTGTCATTCCGCATGTGATCATCTCAGGTGACAAGCCCATTGATGATTATCCCGCCTTAAAACAGCATTTACTGCAATATGATGAAATTACCGCTGTGTCGCCATGGGTTGGTGGTGATGCCATGATTGCTTCATCAAACCAGCTTTTAGCTGTCACATTAAATGGTATTAATATTGATGCAGAAAAACGCATCACGAATTTACCCAATATTCTCACAGCAGGCAATCTCCAAGCCTTTAATGATCAACCTTTTGGCATTATTTTAGGGTCGGGCCTTGCTTATCAACTTGGTGTGCAAGTTGGGCAAAAAATCACCGTTACTTTTCCTAAGATGTTGGTGACCCCTTTTGGTATTAAACCTCGGACGAAGCAGTTTGTTGTGATGGGGGTATTTGAAGCTGGTGCAGATGTTGATGCAACGGATGCCTTTATAAGGCTAAGTGATGCGCAAAAACTTTCGGGAATCAAAGGTCAGGTTGAAGCGCTGCGTGTCAATACACAAGATATATTTGATGTGAATACATTGTATCGCTCGCTGCAAAAAGATCCTTTGATCCAAGATCGTCAACTGTCAATCGCTACCTGGGAGATGTCACGAAGCGAGCTTTTTAGCGCCATCAAGATGGAAAAAGTCATGGTGATGTTAATGTTAACCTTGATTATCGCTGTCGCCGCTTTTAACTTAATTTCGATGATGAGCATGATGGTCTCCCAAAAGCGAAATGATATTGCCGTGCTCCGTATGATGGGCATGCAACCGTTTACCGTCTTACGGCTTTTTTTGGTACAAGGTTTGAGCCTTGCAATGATAAGCCTTGTGTTTGGTTGTTTCATTGGGGTTTTCTTGGCTTGGTATTTAGCTGATTTAATAGCGGCGATTGAACAATTGTTTGGTTTTTATATTTTTGACCCCAATGTTTTTTATATTACAGGGCTGCCGTCAGAGCTTCAGTGGAACGATGTATTGTATGTCATCGTATTAACCTTGGTATTAAGTACGCTTTTTATTTTGTATCCGGCCTATAGGGCAACCAAAATTAAGCCCATCGAAGCATTGCAGTATCAATAGGAGAGTAGAGTGGAACCGGTTATTCGCTGCCAGGCTGCATCAAAATCGTATCGTCAGGCAGGTATTCATGTTGATGTCCTTAAATCAATCAACCTAGACATTATGGCAGGTGAGTCTATCGCTATTGTTGGTTCATCGGGTGCTGGAAAATCTACCTTGTTGAATCTGTTAGGCGGCTTGGATCGTTGTGATTCGGGCAGAGTTATAGTCGCTGGCGAAGATTTAGGGCAATTGTCAGATCGCTCTTTATCAAAGTTGCGTAACTTTCATATGGGGTTTGTGTATCAGTTTCACCATTTGCTTGGTGAGTTTTCTGCCATTGAAAATGTTGCCATGCCGTTGTTGATTCGAGGTTTATCAAAACGTAATGCTTTTGCCAGAGCTCAAGCACTGTTGGCTGACGTTGACTTGGCTAAAAGAGCTAATCATCGGCCCTATGCCTTATCGGGAGGTGAGCGTCAGCGTGTGGCTATTGCTCGAGCGCTAGTGACTGAGCCGCAAGTGGTTTTGATGGATGAGCCAACGGGTAATCTGGATGAAGGAACGGCAGAGAAAATTCAGCAACTGATTAAGCGGTTAAACCTTGAACATAATAGTAGTTTTGTCATTGTAACCCATGATAATCACTTAGCTAACCAGCAGCAGCGGGTTTTGTCACTGCATGAAGGTCAACTAAAGGAGATAAAGAAACGCCCAGAGAACAAACCCAGTGAGGCCCATGGTGCTTAGTCATTTTATCGGGTTGCGTTATAGTTTTAGTCGCCAGCAAAGTCACTTGGTTGCGTTTATTTCTCGTATTTCGACCTTTGGGATGGTTCTTGCTGTCAGTCTCTTGATTTTAGTGACTTCGGTGATGAATGGGTTTGATCAGGCGCTGAAAGAGAAAATCATCAATATTGTTCCGCATGTCACCTTAGTCTCTGATACGCCGATTGATGAATGGCAAGTGTTGCTTGATAAAGCCAAACAACACCCCTTGGTTGAAAATGCTTCCCCTTTCAGTTTTTTTCAGGGCATGTTAGTGCAAGGCGATAAGATTAAGCCTTTATTGTTAACCAGTTTTGATCTGGCCGAACAGCCCGATAGCAGTTTGCTGTTACAAAAGCTTAAGCAGACAGGGTTCAATGGGTTCACATCAACGAATGCCATCATTTTAGGTGATGCGGTTGCTAATCACCTCGGCGTTAAGGTGGGGGAGACGGTTCAATTTATGGGAGCGAATCAGTCCATTAGTGCCCCTGTACCTTCAGAGTTGACCGTTGTGGGTATCATACGAACAGGTACCCAAATGGATCAAAAATTAGGGCTAACCGATCGGCAGACATTGGCTAAATTGCAGGGGTTCAGCAATTTGCAGGCTGTTAATGGCATTCGTCTGTATTTAACCGATATATTTGCATCTCGTGAAGTCGCTGTTGATCAACGGTTTGCCTTGGGGTTACCGCATGTCAATGACTGGACATCGTCATTGGGGAATTTATATCAAGCGGTTCAGATGTCGCGTAAATTAATCTTTCTATTGGTTTTTATCATTATTGCCGTTGCTGCGTTTAATTTGGTTTCAACGTTAATTTTAGCGGTGCATGACAAAGCCTCAGATGTGGCTATTTTGCGAACACTTGGCTGTACCCGCAGACAAATATTAGGCATCTTTATTTTTCAAGGGGCAGCCATTGGTGTCATGGGCGTACTTTTTGGGATTATTTTTGGTATTTTATTAAGTATCGGCTTGCCAAAAATTGTGAATTGGGGCGAGCAGCTTTTGGGTAGTCAGTTATTAAAAACAGAGATCTACCCGATTGATTATCTGCCGACGCATATCCGACTTGAAGATATTCTTTTAATTAGCTTAATGGCGTTGGGTTTATGCCTTGTAGCCACCATTATTCCTGCCATCCGCGCGGCGCAATTATCGCCTGCAAAAATTCTGCGATACGAATAAATGCTAGGGTCTTAATTATTTTGGAGATGGGGTTCTTAGGCGACGATTATGCCACTTTTTGACCGTATGCCAGCGCCAGAGTATATCGACCAAGGTATAGCTGACAGCAGCAAATATCACCGCACAAATTAAACTGCCCAAAAACAATGGTTCGATAACGGCATGAAAGTTATTTGAAAACCAATCGGCCGTTTGTAACTCTTGAACGGCTGCAATTTTTTCATTCATTAAAAAAGCGCCAAGTTTGTAGCAGGCATAAAATACCGGCCCCATGGTCAATGGGTTGGTAATCCAGACACATGCAATGGCTAAGGGTAAGTTGGCCCGAGCAAATATACAGCCTATGCATGCAAACAACATTTGGGTGGGTAGCGGTATAAATGCGAAAAACATACCGATTAGCACACCTCTTGCCGCATATCGGCGATTGAAGTGCCAGACATCGGCTTTGTGCAGCCAGCGATCAAGAAAGCGGAAAGATTTGCTTTCTTGTAGCTTGCTTTTTTTTGGCATAAATCGTTGTAAGAAACGTTTGGCCATTGAAATATCCTAACATTCGGTTTTACATGTCACTTGAATTCCGAAGGCTAATTCATGGATCATAAACCTTGGGAGAAGATTCAAGTAGGATGCGATGATTGGTTTACTGGCCTATTGCCTGTCATTTTTTATTCATTCACAACAAGAAAAATTACTGTCGAGTGAATGGGCAGTAATTTTTTACCCTGTTTTTTTAGCGGCGCTGATTATACATCAGCAAACCGAGAAATGCTTAACAAAAAAGATAGCACAGGCGGTTATCGGATTCCTTCTAGGTTACGGTTGGGTAACTCTGTACGCTGGCTGGCAATTGCAATCAAGGCTTCATCTCAGCGATGGTGTTCAAGATGTGCAAATGCAAGTGTCGGTTCATGGGTTGATTGTTAATAAAGGGCAATTTTCCCAGTTCTCCGCGACTATTGAGACCATTTTTCCTGCCAGCTTAGAGCATCTTGTTGGCCAGAAAGTTCGACTTAATTTCTATCATAATCCTGAAAACACTTATCCAGGCTTTATGCCTTGCGATCAGCTTATTATTTCAGCACGCTTGAAGCCGATAAAAGGTCTTAAGAATGTGCGGGGGTTTGATTACGAGGCTTTTGCATTTTCTGAAGGTTTTGCAGCGAAAGGTTATATCACGGAATTGACACAGGTGATGTCTGCATCTAATCGCTGTCTTCACAAGATTCGTCAAGTCTTTCGCGATAGTCTGGTCGAGAATGTAGGCAAAGAGAAGGCTGCATGGCTAGCAGCTGTCACTATTGGTGATCGCACCCTATTATCCAAAAAACAAAACGCGCTGTTGACGCAAACAGGTTTAATGCATTTGTTTGTCATCTCAGGGCTGCATATTGGGTTGATTGCAGGGGGCATTTTTACCTTGATTCTTTTAATCAGGCGCCTAGGAGGGGGGTTACTGATACCGAAAGATTGGCGTCCAATGGCATTGGTGATCTCTTTAGCTGTGGCTGTTTTTTATGCGTTGATGGCAGGTTTTTCTTATCCTGTTCAGCGAGCTTTAATTGGATTGATCGTTATTTATGGGGGTATTCTCGGCATTTTGCATGCATCAATATGGTTAAAATATTGGCTGGTCATGGCCATTTGTTTAACACTTTCACCGCTTGCACCACTAAGCAAAGGGTTTGTTTTATCCTTCTATGCCGTTTTTATTTTACTTTTGGTGGTGCATCATAAAGGGCCGTTGGATTCATTTTTCGCGAAGCTACGGTTGTTTATCAAGATCCAAATCAGCCTGTTTTTTGCGCTTTCTCCTTTGCAGTTGATGACTTTTGGCTACATTCCATGGTTATCGCCTATGATCAATTTTTTTATGATTCCCTTGATGACTATTGCCATTATTCCTTTAAGCCTTCTGGTATTTGTCACAGCTTTGGTCATCGGCGCGGATAATTGGCTGACGCATTTATCGGCAGATTTTTTAGGGCATCTAATGTCGTATCTTGAGCAGGGGATTAGCTATTGGCCTTACCGTCTGTCCTTTACATATGTGCTAGCGGGTAAGGCATTTTGGGTGTCATTAGGTACGGTTATTTTTTTATTAACTCCCTGGTTAAGAAATTTTAAGGCGATAGTAGGCATCTTGGTATTAGGTCTTTTTTTGGAGGGAGTGATACCAGTCAAAAAATCTCCATTAATCGTGGATGTGCTGGATGTAGGACAGGGGCTGTCGATTCTCATTCGAACGCCCAATCACCAACTACTGTATGATACAGGCGCGGGTTGGCAGGGCGGTAGTATGGGGCAATGGGTTATCTTGCCGGTACTTAATCACTATCGTATAGAAACGCTTGATAAATTGGTCGTGAGTCATTTGGATGTCGACCATGCAGGTGGTGCCTATGATGTTATTAAGCAAATAGCCGTTGAAGAAACTCTAAGCTCAGATGTATCAAACGATGATGCGTGGTTGAACTGTCACCAATATCCTGCTTGGCAGTGGGATGGCGTATTATTTGAGTTTGTGTCATTAGATGGCTTTGAGGGAAAGTCCAAGAATGATCAATCCTGTGTGCTACAGGTTGAGTACAAAAATAATAAATTACTGTTGACAGGCGATATAGAAAAACGAGCAGAGCAGTGGCTATTGAAGGAAGAGCGATTGTCTAAAGTGAATGTTTTAATGGTACCTCACCATGGCAGTAATACCTCGTCAACCGAAGATTTTTTAACCTATTTGTCTCCAGCATTAGCCATTAACTCCAGTGGCTTTTTGAATCGCTACCGACATCCGCATCCAGATGTAGTTGCAAGGTATCAAAGTTTGGGTGTCGAATTTATTGATACCCAAGTCTATGGGCAAATTCAATTGGTGTTTGATCAAGAGGGTAATTCGCTAAGGCACTATCTAGGTCAGGCTAAGGGTTATTATTTCTCAGGTGTACCTAAAGAGCAAGCAGGCCATTGAACAGGGTAATTGGGCTTCAATCAACGTTCATTTATATTCTTGAAAAATGGCTAAATAGGGTGTTTGGCTGTCGATTTTGATAACTGTGCCGGATAGATCCGCTTGTTTCTTATAGGGTTGCTCGCTATTATTGCGGCAAATTCTAATAAAGATCTGGTGTTTTTGTGTACGAATTTGTCGTTGCAGGTGGCTGGTTGATGCTGCCTATCTTAATTTGTTGTTTTGTTTCCTTGGCGATTGTATTTGAACGTTTGTGGAGCTTAAGTCCGACAAAAATTGCCCCACCCAATTTAATTGCTGAAGTCTGGTTATCACTAAAAAAAGATGAGTTTGATTCTAAACGCTTAAAGTCGCTTAAAGATTCCTCGCCTTTGGGTTATATCATGGCATCTGGCTTGACGCACTCGCAAAGCAAAGATGAAATGAAAGCCGGAATGGAAGAAGCTGCAAGCCATGTGATTCATGATCTTGAGCGGTATTTGAACCCACTGGGAACCATTGCCTCTATTACCCCATTACTTGGATTGCTGGGTACGACCATTGGTATGATTAAGGTTTTTTCTGAAATTATGATTAAAGGGACAGGCGATGCGCAAGTATTGGCTGGCGGTATTTCTGAAGCCTTAATTACCACAGCAGCCGGGCTTTTTGTAGCGATACCTTCTTTAGTGCTTTATCGTTATTTTCAGCGCCGAATCGATGGCATTGTTGTGCAGCTCGAACAACAAAGCGGTAAGTTGGTTGATGCCCTGCATTCAGGCCGTCAGGTTGATGTAAAGTAGACGGAATCGACACAAAAGAGAATCGCTGAATGCAGTTTAAACGTGCCAAAGATAAAGAGCTAGATGTCAATTTGACCCCCTTAATTGACGTTGTTTTCCTCTTGTTGATATTTTTTATGGTATCCACCACCTTTACTGATAAGCTTGAATTGGCGGTAGACTTGCCAAAAGCCGATGCGCAGGTGCAACTAAAGAAGACGGATGCGATCGAAGTAGTTATCACCGCAAAAGGTGACTTTACCATTAATGGAAAAACCCTCTTGAACGCCGAACGACGAACAGTAAAAGGTGCCCTGCAAACCATTGCAAATGGGGAGACCCATCGCCCAGTGATTATTACTGCGGATGAAAATGCACCGCATAAATTAATTGTGCGTGTGATGGATGCCGCAGGCCAATTGGGATTCAATAATTTATCTATTACTGCCATAGAATACGATGGCTAAAAAAGCGTCCTCTTTTAAAAAAGACGTAAGACTCTATAAGCGTCTTTTAACCTATCTGTTGCCCGTAAAATGGGCGTTTTTTATGAGTTTTGTTGGCTTCGGCCTCTATGCGGCCATGGATGTCTTGGCTGTTGATATTCTGCAATATCTGATTGATTCTTTAGGCGGAGAAACTGCTGCAATCGGTAAAATAGAAACCGGCGGTATTATTGCGAATTTTCTTTCTGACAATTTTCACATCTCAGATCCACTAACCATGGCAAAAACCTTGATACCTGTGCTTATGGTATTAATCGCAGTATTTCGTGGTTTTGGATCTTTTATGGGTAATTTTTTCATGCGCTATGTGGGTAATAGCGTCGTTCTTAAGCTCCGAAATGAGCTTTTCGAGCAATTAACCCAATTACCTATGGCCTATATCAATGGTAAGCAAAGTGGCAAGTTGGTAAGTCGCATTACGTATAATGTTGAGCAGGTGACCAGTGCTGTGACCAATGCATTGACCACCTTATTTCGCGACGGCTTAACCGTGGTGTGTCTGTTTGCTTATTTAGTTTATGTTAATTACAAACTGACGTTGACCTTTTTGGTGGTGATCCCTCTCATTGGCATCATTGTCAGTGTTGTTAGTAAGCGGTTTCGTCTTATTAGTCACCGCCTGCAAAACTCAATGGGCGATATTACTCAAGTTGTCACAGAAGCAGTTAACAGCTCGCAAGATATGCGTGTGTATGGTGCCCAAGTGAGTGAAAATGGTCGCTTTCAAAAAGCAACTCAGTACAATTTTAGGCAGCGAATCAAAGAGGCTATTGCAGATGCTGCCCTGTCTCCGACGGTTCAGATATTGTTGACTGTTGCTATCGCACTGCTTGTATGGATTGGCTTAAATTCGCATTCGGTCAGTTCATTATCGCCCGGCTCTTTTGTGGCTTATTTAGTCGCAGCTGGCGCTATTGCGAAACCTTTCAGACAGGTAACTTCAGTGTTATCGACTATCCAGAAGGCACTGGCAGCCGCTGAAGATATTTTTACCCAGTTGGATGAAGACATCGAAGTG
Source organism: Cellvibrionales bacterium (assembly GCA_026708525.1). Taxonomy (GTDB): domain Bacteria; phylum Pseudomonadota; class Gammaproteobacteria; order Pseudomonadales; family DT-91; genus CAKMZU01. The sequence goes on from JAPOUS010000187.1 coordinate 9,549, forward strand.
GATAATGGCACCAAAACCCTATCTCATGTAAAGGGTAAATTATCTTTTCATAATGTACATTTCACTTATCCCGGCGCTGAAAAAGAAACCCTCAAAGGCATTAGCTTTGAAGCGAAACCTGGTGAAATGGTTGCCTTGGTTGGTAGCTCAGGTGGTGGCAAATCGACATTAGCGGGTCTTATTCCACGATTTTATGATGCAACTGGCGGTCAAATTGTACTGGATGATGTACCGATTAATGAATTGACCCTCAATAATCTTAGAAGCCATATTGCTTTGGTGAGTCAGAATGTTGTTTTGTTCAATGATACGGTCGCCAATAATATTGCCTATGGTGAAATGGAAAACTATCGTTTTGAGGATGTTGAGCGCGCATCACGACTAGCGCATGCGCATGACTTTATTCTGCGTTTACCGCAAGGGTATGATACGCCAATTGGTGATAATGGTGTATTGTTGAGCGGTGGCCAGCGCCAACGTATTGCGATCGCAAGAGCCATACTAAAGGATGCTCCGATTTTAATTATGGATGAGGCAACCTCAGCGTTAGATAATGAATCTGAGCAATTGATTCAGTCGGCTTTATTGGATGTGATGAAAGACCGAACAACATTGGTTATTGCTCATCGATTAACGACCATTCAAAGGGCAGATAAGATTTTGGTTGTTCAGGCGGGTGAAATCGTCGAAAAAGGCACGCATGTCGAATTAGTCGCAAGTGAGGGTCACTACGCGAAGTTAAACCAGCCATCATCCCCTCCTTATTAGGCATTTGTCCATTTTTGGCTTGCTAGGTTATGCGCTTCTGGTAGCAATTTATGTTCTTTTAGTAAGCGAATAATAAAAAAAACATTAAAATTTTCATTTTCATAAAGAAAAAATAAATTTCTGTGGTCAAACGCACTCAATTGAATGACTTTGGAATGTATATATGAAAGTTTTTGTTTTGGTATTGGCGATTATTTTTTCCTTTCAAGCTGATGCGTTAACTAAAGAGAAAAAAATTTATATAGGGCTTGGGGTTGGTCTTTTTGTTGTCGTTGCTGCGGGATTTGGGTGGTATGTTTATGATACGAATCGAATTCAAAAAGAACGGTATAAACCAGTGCCAATGACAGAAGACGAAAAAAAAACAAGGAGTGAATTAGAGAGGATACTGAGGAAAGGAGACCTCGCTAAAGAAGAGGGTAAGAAAAATTTTATAGCGCGTTACCCGGAAATGGTTGATAGTATTGTTGCAAGGCTAAAGGTATCAAATGAGAAGAAAAATCAAGTTAAGAAGAATTTACTTGCGCTTGGAGAATTGAATTCCTACGGATTTGAGAATGCCAAAAGTACTACAGTAAGCGGTCAGAAAGTGAGTGCCCTTTACAAAGGGTTTCAAAAACTTCTAGGTGAGGGAAACGTGGATTATCAGAATTCTTTTTTGGGTTGGGTGTCCACAGGCCCAGTATAAATTGCTGAAGGAAATCTTCAGCACTTTATTGAGTGACGCGCGTAATCTTAATCAATACACCAAACAATGGATGGTCGATGTGAGCCGCCTTATTGGTTTTTACGCGTGTTTTTTTCTTCAATATGCTTATTCTTTCTATGTCTAGCGTGTGTTCAGCAGTATATACATTGAAAGCGTTGGCAGGATCGAAATCTTCCGTTGGTTCATAACTTTTTTCTTTTGTGCCTGCCAGTTGATGCTCAAATGGCGATTTGGGAGGTATAGGCCATGCCCAGCCCTTTAGCGTATCATCAAGAGTGTCAATGCTTACTAGTTGCATGGCTTCACTAGAATGGTTCATCGTTGTGTGCCATAAATTGGTTGTTAAATGAATAAATCGGGATCGCTCAAGTTGAATGCTGCCTGATAGCTCAGAAAATTCGCCATAATCCATGCCGCCACGAATTAATAAGGGTAAATATTTTTCTCCTGAGGTGACAGTTTGAATCCAAGATTGATCAAAAAGCACAGTGAACCGCGATGAGCGCTTTAGGCGATTGACGGCTCGATTGAGGTGATTAAAAGGAACCTTTTTTGCTTGAAAGCTTGTGCTTGGGCCGCTTAATTGACCTTCTTGGGAATTTTCTTCTGGCGATTGGCTATGATCAAATAATGCATCGAAACTCATGATATTTTCAGGGTATCGCATAGAAATTGTATTTGGCCAGTATTCAGGCAGTTCATTTGATGCACTGACAGAGGTGTTTCTTTTGAATATGATCAATTCAATCTGATAGCTGTCAGGAGGAATGGCATTGAATGACTCACTTTGTGCTCTGACAGAGAAAGTCATCAAGCCACTCGTTAATGTGGCTAATAGCAATAGAATACTGGGCAAATGTCTCATTATTTTTATAATATCTGAGGGTAAATATGGGTCGTTTTTGCACTTAAGTTGTCAAAAAAGAGTATCCTGTTACTTAAGCTGTTTCAATATAGCACTAATTGCGTTAATTCTATCCTCGATTTGTTCGAAATTGTGAGAGAATTTGAGACGATTGGCCCCATCAAAACTGAATTTTGTGGGGTTCTTTTGAATTAACGTCACAATGTTTATAGGCTCAACCGAGGTATTCTCAGCAAACTCTAGTCGGCCTGTTTGTTCACTGGCATCAATTTTATTGATGCCCATTTTTTCGGCAACAAGTTTCAAGCTGGTTTGTGCAAATAGTTGGTTGAGAGGGGGAGGCAACAAGCCAAAACGATCAATCATTTCGACTTTGAGATCTTTTAATTCCTCATCCGATATGCAATTGGCAATTTTCTTATACATGATTAAGCGCATATGCACATCAGGTAAGTAATCTTCCGGTATGATGGCTGAGGTATGCAGATTTATTTCTGTTCCGGTCGCGAGTGGGGCATTTATATTCGGTGTTTCGCCTTTTTTGATGGAATCGACGGCTTTGTTAAGCATTTCCATATAAAGGTTATAGCCGATGCTTTGAATGTGTCCACTTTGGCCGTCACCCAAAAGTTCGCCTGCGCCTCGAATCTCAAGATCGTGGGTCGCTAACATAAAACCTGCTCCAAGATCGGAAGCTTCACTGATGGCTTCCAAGCGTTTTTCAGCATCTTTATTGAGTTTTTTATCTTTTGCCGTTAATAAATACGCATAGGCTTGGTGATGGGAGCGGCCAACTCGACCCCGTAACTGATGTAGTTGCGCTAAACCAAACTTATCAGCTTGATCGATAATAATGGTGTTAGCCGATGGGACATCAATTCCCGTTTCGATAATGGTGGTACACAGCAAGACATTAAAGCGTTTATGATAAAAATCGCTCATCACGCTTTCCAGCTCGCGCTCACGCATTTGACCATGACCAATACCTATGCGAGCTTCTGGGAGTAACTCTTGTAGTTCCCGTGCACGATTTTCGATAGTTTTGACTTCATTTGATAAAAAGTACACCTGGCCACCCCGGAGCAGCTCTCGCATGACGGCCTCTTTTATAATGCGATCATCCTTTTGATGTACAAAGGTTTTAATCGAAAGGCGCTTGGCAGGAGGCGTTGCAATAATGGAAATATCGCGAATGCCTGCCATCGACATATTGAGTGTTCTCGGTATCGGTGTTGCTGTCATTGCTAAAATATCCACATCTGAGCGGATTTGTTTTAACACCTCTTTTTGTTTGACGCCGAATCGATGTTCTTCATCAATAATGACAAGCCCTAACGATTGAAACTGGATCGATGATTGCAAAATTTTGTGCGTGCCGATCAGAATATCGATTTTGCCTTTTTCGAGAGAATTAATTACAGCTTGTTGTTCTTTTGCTGTTTTAAAACGACTAAGGACTTCGATGCTGATAGGGTGCTCGGCAAAGCGGTCTTTAAACGATTCGTAATGCTGCTGGGCCAACAAGGTAGTTGGAACAAGCACCGCAACTTGTTTGCTGTTTTGTACGGCAACAAAGGCAGCCCGCATGGCAACTTCGGTTTTACCAAAACCTACGTCACCACATACCAGTCGATCCATTGGCGTTTCTTTTGCCATATCCTCTAAGACTCTGCCAATGGCATTCAGTTGGTCGTCAGTTTCTTCGAAAGGAAACTCAGAGCAAAAGCGTTTGTAGTCCGTCGTATAGGTTTCGTGCGAAAAGCCTTTGCGCGCTGCACGCCTGGCATAGACATCCAGTAATTCAGCAGCAACATCAGAGGCTTTTTCTGCCGCTTTCTTCTTCGCTTTTTGCCACTGGTCACTGCCTAATTTATGCAATTGCACTTGATCTTGATTATCAGCACCAGAATATCGGCTGATTAGATGTAAGGATGAGACCGGGACGTAGAGCGATGCATCATCAGCATAAGCTAAATGCAAAAATTCATTCGCCATACCATCAAGCTCAATAATTTTAAGCCCTTGATAGCGACCAATGCCATGATCAATATGTACCACAGCCGCACCAATTTTAAGCTCGGTGAGGCTTTTGATGATATTTTCGCTATTATCGGCGCTGCGTTTTTTCCGTCGCCGTTGTTGCACTTGCAGCCCAAAGAGTTGGCTTTCAGAAATCACCACAAGCTCCGGTAAAACCAAACCCGAATCAAGAGGTGCAACGGTTAGCCCGAGCGATACCCCACTGGACTCAAAGGTGTTTATGTCTTTGAATTCATCGACTTTTTGATTTAGATGACTAAATATATCGTGGAACACTTCTTTACGGCCTAACGATTCTGCGGCAAAAAGTATTGGCCTATTTTCGCTATTCAGATAGGCTTCTAATCGAGTGTATGGGTTGGCATTTTTGGGGTCGACCGTGAGTGTGGCAGGTGTTTCCGTTGGAAAAGCAAAAAAACCGCGGCTAGGGTCATTTTCGTTCTGGTCACTTAAGACAATGCGAGGGAAATCTTTAAGAGCGGCAAAAAATTCTTCCTCTCGAAAAAAGAGCGTTTCAGGTGGTAAGAGCGGACGCCTGCGATCAATATTGTTTTGCTCAAATCGTCCAGCGACTTCTTGATAAAACTGCCTCAGTTGGCTTTCAATACCTTCGGTTGAGAATATTAGGGTGTCTTTCGGCAGATAATCTAGCAATGATTCTGTTTGCTCAAAAAACAGCGGCAGATAATATTCTATTCCGGCAAAAGGGAGTAATTCAGATAAATCTGCATAAAGGTCAGTGTCTTTAAGATGAATATCAAAATGATCGAACCATTGGTCTTTAAAGATTTCTATGCCTGCTGCGTCAAGCGGAAATTCTTTAGCAGGCAGCACTTCAAATTGTGGGATATTTTGGATGGTGCGTTGCGTTTCAGGGTCAAACTGTTTAATGGTTTCTACTTCGTCATCAAATAATTCAATACGAATAGGCGCACTCACGCCCATAGGAAAAACATCAATAATGCCACCGCGGATGGCAAATTCACCATGCTCATAAACTGTATTTACGCGTTGGTAGTTAGCATTAGAAAGTCGTTCTTTAAAGGCTTCGGAGTCAAGTATATCGCCTACCTTGATACGGAAATGGGTTTGATCAATAAAACGTTTAGGTGCAATTCGTGCTACCAAAGTATTAATAGGGACAAATAAGATCCCTTCAGGCGATTGCCCAAGGTGGAATAGGGTGTCTATCCGCTCGGAAATAATATCTTGATGGGGTGAAAAGTGATCATAAGGCAAGGTTTCCCAGTCAGGAAAGTGGCTCACCTTGATTTCAGGTGCAAAGAAACGTAATGCCATTTCCAGCTGGGCCGCTTCGCCCATTGACTGGGTAACCACCAAAGAGAAGCGTTTTTCTATTCGCGCTTGCTGTGCTAAATAATAACCTTTGGCAAGGCCATTTAAGTTGCACCAGTACTTTTTGTCAGCCGCCTTTGTCGGAACGGCAGCATCAGGAATCAGAGAGCTTTGGAGATCAATCATATAGACGAAACAAAAAGCTCTATTGTAGAGTTTGCTCCGAATGAAATCTACAAGGCGATTTTTTTCATAAAAAAGTGGATTGCAAATGGGGTTATTGAATTAGACGGCTTTTCTGGTTAAAAAAACGCCCGATTTAATCAGGTATTACTGGTTTTATACACAATTGATAAACCCCTGCTGCTTTGCTGTATTTTGTCAAATAAAAAAATTAAAAAAAAATTAAAAAAACACTGGAAAAAAATAAGTAATTGATTTTTAAAGGTTTTTATTTTGTCGTTTAATTTTTGACCATTTTGCTGAGGCGTGGGGTTTAGTGGCTTCCCAAAGCTATCCAAAAGGTTATCCAATAAGTTATCCACAGAATCTGTTGATATTTTTCAAGGTTTACAACAAACGCTTTTGCTGTGGGATTTATCCCGTTCATCCTATTTTTTCTGAAGCAGTACGCCGGTTTCGATATGATCGGTGTAGGGAAATTGATCAAAAATAGCCCAAGTTGACATCTGATGGCTTTTTGAAAGATCACGTATATTTTCAACCAAGGTGGTTGGATTGCATGATATGTATAAAATTTGATCAAATCGGGTGGCGAGCTTCAGTGTATCCTTATCCAGTCCCGCTCTAGGTGGGTCAACGAATAGGGTATTAAAGTTATAATCTTCCAGCGAAATTTGGGCTTCTTTCATTCGCCTAAATTCGCGCTCTTTATTCATAGCTGAGGTGAACTCCTCACTCGAAAGCCTAAGAAAATGGATATTACTCACGCCATTTTTTTCACAATTCCACTTGGCATTATAGATGGAGGTTTTGCTGATTTCGGTGGCGATGACTTGATTAAAGTGTTGCGCCAATGGCAAAGTGAAATTGCCATTGCCACAATATAATTCGAGCAGGTCACCTTGGTTTTGTTTAAGTTGGGTGGAAGCCCAATGTAACATGGATTGGTTGATATAGGGGTTTGGTTGTGTAAAGCCGCCTTCTGTTTGTCGATAATGAATGGTGTCGCCGCCAACGGTTAGCGTTTCAACAACTGCATCACTATCAATCACCACTTTTTGTTTTCGGCTTCTACCAATCAGTTGTATGTTGAGAGAGGCAGCAAGCGCTTTGGCTTTTATTTCCCAAGGTTCATCAAGTTTTTTATGGTAAATCAGAGTGACTAAGGCTTGTCCTGACAGGGTGGTTAAAAATTCAATTTGAAATAGTTTTTTACTCAATACCTCATCCTGGCTAATGGCGGATTTAAGCAAAGGCATCAGCTGGTTGATCTTAAGGCTAGCAATAGGGAAGTCATTCAGTTTTATTGGGTTGCTGTTATTACCTTTAGGAAACACCACATAATCCCATTCATTCCCCTCATGCCAGATGCTAAACTCAGCTCGATAGCGAAAGTGGGTTTTAGGTGATGCAAAGACATCAGGTACCTTTGAAGTAAAGGGTTTGAATAACGCCTGCATCCGCGCTTCTTTTTCTGACAGAAACGTAAAGTAGTTTTCTGGTGCGAATTGACTTAATGGCATAATAAATTTTCGTGTTCAGTAAAATAGCAAAGTTAAACGGGCGAGATTATAGGCAAAACTAACAAAACTTGCGACAATAAGGGCTTTTGTAAGGGTGGTTTGTGCATGGCAGTTTTGGTAACAGGTGGGGCAGGGTACATCGGCTCGCATACAGTGGTTGAATTGTTAAATCAAGGTCAAGAGGTGGTGGTGATTGATAACCTCGCCAATAGCCATCGTGTCGCGCTTGAGCGGGTTGAGGTAATTACTGATAAAAAAGTGACTTTTTTTGAAGTAGATATTCGCGATAAAGCCGCTCTTCGGGATGTATTTAGTCATACAACCATTGATTCGGTTATTCACTTTGCAGGATTGAAAGCTGTGGGTGAGTCGGTTGAGCAGCCGCTAAGGTATTACGAAAACAATGTCTATGGCACGTTGGCATTATTGGATGTAATGCAGGAATTCTCAGTTTTTAAGTTGGTATTTAGCTCATCAGCCACAGTTTATGGTGATCCTGATGAAGTGCCAATTAAAGAGAGTGCAACGCTCCGTGCAACTAACCCTTATGGCCAATCTAAGCTGATGGTTGAGCATATTCTAAAAGACTTATCAAAAAGTGATGAGCGATGGTCACTGACATTGCTTCGCTATTTTAATCCTGTAGGAGCACATGCCTCAGGATTGATTGGTGAAGACCCTCAAGGAGTACCGAATAATCTTATGCCATTTATTAGTCAGGTAGCGGTGGGGCGAAGAGACAAGTTATCAGTATTTGGTAATGATTATCCAACAAAAGATGGTACTGGAGTCAGAGATTATATCCATGTGGTGGATTTGGCTAAGGGGCATTTGTTGGCATTGGATAAACTCAAAGACCAGCAAGGCTGTGTGGCGGTTAATTTAGGTACAGGCGAAGGGTATTCCGTCATTGACATGGTCGTGGCTTTCGAAAAAGCCTCTAAGCGCAATGTGCCTTATCAAATTGTTGATAGGCGCCCGGGTGACATTGCCAGTTGTTATGCTGATGCAACCTTTGCGAAAGAATATCTTGGATTTAAGGCTGAGTTAGGTGTTGAGCAAATGGCCATTGATACTTGGCATTGGCAATCCAAAAACCCTAAAGGGTATCTGGGGGGGTAAATTTACTTCTCTTGATTCGTAGGTTGGCTTTATTGCTTGCATACTCGTGTACCGGGTTTACTTTATTAGAGGTTGCCTAGGGGCTGCTTGTCCTTAGGTAAGCTTTGAAGATCAATGCTATAAACAATTGGTTGGCTTGGGCAAGCCTGCAATTTTACTGATTAACTTTGCCGGGCTGTCAGGAAAAAGCGTCAATAGGTACATGCTTGAAATGGTTTTATTGGGCAGTTGCTGCTTTAGCCACCGAATAAAAGGACGCATCTCAGGAGATAGATTAAAGGTCTCATGATACCTTCTGGCGAGATGGATCAATTCCCAATGCTCTTCGGTGAGTGTTAGGTTTTCGTTGCTAGCAATTTCCTCTCCAATAGATTCACTCCACTGGGTTAAATCGATTAAAAAACCTTCTTGATCGAGCTTGATAGCAGTCATAAGAGCGTGAGAATATGGTTGGCGGAAAAACACTGATCTGCGAAATCAGATAATGAGAGCAGTGTTACGCCTTTGGAGGTAAGTTGCCTCTCAGTGCAATGGACGTTAATCGCAAAGATTTGTTGAGGGTTAACAAGGCTAGCAAAACGGTCTAACTCATTTACAAAATAACAGCCATCGTACATAAGTATGATATTGTCATCGGCTTTCACGAGTTGGCATTGCTGTTCCAAATCGCTTATTGCAAAGGGGCTTTGTTTAACAAGAAAAAGGTTCATGTTAATGGAGTCACTTTCTTAGCGGAATCAATCAGTGATTGTTGATCACTTCCGGTGATAAATTCAACGTCAATAATGCAATCTTGAGGTTTCAGATAGCGCCTAATGCAATCAGATTGATCCGCATAAAGAGGGGATATACCATACAGCTCAAATGCACTAAGCATTTTTTGTGTTTCACTTATTTCTGATGCCTCTCTGGGCGCTTCAAGTAATAAAACCGCATCTTTTTTGAAGATAATCCCAATGTTTTCCGAAAAAACGGCCGTTGCAAGTACTAAATCAATGCTTTCTTTCAGTGTCGAGAGATCCATTTTTGACTGAATAATAAATAAGTGATCCATAGGCATTTACCCAAAAATAAGGTGTTGGTCTGCTTTATTGACGGCATCGACCCATTGCCCTAATCCCCCTAAGGTTAAGCCTGGTGCAAGGTTCGTTTGTTCTTTATTGTACCGCTGCATTTCATCCGTATCGATAATGCCGCGTTTTAAGGCGGCCGTGATGCAAACAATTGCATTAAGGCTATGAGTTTGAATCAGCGCTTGCCAGTCAGTGATGCTCTGATGCTGTCCTTGAAGGGCGACGGCTTGCGATTGTCCATGATAAACTCCCTCGCCATAGAAAAAGAGGCATTCGATAGGGTGTTTGTCCTTCACTAATTGTTTGATCAGCGATAAAGCAAAGTCACTTTCTGAATGAAAAGGAGGTGCTTTAACCATTATTGCCATGGTTGGCATTGTCTTTAAACCTTTGTATAAAAAATAGTGCAATAAAAAACCCCGCGATAGCGGGGTTTGTTAAGCGAATGCATGTTTAATCGTCGCCCATGACACCTAATATTTGTAATAAGCTGACAAAAATGTTGTAGATGCTTAAATACAATGAAGCGGTAGCGAGAATGTAGTTGGTTTGGCCGCCATGAATAATTTGGCTAGTATCATAAAGAATAAAGCCAGACATAATAAAGATAATGGCCGCAGAGATCGCAAGGCTTAATGCTGGCATACCAAAGAAGATGTTAGCAATGGCAGCGAGTACAACAACCATCATGCCAATCATCAAAAAGCCACCTAAGAAAGAGAAGTCTTTCTTGGTTG
>JAPOUS010000187.1:19874-36606 GCA_026708525.1 Cellvibrionales bacterium
CATAGGTTGATAATACAAAGAATATAATGCCTGTACCACCCAAGGCTTGCGCAATAATGGACGCCCCATGTTGCATGCTGAGGTAGTGATTAAGAATAGGGCCTAAGCCGAAACCTAAAAGGCCTGTGAAGGCAAAAACGACCAAAATCCCTTTTTCAGAATTCGCTGTTCTTGGTAGAACAAACCAAACCAATAAAAGAGAAGCAATAGAGCAAACCATGCTGACCATATAGGGTACAGCGAGGAAGACTGAAATTGCTGCCATAATGGCACTAAAGATTAATGTTGCACTTAAAAGCATATAAGTGTTTTTCAACACTTTATTCATTTCAACGCCGGTGGAGTGTGAGTGTTGAAACAGTTCATCACGTGACATGATATTCTCCTGATAATTCATATCTTATCTATAAAGTGTAGAATAAAGGCTATTTGACCAAAAAAAAAGGTAAGATGCGTAATCTTAGCAAAAAAATGCTAGTCATTCCTTGATTGGATAAAATGTTATAAGGCCTCACTTGAAAAATGATCCTGTGGACTTATTTATTATGGGCTATATCGTGGGGTATATCAGAGAAAATATCGTAAGAAAATAAATGGCGGAGAGATAGGGATTTGAACCCTAGAAGGACGTTAATCCTTGCCGGTTTTCAAGACCGGTGCTTTCGACCACTCAGCCATCTCTCCGAAGGGGCAGCTCATAAGTTGTTGAACTGCTTAAGAAGTTGGGCATTATACCCATCATTTAATGAAGTGCAACAACCTTCGTAACCTTTTTTAAGAATTTTTTCGAAGGTTGTTTTTTCGCCAATTATTTTGGTTCAGAGTCAGAAAGCTCCTCAATAGCAGAGGTGGTTTCAGTCGGTGCTTGTGCTGTGCTGGTAGATACCATCTCTCGAGGATCGTTCACTGCTCTGGGCACGTCGGGTCGTGTTCTTGAGGGGACGACTCTAGGCGGTAACTCAACTGGTTCGCATACGGGTACTGTCACATTCGCTGTCTTTTTGTTGGGCAGGTCTCGCGGGTCATTAGTCGCTCGCGTTTTTACCTTGATCTGCTGGTATCTCTCTAGCGGGTCTTTGGCGGTGACAAATTCGATTGCGGGCTTTTTAGGTGGCGTTGATATTGCCTTAGGCGTGCTCGCAGTCTTTTGTTTTTTATCAAATTTTTCTTGAGTCGGTTTTTCAGTGCTTGACGGTTTGGCTTTTACTTCTTTAGGTGTTGTTTCTTTATTTGTGCCTTGTTTTATTTCAGTCGCTTGATTGGGCTGGCTGGTGCTGGCCTTGGTTTGGGTGTTTTCCTGGGTGCTAGCCGTTTGCTGTGAATCTTTTCTATCAGCAGGATGCGATTGTTTCTGCTTTTCTTTTTTGCGTCTGGCATTCACACTTTGTGGCCGCGCTTCTCGGCTTTCTTGTGGATCACGCGCATCACGAGAAGGGCGTTCGTTCGTGTTTCCGCCAGTATTTCTAGTATTGGGTTTTCGATTGTCGGCAGATGCCTTTTTGGGACGGCTATTAGACGGCTTGTTTTTAGCGTCCTGATTGCTTTGGTTTCTTGGTCTTCTGTTAGGTGAGCTGTTGCGGTTGTTTTGATTGCTGCGACGATTTTGTGGTTTTTTGGCAGGTTTTGCAGCAGTGGATTCTGCTTCGTTTTCGTTGTTGCCATCGCCAAAAAAAGCCTGCTTTAAGCGAGATAAAAATCCGCCCGCTTGAACCTTGGCGGCAGGTGCTGGCGCTCTTGGAGTCAAGGTGTTAATAGCTGCAACAGGTTGCGCCTCTTGAGGTTGATCATCAACAATTAGATGCAAGTCTTCGCTCTGCGGGCTGTCGATTTTGTAGCTGGTCTGTTCGTCTTCGATTTTGCCATTTTTGATTCGGCGAATCTCATAATGGGGAGTATCAAGATTTGGGTTTGGAATAATAACAATACGTTTGCCGTAACGATCTTGTACCTGATTGATTTCAGTGCGTTTTTCGTTAAGGATGAATATGCCTACTTCCATAGGAACGATGGCATGCACTTCGGCTGAGGCATCTTTATTGGCTTCTTCTTGTACCAATCGCAAGATGGATAGTGCCAGCGACTTGGTGGCCCGAATAGAACCTTGGCCTTCGCAGCGAGGGCAGGTGATCGTAGAGGTTTCACCTAATGATGGGCGAAGTCTCTGGCGTGACATTTCAAGTAGCCCAAAGCGGGAGATTTTGCCGACCTGGATTCGCGCACGATCCAATTTTAATGCTTCACGAATACGGTTTTCGACTTCACGCTGGTGCTTCGCTTGCGACATGTCGATAAAATCAATGACAATTAAGCCGCCCATGTCACGTAGGCGAAGTTGCCTTGCGATTTCTTCGGCAGCTTCGAGATTGGTTTTGAATGCCGTCTCTTCTATGTCGGCGCCCTTAGTAGCTCGCGCTGAGTTGATATCGATGGAGAGTAGGGCTTCTGTCGGGTCGATGACGATAGAGCCGCCAGAAGGTAAATGTACTTCACGCTGGAAAGCGGTTTCGATTTGGCTTTCTATTTGATAGCGGTTAAATAGGGGGAGTGCGTTTTGGTAAAGTTTGATTCTGTTTTCATAGTGCGGAATAAACTGCTTGATAAATGTGATGGCTTCTTCAAAGGATTCTTTGGTGTCAAAAATCACTTCATCAATATCGCGACGTAGGTAATCACGAATGGTTCGAATGATGACATTGCTTTCTTGGTAAATAAGAAATGGTGCAGGCTTTTCTTCGTTGGCCTGTTGTATCGCTTCCCAAATTTGCAGTAAGTAATCGAGGTCATATTGGAGCTCTTCAAGGCTCTTGCCGACGCCTGCTGTCCGAATAATGACTCCCATACCTCTTGGAATATCAATTTGATTCAAGTTGGCTTTTAACTCATCTCGTTCTTCGCCTTCAATGCGTCGTGAGATGCCGCCAGCTCTTGGGTTGTTAGGCATGAGTACCATGTAGCGCCCAGCAAGGCTGATAAAAGTTGTCAGGGCAGCGCCTTTGGTGCCACGCTCTTCTTTATCGACCTGAACGATGACTTCGGTGCCTTCTTTGATGACATCTTTAATCTTAATGCGCCCTTGAATTTCGTTGGGCTGTTTGGTGAAGTATTCGCGAGAAATTTCTTTGAGAGGTAAAAAGCCGTGGCGCTCGGCGCCAAAGTCAACAAAGGCGGCTTCTAGGCTGGGTTCGACTCGAGTAATGGTGCCTTTGTAAATGCTTGCCTTTTTTTGAACCCGAGTACGGTTTTCAATATCAAGGTCGTAAAGTTTTTGGCCGTCGACTAGTGCAACACGAAGCTCTTCGGCTTGTGTGGCATTGATTAACATTCTTTTCATTTATAATGTGTCCATTTTTGGAACACATCGAAAACGTTTTTGATGTAAAGCTACGCTATAGACGTTTGTAAAGGTTGCAGTTTACAGGGCATCTGCTCAATTACTTAGTATTTGTAATAGGCTACAGGTGCTCTCCGTGTACATTAATCCAAATAAGGGTCGTTGGATTAGTGCTGCAAGGCATTTAACTGTGTCTAGCGACATTGGTAAGAAAACCAGGCTGACTTGCTAGCAAGTCATTAGCATCTTGGTGTTCGATTTAGTTTGTCATGAACCCCAAGAATGCGGAGGTCTGTTTTTACTTACACATTCTCTTTGTTGCTTTTAGTGCTTGATGCTAACCGCCTGTTGGGGTGGCTTAAAAAATGGTCGCGCACTAAAGGCTTGTTTTTCTTCTCTCGTAGCTTTTCTTGCTGAGAATTTTCCAGCAAAAGATTCGGCTAAGAATCTCTTATCAACGTTTGCTTTGTGTTCAAAATCTTACTTGCCTCCGGTTGGTTTCTTCCAGCGGTTGAGGCGCGTTTTGTTAACTATTCATCTTGGGATATACTGAATCGGATTTAGCTTCACAGCAGGTCGTCTCGTTTGTTATCCACTTTTGTAAGCGCCCTCTTTTGTATCAGAGGTATTGGGCGATTGTTTTACTGCTGTTACCTTGTAGTTCTAACCTTGTCATGTTAACAAGGGGCGATCTTTGGCCTTGTAAGTCGTCTGTGCATTTGGCAGCCGCTTTTGGCTCGATTGTGATCAGCCGGAATATCAATTAATGACAATGGGTTTGCGACAAAGCGAAGTAATGTCGATAAACTTGTTGTCAGCAGTCAAAAGTGTTCGGAGCGATATGTCTATTCTTACTGTCATTTGTTGGCGTGAGATAGCACGCTTAAGTGCCTGTTTATATTGAGCTTTGAGAGTCTCAAAGGCATGGTAGGCACACTTACATAATGCATGTGAAGAAATCGATTACGCTGTATTTCCCACGCAGTAATATAGCAGTATTTCATTTTTACAGCAAACACTCAATGTTGATCTCTATCAATATTGAGTGTTTGCTGAGTTAAGTTGTATTGAATAGGTTGGCAAGTGGTAGATAATAAATTTTCAGACGTTTCCTGGGTTACTTTGACCGAGGATGAGGCCGGCCAGCGGGTAGATAATTATTTATTTACTTATTTAAAAGGTGTGCCTAAGTCACGGATTTATAAAGCGCTTCGTGGTGGTGAAATTCGCATTAATAAAAAGCGCGTCAAGCCTTTATACAAGTTGCAGGCGGGTGATTTGTTGCGCCTGCCACCTTTTTATCGAGAAGTGAAGGCAGAGCCTTTCGTAAAAGATACGCTAAAGCAGCAAATTGAAGCCAATATTGTTTTTGAGAGTGCTGACATTATTGCCGTCAACAAGCCTTCAGGGGTTGCAGTTCATGGTGGGAGTGGTTTGGCTTTGGGGTTGATAGAGGTAATGAAGCAACTGAGGCCTGATGTAAAGCGGCTGGCTTTAGTGCATCGCTTAGATAGGGATACTTCGGGTGTTATTCTGCTAGCTAAAAATGCGAAAACCCTGCGTTATTTGCATGCCCAGTTGCGCGAAAAGCATATGCAAAAAACCTACTGGGCCTTAGCTGTGGGACGTTGGCCGAGGCGGCGGACGGCGGTTGATGTGGGGTTGGATAAAATCGCTTTGCCAAGTGGTGAGCGAATAGTTAAAGCAAAAATAGAAGGAAAGCCTTCGTTGACACGTTTTGCTATCTTGCAGCAGCTCAAAGGTGCGACCCTTGTTGAGGTGATGCCTGTGACTGGGCGAACCCATCAAATTCGTGTGCATTGCCAATATGCAGGTCACCCTCTGCTTGGTGATGAGAAGTATTTTACCGATGAATCTAAAGCCTTGGGCTTGAAGGCAAAAGTGCCCAGGTTATTTTTACATGCAGCCAAGCTTGTTTTTCGTTTGCCGGATGGTAAAAAGTGCACAGTCGAGGCGCCTATGCCGAGTGATTTACAGCAGGTTTTAGACTTTCTTTCAAAGTAGATCAAATTAAATGCTGTTAGCTGCTGGTTTTTTTATGGCGGTTCGGTTAGTTTGTTTTTTTAATTTAATAATGTTGCTTATAAATCAATAATTAGGCCGACTATGCAGAATCAGTCCCAAGAATGGCAACTTCTCGAAAAAGTTGTGATGGCGAGCGTCCAAGAGCAAAAAAAACGTAGGCGCTGGCGAATTTTCTTCCTGTTTTTAACCTTTATTTATCTGGCTGTGGTTATATCGCTGTACTCTGCTGATAAAGAAGATTTGAGTTCAGTGACTCATAGTGCTAATCATACCGCTTTTATTAAAATAACAGGCCCTATAATGGAAGGTGAGGCTGCTGAAGCTGCGGCCATTAATAAAGGGCTGCGTAAGGCGTTTAAAACGGATACGGCGAAAGCTATTCTTTTAGTGATTAATAGTCCAGGAGGCAGCCCAGTTCAGGCAGGCTATGTCTATGATGAAATAAAGCGTTTGCGCGCAAAGTACCCGGAGAAAAAAGTCTATGCCGTTGTCAGTGATATGGCAGCTTCGGCAGCTTACTATATTGCATCCGCTGCGGATGAGATATATGCCGATAAGGCAAGCCTTGTGGGGTCTATTGGGGTGATTTCGGCAAGCTTTGGCTATACGGGTGCGATGGAGAAGGTGGGGGTTGAGCGACGGGTGTTTTCGTCGGGTGAAAACAAAGCCTTCTTAGATCCATTTCAGCCATTAAAGTCTGAAGAGGTTGATTACTGGCAAGGCTCCCTCAATGTGGTGTATCAGCAATTTATTGATCAGGTAAAAAAAGGTAGGGGCGATCGTTTGGTTGTTGATGAATATACTTTTTCGGGTCGTGTCTGGCCAGGTGAGGTGGCCTTGAAAAAAGGTTTGGTTGATGGGCTGGGCAGTCCGACCTATGTTGCACGTGAAGTGGTCAAAGTTGAAAAATTAATGAATTATTCAGTAGAGGTTAGCCCGATGGCTAAGTTCTTAAAGCAGCTGTCTGCCTCGATGGCGAAAGAAATTCATGCGGCGTTTACTAAGCCCTCGATGTCACTGTAAATTTTCACGTTTTTAGGGCGATTTCTCTTTGACTTTCAAAGGGAGACTCCCTATTATTGCCGCCCTATGTTTGAAGAGTTACTTCCTACAAGAGCGGAGTTTCGAAAACTTGCCCAAAAACAGGCTGAGTTTAAGAAAGTCTTGCAGGTTTCTCATTTGCCTCGTATCGCTGATGTGGTTTACCAAGGCGAAGGTGAGGTAGCGATAGATTTATCATTCGCCTTTAATGAGAAATATCAGGTTCAGGTGGCAGGCACTATTAGTGGTCAAACAACCTTGATTTGTCAGCGTTGTTTACAGCCTATGCCATTGACTATTGATACTGAAGTAAAGGTGATTATCACCACTCTCGAGCAGGCAGACCAAATCGATCGACAGTTTGATCCATTTATTAGCGATGGGGATGTGATTGATTTGAATGCGCTTGTTCAAGAAGAGTTGCTCTTGGCCATTCCATTTGTCAGCTATCATGATAAATCAGAATGTCAGGTGAGCTTATCTTCAAATCAGCAAAATGCATTGCCTGATGAAGTGAGCAATGAAAGTAAAAAGAATCCTTTTCATGTGTTGTCTTCACTGAAAAAGAGCAACGAGGAGTAAATTATGGCGGTTCAAAAGAGCAAAAAAACCCGTTCTCGTCGTGGTATGCGTCGATCGCATGACGCATTGACGGTAAGGGCTGTTTCTACTGATTCTACATCAGGTGAAACCCACTTGCGTCACCACATGACAAAAGATGGCTTCTATAAAGGCCGTAAAATTGTTGATACGGGTGATGACGATTAATAGATTTTAAAAGCACTAACGTCTTTTTAGTGCTTTTAAAATGCTCTTTTTTCCTTGTGGCGATCGCCGTCAAGGACACGCACTTCTGAGTCATTCGGCATGTCAAAGATCACAATCGCTATTGATGCAATGGGGGGTGATTTTGGGCCGGAGGTCATTGTTCCCTCGGTAATTGATTATCTTAAAGCGAATGCTGACACTCGCATTATTCTTGTGGGTGATAGTTTTACGATAAAGCCGCTAATTCCTAATCCGCAAATTCATCTCGTTGATGTGGTGCATTGCGATCTCTCTATTTCGATGGATGCTAAACCCTCTCAGGCGCTTAGGCAAAAATCTCCATCATCTCTGCATTTAATTATCGATCTGTTAAGTAAAAAAGAAGCCGATGCTGCGTTGAGCGCAGGTAATACAGGGGCTTTGATGGCGGTGAGTAAACAAAAGCTTGGGATGATTGAGGGTATCACTCGGCCGTTGATTTGTGGTGTCGTCCCATCGGTAGATGGTCATAGCTATCTGTTGGATATGGGGGCGAATGTTGATTGCGACGCCAAGCAATTGCTTGAGTTTGCCTTAATTGGTACTTTGGTTGCTAATGCACTCGATGGTAAAGTATCACCCAGTGTTGCGTTGTTAAATAATGGCGAAGAAGAAATCAAAGGTAATAGTCAGGTTAAACAAGCGGCCGAATTATTGACAGCCCATAGACATATTAATTATATCGGCTTTATCGAAGGGCATAATTTGTATCAAGCTGTGGCTGATATTATTGTGTGTGATGGCTTTGTTGGAAATGTGGCGCTCAAAGCGTCGGAAGGCGTCGCGAATTTTATCTTGGATATTTTTAATCGAGAATTCAAAAATAAACCCTATTTGTTCCCACTTTTTTGGATATTATCAAAAACCATGCATTCGATAGGCAAGCAAATTGACCCAAGGTATTTAAATGGGGCAAGCTTTTTAGGGGTTAATGGGGTGGTTGTAAAAAGTCATGGGCATGCGGATAGCCTGGCGTTCACACAATCCATCATTTATACAAAGCGAATGATTGAAAGTGGTATTGTTGAGAAGTTACAACATCTCTCACAATACGATGAGTAAGTAAAAGACAAGCGTTTAACTATTAAATAAGGATAAGGTGGTAAATTCATGAGTGACAAAGCCTTTGTTTTTCCTGGTCAAGGCTCTCAAAAAGTTGGCATGCTAAAGGATGTGGCGGATCAATTTCCTGAGATTTTAACAACCTTTGAAGAAGCATCGACTGTTGTCGGTTACGACATGTGGAAGCTAATTCAAGAAGGTGAGCAAGATGCATTAAATATGACAGAAGTGACGCAGCCTGTGTTGTTAACCTCGTCTGTTGCTTATTGGCGTTTATGGCAGTCTCAGGGCCTTGCAACCCCTGTTGTGTTGGCGGGCCATAGTTTAGGTGAGTTTTCAGCCTTGGTTTGTGCTGAATCGTTGGCATTTGCTGATGCAGTTAATTTGGTTAAATTACGCGGCCAATTTATGCAAACGGCAGTGCCTGTAGGTGTTGGCGCGATGGCGGCGATTATTGGCCTTGATGATGACGTGATCGATAAAATTTGCGCTGAAACCTCAACAGAATCGGGCGTGGTGCAGGCGGTTAACTATAATTCGCCAGGCCAGGTCGTCATCGCAGGGCATGCAGCAGCGGTTGATTTGGCGATCGAAAAGCTTAAAGAGGCGGGTGCAAAACGTGCCATGCCGTTACCTGTCAGCGCACCTTTCCATACAGATCTGATGCAGCCTGCTGGTGTTAACCTTAAAGAGGCAATGAGCGATTTGATTTTTCACACGCCTAAAATCCCCGTTGTACATAATGTGCATGCGAAAACAGAATCCGATCCTAATGAAATTAAAGCCTTGATGGTGAAACAGATCTATAGCCCTGTGAAATGGACAGATTGTGTACGAACTATTTCTCAGATGGGTGTCAAAGAGATGATCGAATGCGGGCCGGGTAAGGTTTTATCGGGCCTTGCCAAGCGTATCGATAAATCCTTAAGTTGCCAATCTATTGATGCTGCATTGTTAAAGTAAAAAATAGTCAGAAAGTTGTAAAAAGGATATGTTATGAGTGATAAAAAAGTCGCCTTAGTGACAGGCGCTTCTCGAGGGATTGGTGCAGCCATTGCTGATCAATTAGTCAGCGATGGGTATTTGGTTGTCGGTACGGCGACCAGTGCTAAGGGGGCAGAAGCTATTAGTCATCGTCTTGAAACCCTTGAAGGTGAAGGCACTGGTATGGTGCTAAATGTTACCGATAAAGACAATGTTGCAGAAGTTGTTAAAGATATTACAGCGAAGTTCGGTGCGCCCCTTATCTTGGTCAACAATGCAGGCATTACCCGCGATAATTTATTTTTGCGCATGAAAGAATCAGAGTGGAATGAGGTAATTGATACAAACCTTAACGCGTTATTCACGGTTTCTAAGGCGTGTATTAAAGGCATGACTAAAGCACGCTTTGGTCGCATTATCAATATTAGCTCAGTCGTAGGGTCGATGGGTAATGCAGGGCAGGCGAACTATGCAGCAACAAAAGCTGCTGCCGATGGATTTTCCCGTGCATTAGCAGCTGAAGTGGGCTCTCGTGCAATCACTGTTAATTCTGTAGCGCCTGGCTTTATTGATACTGATATGACAAAAGAGTTACCAGAATCCCAACGCGACGCCTTGTTAGGTCAAATTCCCTTGGGGCGATTGGGTGATCCATCTGAAATTGCAAGTGTTGTTTCATTTTTAGCTGGAGAAAGTGCCTCTTATGTGACTGGCACAACGATTCATGTGAATGGCGGTATGTACATGGCTTGATGAAAGCTTGTTCTCTTAATTAAAAAAAGAGTACAATGTTTGCCGTTCTGTTGAATAGCGGTTGTGGTTATAAAGTAATCGGTGTTTGGCAGGGCGATAGCCCGTAACAATGCCTTTAAAGATGTAGGCATGGGTAAAAGTTTACGCGTAACCGGATAATCTGGACGCAAGAGTTAAGTACTGCTTGACAGCAAGCACCCGAATAGGACTTAATTTACAAACCAAACCAGTTCGACTGGACTGAGCGATAATTATTTTGGAGTTAATTGGACATGAGTAGTATTGAAGAACGCGTCAAGAAGATCGTTGCTGAACAGCTAGGTGTAAAAGAAGATGATGTTAAGCCTGAAGCCTCATTTGTAGAAGATTTAGGCGCAGATTCTTTGGATACTGTAGAGCTAGTAATGGCGCTAGAGGAAGAATTTGAAACTGAAATTCCTGATGAAGAAGCAGAAAAGATCACTACTGTTCAACTAGCGATCAAGTTCATCGAAGAAAATTTAGCCTAATTTCTATTTTTTAGGAATGGATGTGTAGAAAGCCGTCGCTGTAGCTTAGTTTGTGTAACTTGGTTTCAGCTCGGCTTTTTTTGTTTTAGCTTGGAGGTTTTTGTGTCCAAAAGAAGAGTTGCCATTACAGGCCTTGGTATTTTGTCGCCTGTCGGCAATACAGTAGCATCGGCCTGGGAATCTGTTGTTAATGGAAAAAGCGGCATAGGGCCTATCACACATTTTGATACCAGTGCATTTGCTACCCATTTTGCAGGCATGGTGAAAGATTTTGCGGCGGCGGATTATTTTTCTGAAAAAGAAGCCAAAAAAATGGATGAGTTCATCCAGTATGGTATTGCTGCGGGTCTTGATGCGTTTAAGGATTCCGGGTTAATCATTGATGAGAGCAATGCTCACCGGGCCGGTGTGGCCATGGGTTCAGGTATTGGTGGTCTGACCATGATTGAAGAATGTAAACACATCATTGATACCAAAGGGCCGAGACGTGTTTCACCATTTTTTGTGCCAGGCTCTATTATTAACATGATCGCCGGCAACTTATCGATTCAATTAGGGTTGCAAGGGCCAAATATTGCGATTACGACTGCCTGTACTTCGGCCGCGCATAATATTGGTTTGGCTGCTCGAATGATTCAATACGGGGACGCAGATATCATGTTAGCAGGTGGTGCCGAAAAAGCGACAACACCTGTTGGTCTAGGTGGTTTCTGTGCTGCTCGCGCACTATCTAAACGCAATGATGATCCACAAGCTGCTAGCCGCCCTTGGGATAAAGATCGAGATGGCTTTGTGCTTGGTGATGGTGCTGGCGTTATCGTACTTGAAGAGTACGAATCTGCCGTTAAGCGTGGCGCGAAAATTTATTGTGAGCTGGTGGGTTTTGGCATGAGTGGTGATGCTTACCATATCACTATGCCATCGGGTGTAGGTGCCCAGCAATCGATGCAAAATGCGATTAATGATGCGGCCCTTCCGACGGATGCGATAGGTTATATTAATGCTCATGGTACCTCGACAAAAGCAGGGGATACGGGTGAATCACAAGCGGTTGAAGCGGTATTTGGTAGCGACGCGCAAAACGTTCTGATGAGTTCGACCAAGTCAATGACCGGCCATGCCTTAGGCGCAGCCGGTGCGTTAGAGGCGGTGTTTGCTATTAAAGCCCTTAATGAGCAGATTGCACCACCAACCATTAATTTGGATAATGTCGACGAAGGTTGCAACTTAAACTACGTGCCAAATGAAGCGCAATCGTTTAACTCGGACTGTGTATTATCCAACTCGTTTGGGTTCGGCGGGACAAACGGCTCGTTGATTTTCAAAAAAGTCTAACCATCCTTTACCGAGGTTCTTTTGTTTAAAGGCTTATCCTCTGTCAATGGCGATATAACCGATAAGATTTCCATTGATGACCGAGGATTGGCTTTTGGCGATGGCCTCTTTGAAACCATTCTGGTTGATTATCAGGATCAATCCCCACATATTTATTTCCTACAGAGGCATTTGGCGCGTTTGCAACAAGGGTGCTTTACTTTAGGATTTGCGCTTGATTTTACTGAGCTTGAAAATGACATCTATCATTTGTTTGCGGCACTTAATCAATCCAAAAATGTTCCTAAGCAGCTTCGGCTTAAGATAATCATCTCTCGAGGAAGCAGTACGTCAGGGTATCGAGTGCCAAATGGTACGGTTGCTAATCGAATCCTTTTATTATCGCCGCTTGCTGTGAGTACGGATATGATGGCAAAAGAAGGTGTAAAACTTCGGTCATGCCAGTGGGCGTTAGCGAGTCAGCCGCAACTTGCAGGATTAAAACATTTAAATCGTCTTGACCAGGTAATGGCGAGACGCGAGTGGAGTGATCCAGATATTTTTGAAGGTATTTTATCAGATAACCAAGGCCATTTAATTGAAGGCACCTTCACCAATCTTTTTGTTGTCGATGAAAAAGGCATTCGAACCCCGGATTTGAGTGCTTGTGGTGTAAAGGGTATTATGCGGCAATTGGTGATAGAAAAGTTAGCAAAAACTGTCAATGTCCCTGTGCGAGAAACCGCCTTTTCGACTATTATGGATGCGGAAGAACTTTTCATCACCAACAGCCTAATTGGGGTGATACCTGTAATAGCGTTTGATCAAAAGCTTTTTTCTATAGGAAAAATAACAAAACGTCTGCAGATAGCCTTGCAGAACCTTAGAGAGTTGCGTCATGAAATCTAAATGGTTATTGAGTCTTTGCCTAATACCTTTTTTATTTATGTTGTTTGTAGGTGTTTCTCTCAAACAACTTACTGCACCAATGCCTATCGAGACACCTTCAAAAATTGATGTTTTTTATGGTGATTCTGTTTATAAGGTTGCGCAAAAATTAAAAGAGCAGGGGCTATTCCAATACCCTCATCTATTGATTTGGTATGCTCGATTTACCGATATGGCTCAGAAGATAAAAGCAGGCGAATATGAAATAGTTAAAGGGGACACTCCCTTGACGCTTCTCGATAAAATCGTAAAACACAAAGTGGTGCAATATAAAGTCACTTTTATTGAGGGGTGGACGGCAAGACAAGCTATTGAGCATCTGCAAAAACAAGATGGCATAGTAACAACCCTGGATGAAGACAGTTATTTATCTTTTTTTAATGGGATAAAAGGCTTTGAGAATTACAAGACCGTTGAGGGTTGGATTTTTCCTGCAACCTATAAATTTCCACGAGGAACAAAAGATAGAACCTTATTGCGTCGTGCCATATTTAAGATGCGTGATGAGGTGGATGCACTCTGGCCAAAGCGGGCTAAAGGCTTACCCTATAAGGATAAATACCAGGTATTGACCATGGCATCCATTGTCGAAAAGGAAACTGGCCTTGCCTCTGAGCGTCAGCAAATAGCCGGTGTTTTTGTAGGCCGCTTAAAGAAAAAAATGCGTTTGCAGGCAGATCCTACTGTTATTTATGGCATGGGTGAGCGTTATCGGGGGGATATTAAAGTATCCCACTTACGAGAATATACGCCTTACAACACTTATCGAATTAAAGCATTGCCGCCTTCGCCGATTGCCTTACCTGGATTAGATTCGATTAAAGCAGCGTTGCACCCATTGGAAAATGGTATGCTATATTTTGTTGCCAAAGGTGATGGCAGCCATATTTTTACCAAGACCTTGCCTGAGCACCAAAAGGCAGTGAAGCAGTATCAATTGATGCGCGATAAAAAGAATTATCGCTCAACCCCTGAGTCTTAATCACGTTAGACGGAGAGTGAAACCTTAATGCCTGTCGATAATCAAGCGGCTGCCCTTAAGCCTAAAAAGGGCCTATTTATTGTGCTCGACGGCGGAGAAGGGGTAGGTAAAAGTACTAATTCAGCATTTATTCAGCAGTATTTGGTATCACAATCCATTGATTTTATTTCAACTAGAGAACCTGGCGGAACACCTTTCGCAGAAAAAATTCGTCAATTAGTGCTTGCAGAAGCGCAAGAGCCGGTCAATGCGTTGAGTGAGTTGTTATTGATTTTCGCTGCTCGGGCGCAGCACCTTAATCAAAAAATTTTACCCGCCCTGAATCGGGGCGAATGGGTACTTTGCGATCGTTTTACTGATGCCACCTATGCGTATCAGGGTGGTGGTCGCCGCATTGAATCATCATTAATTGCTGATTGTGAAAATCTTGTGCAAGGTCAATTACGGCCGGATTTGACGATTATCCTCGATGCGCCATTAGCTGTTACTCGTAAGCGATTAGATGAGAGAGAATCGTTAGATCGTATGGAAAAAGAGTCTATCGATTTCCATGAGCGGGTAGCAGAGATTTACTGTGAGCGAGCACTTGCTTCGCCTGAAACGCATGTATTAATAGACGCATCTCAGCCATTAGACAAAGTCCAGTCTGATATTGAAAAGGTATTGCATGATAGCGTTAGTCAGTGGCGAGATGCTTAATTCAATAAGGTTGAGTGAGTAGATAGTGGCAGAGCGCAGTAACCATTTGTTCCCTTGGATGCAATCGTTGTTTGAAGGCTTGATTGAGCGAAATCAAGCCAAGCAGTTACCACATGCTATTTTATTTGTTGGTGAATGGCTTGAAGATACCGAGCAGTTTTTAACTCGATTAACTCGTGCGTTGTTGTGTCAAAGTGCGGATGAAAAACCGTGTGGCCAATGTAAATCCTGTTTATTGTTTCAAGCGGGCTCCCACCCTGATTTATTAAATGTTACGGTTGAGGAAGGCGCTAAACGTATTAAAATTGATCAGGTGAGAGCAGTGATTGAGTTTGATACGAAAAAACCGCAAATTGGTCAGATAAAAGTCATCGCCATGACGGCAATAGAAACCATGAATGCCAATTCAGCCAATGCATTATTGAAATGCTTAGAGGAGCCGTCGCCCAATACTTTGCTGTTATTGCAGTCAAATGATATTCATCAAGTGCTGCCTACCATACTTTCTCGCTGCCAAAAGCAAGCCTTGCCTAAGCCTAGCCTTGAAGAAGCGCATTTATGGTTATCGAAAAGTGTCTCTGAAAAAGCCCATCGTGATCGCCTGCTTTCATTTACTGATGGTAATCCGTTAAAAGCTCAACAGTACTATGAAGACAATAGGTTGCTGGCATTGGATAATTATGCTGATCAATTGATTCGATTGATGCAAGGTGAGGTACGAATTGTCGAGCTAGGTGAAAAAATCATCAAAGATAATCCTAATGCGTGGTTGGATTATCTACAAACGCTCTGTATTACCTTGAGTAAAGTGTCAGCTGGTGGTGCTAACGATCAGCAATTATCGAGAGCTTTGGTTGAATTAACAGCTAAAGAAAAATTCAGTGAATTGCTCTATCCTTTTTTTGATTGTGTCAACGAAGCCAAAGCAGAAACCTTGACACAAAGTAACCCGAATATGCAGCTATTGATTGAATCTTTACTCTATCGATGGGCCGCTTTTACGCGTAAATTACTGCGCTAGTTTTATCTTGAACCAAAAGGTTAAATGATGAAAACCGAATTACTTGTGATGTTATCTTTGCAGGATAAGATGAATACCAAGGTTCACCCACAATGGCGTGAACAAAACTTTGCCTTCTTTCGCGCGGCTTGGATTGAAACGGCTGAACTGATTGATCATTTTGGCTATAAATGGTGGAAGAAACAAACGCCTGACATGGCGCAAGTGCAATTGGAAGTCGTGGATATTTGGCATTTTGGCTTAAGTATGTTGTTAACCGATGATGCGCCAGAAGCTATTGCCGATAAGATTATTGAAGATCTTAAAAGTCCTGTAAAAAACCAGGGCGTGATTGATGCCAGTGAAGACTTAGCTGAGTCGTTACTCGCTACCCGAAAATTTAATGTGCCAGTTTTTTGGTCGTTAATGAATGCGTCAGAACTCACCTTTGATGACCTGTTTAAACAATATGTCGGGAAAAATGTGTTAAATTTCTTTCGACAAGATAATGGCTATAAAACCGGCGAATACAAAAAACAATGGCATGGGCGGGAAGATAATGAGCATCTGAGTGATATTTTAGCAAGCATCGAAGAAGCGGATGAAACTATTGCGGATACCATTTATTCTAAGCTTTCCAGCGTGTATGCTAGCCTGTAATTCGAATGAATAAACGGCCAATAACAATAATAAGATGTTTATTCGACTATTCCTCGCGTTGTCTATCCTTTTAAACCGGTATTTTATTTATGGTACTTATTTTGGTGCTAATGCAGGGTTTGCAAAGGGTGATAAACTCTCTTGGTTCTCAGGTTTTCAAGTGTAGCCCCCCTTAAGTTTACATAACATAATTTTTAAAAATGAACGTAAAAAAGGATAATAATAATGAAGTTTCATTTTTTTCTCATACTGTTTATAACCATTTGCCAATATGGATTTTCAAAATCTGTACTTAAAGAAATGGAAACCCCGCTGCCCATTCATTTTGCATTTAAAGGGAGTGATGGTGCTAAATTGCTATTGGATCATTTTGATAAATGCCAAAAAGCTACAGAAAAAACACCTCAACAAATAAATAATAAAAGTTTTGATAACCCAACAGATTGTTATTTATTTTTGTTGCCAAATAGTGATAGTGAGACAACAGTAAAAGATATCACTAAGGGGACAAACGTTAGTATTTTAACCAACACCGCGAGTGTTAAGAAGAAATCTTATGAAATAACCATGACATGGAAAAAATATACATGGATGAT